>NZ_AP025032.1:4116250-4422500 GCF_019973775.1 Aureimonas sp. SA4125 | reverse complement strand
TCAAACTCCGAATACCGGGGAGTACTAGTCGGCAGACACACGGCGGGTGCTAACGTCCGTCGTGGAGAGGGAAACAACCCTGACCACCATCTAAGGTCCCCAAGTCATGGCTAAGTGGGAAAGGATGTGAAGATCCCAAAACAACCAGGATGTTGGCTTAGAAGCAGCCATCATTTAAAGAAAGCGTAACAGCTCACTGGTCTAATTAAGGGTCTTTGCGCCGAAAATGTAACGGGGCTAAAGCCATGCACCGAAGCTGTGGATTGACAGAATTCTACGGAATTCGTCAGTGGTAGCGGAGCGTTCCCTAGGCCTGTGAAGGCGGACCCGTGAGGGCTGCTGGAGGTATGGGAAGTGAGAATGCTGACATGAGTAACGATAAAGGGTGTGAGAGACACCCTCGCCGAAAGTCCAAGGGTTCCTGCTTAAAGTTAATCTGAGCAGGGTTAGCCGGCCCCTAAGGCGAGGCCGAAAGGCGTAGTCGATGGGAACCACGTTAATAATCGTGGGCCTGGTGGAGAGTGACGGATCGCGTGTATCGTAGGGTCTTATTGGATTGATCCTGCGGTGAAGCGGTTCCAGGAAATAGCCCCACCGTATAGACCGTACCCTAAACCGACACAGGTGGACTGGTAGAGTATACCAAGGCGCTTGAGAGAACTATGCTGAAGGAACTCGGCAAATTGCACGCGTAACTTCGGAAGAAGCGTGACCCCCATGTACGCAAGTGGGTGGGGGTGGCACAGACCAGGGGGTAGCGACTGTTTACCAAAAACACAGGGCTCTGCGAAGTCGCAAGACGACGTATAGGGTCTGACGCCTGCCCGGTGCTGGAAGGTTAAGTGGAGGGGTGCAAGCTCTGAAATGAAGCCCCAGTAAACGGCGGCCGTAACTATAACGGTCCTAAGGTAGCGAAATTCCTTGTCGGGTAAGTTCCGACCTGCACGAATGGCGTAACGACTTCCCCGCTGTCTCCAGCATAGACTCAGTGAAATTGAATTCCCCGTGAAGATGCGGGGTTCCTGCGGTCAGACGGAAAGACCCCGTGCACCTTTACTATAGCTTTACACTGGCATTCGTGTCGGCATGTGTAGGATAGGTGGTAGGCTTTGAAGCATGGGCGCCAGCTCGTGTGGAGCCATCCTTGAAATACCACCCTTATCGTCATGGATGTCTAACCGCGGTCCGTTATCCGGATCCGGGACAGTGTATGGTGGGTAGTTTGACTGGGGCGGTCGCCTCCCAAAGAGTAACGGAGGCGCGCGATGGTGGGCTCAGACCGGTCGGAAATCGGTCGTCGAGTGCAATGGCATAAGCCCGCCTGACTGCGAGACGTACATGTCGAGCAGAGACGAAAGTCGGTCATAGTGATCCGGTGGTCCCGCGTGGAAGGGCCATCGCTCAACGGATAAAAGGTACGCCGGGGATAACAGGCTGATGACCCCCAAGAGTCCATATCGACGGGGTTGTTTGGCACCTCGATGTCGACTCATCGCATCCTGGGGCTGGAGCAGGTCCCAAGGGTATGGCTGTTCGCCATTTAAAGCGGTACGTGAGTTGGGTTCAGAACGTCGTGAGACAGTTCGGTCCCTATCTGCCGTGGGTGTAGGAGTATTGAGAGGATCTGTCCCTAGTACGAGAGGACCGGGATGGACGTACCTCTGGTGGACCTGTTGTGGCGCCAGCCGCAGTGCAGGGTAGCTATGTACGGACTAGATAACCGCTGAAGGCATCTAAGCGGGAAACTAACCTCAAAACGAGTGCTCCCTATCAGGGCCGTGGTAGACCACCACGTTGATAGGCCGGGTGTGGACGAGCAGTAATGCTTGAAGCTTACCGGTACTAATCGCCCGATCGGCTTGATCATTCCCATTCGCCAATGTTCACCCCCAAAGGGGTGTGAACATTGGTTTGTCTCGAGGCGCTCACGCCGACTTGTCACGGACAAGTCGTCTGCGCTGGCGCGGATTGCCATGGCAATCCGACGGACGGTCGTCCTACGGGCGGCCAGCCTGTTGCCGCTGAAAAGAGACGGTTCTCATTCCAATCCAAACGGCCTCCCTGCAGAGGCCTTCCAGAACTCAGCTACTACCGCGGCTTTCCCGAAAGGGGCGCCCCTTGGTAGCCCGACCGGGCGTCGGGCCAACTGGCCCGCCCCAGCGGAGACGGCCGGGTCTTTACCCGGCTGGCGTGAGCCCCCTGAAACAAACTCCAGCTTCATCTTGCCATTCGCTGACCTGGTGGTTCTAGCGGAGCGGCTGCACCCGATCCCATTCCGAACTCGGCCGTGAAACGCTCCAGCGCCCATGATACTTCGTCTCAAGACGCGGGAAAGTCGGTCGCCGCCAGGTCTGCAAATGACAAGAAATCTCATCACATACCCAACAAAACACAAACCAAACAGCCCCGTCGAACCCGCGACGGGGCTGTTTGCGTTCCCAACACATAGTCAACCCCCAAAAACATCATTCCAATCCGCGTCAGGCCAAAATCCCCGACTTTGCCGCGGCCGGAGCGCCGTCTGGGGCGCGTGCGGTGGCCTTCGTCCGCGTGAGAGCGAACCGGCGCGGTGCGGGTGTTGCGGTTCTCGCAGGGAGGTCTGCACTCCGGCGCACGATGGCCAGCGCCAGACGGCTTGACCTTAGCGCCGCTTCCTTCCAGACCCCTTGCCAATGCTTCTCTTCCCGGTGATCCCTTTGCCCAAAGCCCCCGAAAATCCCATTCTCCTCGGCGTCATCGGCGGGGCCCACGGCATCAAGGGGGAGGTGAGGGTGAAATCCTTCACCGAGGATCCCCGCGACATCAGGGCCTATGGCCCGCTGTTCGACGCCAAGGGCAATGCCTACACGCCGCGCTCGGCGCGTATCCAGAAGAACGTCGTCGTCGTGTCGATCGCCGAGGTGACCGACCGCGACCAGGCGGAGCGACTGAACGGCACAGAGCTCTTTGTCGACCGGTCGGCACTGCCGGAGGACGACCCGGACGAATTCTACCAGGCCGATCTCATCGGCCTCGACGCCGTGACGGTGGCCGGCGAGACGGTGGGCGTGGTGATCGCCTTCCACGATTTCGGTGCCGGCGAGGTGATCGAGATTCGCCCGGCCCGGGGCGCGACCGTGATGATCCCGTTTTCAGAGGCGGCCGTGCCGGAGATCGACATGGAACACGGCGTGATGCTGGTCGAGCCGCTGGCGGCGGGACTGGTCTCGGTAGATGACGACGACGACGATCTGGGTGGCGAAGGCGGAGGGGGCGGCCTCGACGGGGCTTTCGGCTCCGCGCCCGATGGCGAAACGTTCGATGGTAATCCCTCCGTCGGCGAGGCGCAGGGCGATGTGAATCGGGGCGATGTGGATAAAGAGCCCAAGGGCCGGCCATGAGCTTTCGTGCCAGCGTTCTGACCCTCTATCCCGAGATGTTTCCGGGGCCGCTCGGCCTGTCGCTGGCGGGACGCGCGCTGGAACGGGGGGATGCCGCGATCGAGACGGTGCAGATCCGCGACTTTGCCGAAGGGCGCCACCGCATGGTCGACGACACGCCGTCCGGCGGTGGCGCTGGCATGGTGCTGAGGGCCGACGTGCTGGCCCGGGCGATCGACCACGCGTCGCCCGCGGGAGACAGGCGGCCGCGCCTCCTGATGAGCCCGCGCGGGCGGCCGCTCGATCAGGCCGTCGTGCGCCGGATCAGCGAAGGAGAGGGCGTGTTGATCGTCTGCGGTCGCTTCGAGGGCGTCGACGAGCGGGTGATCGAGGGCCGCGGCCTTACCGAGGTGTCGGTCGGCGATTACGTGCTTTCGGGCGGCGAGATCGCCGCCCTGGTGCTCCTCGACGCGGTGATCCGTCTGTTGCCGGGCGTCATGGGCAATGCCCAGTCCGGCGAGACCGAAAGCTTCGAGACCGGGATGCTGGAGCATCCCCACTATACCCGTCCGGCGGAGTGGGAGGGGCGCCCGATCCCGGCCGTGCTGACGTCGGGCGACCATGGGGCGGTCGAGCGGTGGCGCCGGGCCGAGGCGGAACGCCTGACGAGAGAGCGGCGGCCGGATCTTCTGCGGGGCGGCAGAGACTGAAGCGGAGAGCCCTGTCTTTCTCAGCTCTTGATGAAATAGTAGCCGGCAAGAAACAGGCCGACGGCGATGACGATGCCGCGCACCACGGTCTGGGGAACACGCTTGGCGGCCCAGACGCCGGCATAGCCGCCGAGCGCGACGCCGGGGATCATTGCGAGGGCGCCGGGCCAGCTGATCGCGTCGCCGGCGATGAAGACGACGATCGCCACGGCGGCGATGACGATGGCGAGCAGGTTTTTGAGAGCGTTCAGGCGATGGTAGTCGCCGGCCTGCGTGAGGCCGAGCGTCGCCAGCATCATGATGCCCATGCCGGCGCCGAAGAAACCGCCATAGATCGCCGTGACGAACTGCGCGATGGGGCCGGCGACGGGCGATGCGCTGGTGGGCTCGGTGCCGGGCCGTGGCTTCGGCTTCAGCCAGGGACCGGCGGCAAAGATCGCCGTCGCGCCGAGAAGGAGCCAGGGCACCAGGGCCTCGAACTGGGGATTGTCGAGCGACAACAGGACCAGCGCGCCGAGGCCCGAGCCGACGACCGAGACGAGAGCCAGCACGAGCGCGCTCCGCCACATCCGCCGGATGTCGCTCCAGTAAGCCAGCGTCGAGGTGACGTAGCCCGGAAACTGCGCAATCGAGGAGGTGGCGTTGGCCGTGATCGGCGGCATGCCGAGCAGCGTCAGCGCGCCGAAGGAGATGAAGGTGCCCCCACCGGCGACCGCATTGATCGCGCCGGAAAAGAATCCTGCCAGGAACAGGAGGGCGACGGACAGGAGGGTCATGGAGAGGCCTTCGGGTGGGCGCAGGGCGGTCGGACTTCCCGACCCCCGAGCCATAATCGAGGCCTTCCGCCTTCACAACCCGAAGTCTCGACTGATTCCGTCCGTGCCGTCTCGACAATCCCGCGGGATCGGTGTAAGGCGACCCTGTTCCTCAGAATAACTTGACCGTACAGACGGCCATGACCGGCGGAGCCGGCATGAAACGAAGAGAGGCTCGCGCCATGGATATCATTTCGGAACTGAACGCTGCCGAAATCGCCCGCATCGGGGCTGTTCGGACTTTCCCCACTTTTTCCCCCGGCGATACGCTGCGCGTCAACGTGCGCGTGACCGAGGGCACCCGTACCCGCGTGCAGGCCTATGAAGGCGTGTGCATCGCCCGCTCCGGCGCCGGCATCCAGGAGAACTTCACCGTTCGCAAGATCTCCTACGGCGAGGGCGTCGAGCGCGTCTTCCCGATGTACTCGCCGATGGTCGAGGGCGTCGAGGTCGTGCGCCGTGGCCGTGTCCGGCGGGCCAAGCTCTATTACCTGCGCGATCGCCGCGGCAAGTCGGCCCGTATCGTCGAGGCGACGAATGTTCGCGCCCGCAAGCTGAACGACGACGCCCGCCAGGTGGTGATCGGCGAAAAGGCCAAGGCCGAGGCCGAGAAGGCTGCGACGCGTCAGGCCGCGCTCGACGCTGCCGCCGCCGCGGAGCTGGCTTCGAAGGAAGCGGCGGAAGCCGCTGCCAAGGAAGCCGCGTCCGAGTAAATCGGCCTTCCGGCATGATTTTTGGAAAAGCGGCCTTCGGGCCGCTTTTTTTATGGTCGGGAGATCCGTGGGACGTCTTCGGCACTAGATAAGCCGGCGTATCCGATCGCGGCCCGATTGTTCCAGTCGCGGAAGAGGGCCCAAACGGAACGGGCGCCGCCCTCTCCGGAAGGGGCGCCTGTTCCGATGAGCCGCGTCAACGGCAACCGTCAGCGGTCAGCGCGACTTCTTGTAGAGCTTCGAGGCGATCTCGAACATTTCTTCCGGCGCGTAGTCCGGCGTGAAGGCCGAGGGAACGCCGGTCAGCTGGTGGATCTTGCCGCCGTCCGGATGGCCTTCGACGACTTCCAGTTCGCCGGGGGGATCGTTTGGCAGGGCGACTTCGCCATTGCCCCAGATGCCGGCCATCTCCTTGTAGTCGTTCGGGCTGAAGGTGTAGAGCCGGCGATGCGAGCCCTCGTCGAGATATTTCTGGCATTCCGGGATCTTCGACAGGTCGATGTTCGGCGTCGGCAGGAAATCCTTGATCTTGACGCCGGTAATCTTTTCCAGCGCCAGCGCATAGGCGTGGGCGTGAACCGAGCCGCGGACGAGGAGATAGCCGCAGACCTCGCGGCCGGTCGGATCGGTCAGCGTCTCGTAGACGCGCAGCTTGTGGAGGCGTGCGCCGCATTCGAGATGGAAGTTGTGCAGGAGATCGACGACGACATTGCCCGTGGTGGTGATGAAATCGTTGTTCCAGGGTGCGCCGTTGGAATTGACCGGCATCGCGCCGCCGCCGCCGGAGAGGAAGGCCGCGGCGAGGCGGATATCCTTCATGTCCTCGAAAGGCGCGCCGGAAATGTCGCCGCCGTCGCCCTCGTCGCCGTGCGGCTTGTCCGGGCCGTTGTTGAGCATGGCGACGCCGTTGGAGACCAGCTCGACATGGCCGAGCTCCTCGGCGGTGATCGAGGCGACGAGGCTGTAGAACGGCTTCAGCTTTTCCTTCGACCGGAAGTTGAAGCTCTGGAACATGTAGTTGCCGAGGGTCGACATCTCCCCGTACTTGCCGCCGAGCAGTTCCTGCAATGCCGCGGCGGCATTCGGGTCCGCGCGCTTCGGTGCGGGCAACTCGGCCTGTAGCTTGTCGATTCGCATAAACATGAGTCTGCTCCGTTTCAGGTTTTCGCAGAAACAAGCGCTGGTCTTGAGGGCCGTTCCGCGCATTGCGCGGTGCTGGCTACGCATGCGGATGCAAAGGCAGGAGAAAGCGAACCTTATCAAGGGATTGTCACGGCGTGGTGATAATCATACGCCGGCCACGGATTGCGGTCGTCGGCGAAGCGGCGTTGGAGACATGCGGAGGGCGCCGCCGCCGAACAATGCTTCGCGCTGCCTCATTGAACGGCCTGTCCCGGGCTGCTATTTTGGCGACATGACGCCGTCTCTCGCCACGACCACCCGTTTGCCGACGACGCTGGGCTTCAGCCCGCTCGACGATCGGACGCGGCTGCCCGGGCGATTTTTCTACCGTTTGATCCAGGGCAGGGGCTTTCTCGGCTGAAACGCTGCGCGCCGCTTCGCGGTCCGCGACCCGTATTCGCCCATCCCCGATTCCGGACATGCCGGCTGCCAGGACACGATCCATGACCCAACCCCGCACACTCTACGACAAGATCTGGGACGAGCACCTCGTCGACGAGCGCGACGGCGGCGCGCTGATGTATATCGACCGCCACCTCGTGCACGAGGTGACCAGTCCGCAGGCCTTCGAGGGACTGCGCGTCGCCGGGCGAAAGGTCCGCCATCCCGAGAAGACGCTGGCTGTCGTCGACCACAATGTCTCGACCGCGCCTGACCGGACGCTGGGCATCAAGAATCCGGAGAGCCGGCTGCAGGTCGAGACGTTGGCGAAGAACGCCGCCGATTTCGGCATCGAATATTTCGACCAGGCCGACCGGCGCCAGGGCATCGTCCACATCATCGGGCCCGAGCAGGGTTTCACGCTTCCGGGCATGACCATCGTCTGCGGCGACAGCCACACCTCGACGCACGGTGCCTTCGGCGCCCTGGCGCACGGCATCGGCACGTCCGAGGTCGAGCACGTGCTGGCAACGCAGACGCTGATCCAGGCGAAGGCGAAGAACATGCTGGTCGAGGTGAACGGAACGCTGCCGCCGGGCGTCACCGCCAAGGACATCATCCTCGCCATCATCGGCGAGATCGGCACTGCCGGCGGCACCGGCTACGTCATCGAATATGCCGGCGAGGCCATTCGCGCGCTGTCGATGGAAGGGCGGATGACGATCTGCAACATGTCGATCGAGGCGGGGGCCCGTGCCGGCCTGATCGCCCCGGACGAGACCACCTTCGCCTATGTCGAAGGGCGTCCGCGCGCCCCGAAGGGCGAGAATTTCGAGAAGGCGCTGGCCTACTGGCGGACGCTGAAATCCGATGAGGGCGCGCATTTCGACCGCGTCGTCCGGCTCGATGCCGCGGCCCTGCCGCCAATCGTCTCCTGGGGCTCCTCGCCCGAGGACGTCGTCGCCGTCGACGGCGTCGTGCCCGATCCCGCGGTCATCGAGGACGAGAACAAGCGCGCGTCCAAGCAGCGGGCGCTGGAATATATGGGCCTGACGCCGGGCACGAGAATGACCGACATCGCCGTCGACCGGGTCTTCATCGGCTCCTGCACGAACGGCCGGATCGAGGATCTCCGGGCCGTCGCCAAGATCGTCGAGGGCCGCACCGTCGCAGGCAGCGTCTCGGCGATGATCGTGCCGGGCTCGGGCCTGGTGAAGGGCCAGGCGGAGGCGGAAGGGCTCGACAAGATCTTCATCGCCGCCGGTTTCGACTGGCGCGAGCCGGGCTGCTCGATGTGCCTTGGCATGAACGAGGACCGCCTCGCTCCCGAGGAGCGCTGCGCCTCGACCTCGAACCGCAACTTCGAGGGCCGGCAGGGCTTCAAGGGCCGGACGCATCTGGTCTCGCCGGCGATGGCGGCGGCGGCGGCGATCGCCGGGCGCTTCGTCGATGTCCGGGATTGGGAGTAGCGCCGACCCCCAGGCTCGGCCGGTTCTTCTCCCCTCCGGGGGGAAGATGGCCCGAAGGACCGGATGAGGGAACCCGCGTCAGGACGGGTCTCACCTACCTCTGGCCTGCCGGCTGTCCCCACCCTGGTGGGGAGAAACGCGCATCGGCGTCGAGCCCTCTCCCTTGACCCCCACCCCGTTCCGCGCGACATCCAAGCCATGGAACCGGTCCCGCAGCCCGATATCGACATCCAGCTTCTGCGCCTGAAGGATGCGCGCGATCTCGCGCCTCTGCTCGCCGCCTATAACCAGGCGGTGTTTCGCGGGGCGCCGGGGGCACCGGACAAGGTCTATGCCGAGCAGCTCCTGCAGGATCGAACGGCGGAGGTCCTCGGCGCGCGGCTGGGGGGAGAGCTCGTCGGCTTCCTGATCTTCTACGATCTGCCCGATCCCTGGACGGGCATGCGCTCGGGCCTCGCCGATCACATTTTCGTCGAGCAGCGCCAGCGCCGCAAGGGCATTGCCCGGGCGATGGTCGATCTTCTTGCCGAGGAGTCGGATGCGCGCGGCTGGTCGAAACTCGTGCTGCACGCGCCGCGCAATCCCGAAAACGGCAGTCAGCTCTACCAGCGCATCGCCGAGCCGGCGGACTGGGCGAGCTATGTGATTCGCTTTATCGATCGCTGATCGCTCCCTGCCATTCCCCGGGCACATCGTCAGCGGCACGGGGGCGGGGCCGAGATGGGCAGGCGGTCCCCGCGCGGGGCGGCAGGTCAAAAAGTCGCGCTAATCGATTAGGCCCCCGGAGGCCGGCTCGTTCCTTAGAATGGGTCTTGCTTTCGCAGTTGCGATACGCCTTACGTCAGGCAAGTTCGTCGGTCCTGTCGCCCCGTGCGGTGTGGGGCGGAGACATACCAGGGACAGGAGGCACCGTTGTCCGAGCTGAAATCCGCGCGGCCGCTATCGCCGCATCTTTCGATCTACCGATTCCGCCCGACCATGGCGATGTCGATCCTGCACCGCATCACGGGCGCGGCGCTCTATGTCGGCACGCTGCTCGTCGTCTGGTGGCTGATCGCCGCCGCGAGCGGTCCGGAAGCCTTCGCCACCGCCTCCTGGTTCTTCGGATCGATCCTCGGCCGCATCCTTCTCTTCGGCTACAGCTGGGCGCTCCTGCACCACATGTGCGGCGGCATCCGCCATTTCATCTGGGACACCGGGCACGGTCTCGACAAGGAGACCTCGACGCAGCTGGCGCTGGCGACCCTTGCCGGCTCCCTGACCCTCACCGCGATCCTGTGGATCGTGGTCGTCATCGTCTAGGAGGTCCTGATGAAAATGCGCACCGATCTCGGCCGCGTTCGCGGCCTCGGCTCCGCCAAGGAAGGCACCGGCCATTTCTGGCTGCAGCGCCTGACCGGCATCGCCAATGCCATCCTGATCACCGCCTTCGTGGTGCTGCTCGTCACCCTGCACGACAAGGCCTATGTCGACGTGCGCCTCGCCTTCGGCAACCCGCTGGTCGGGCTGATCATGGCGCTGGTGGTGATCTCCGTCGCGGTCCACATGCGCCTCGGCATGCAGACGATCCTCGAGGACTATGTCCACGGCCCGTCGCGCGTGCCGCTGCAGATCCTCAACACCTTCTTTGCGGTCCTCGTCGCAGGCGCGAGCCTCTTTGCGATCGCGAAACTGAGCTTTGGAGCCTGAGCCATGGCCGAGACCCACAAGAACGCCCCCGCGCCCGAAGGGCAGCCGCATCGCGGTGCCGCCGGGATCAATGGCAAGGCCTATGAATTCACCGACCATACCTTCGACGTCGTCGTCGTCGGCGCCGGCGGCGCGGGTCTTCGCGCGACGCTGGGCGCGGCCCAGGCCGGGCTGAAGACCGCCTGCATCACGAAGGTCTTTCCGACGCGCTCGCACACCGTCGCGGCGCAGGGGGGCGTCGCCGCCTCGCTCGGCAACATGGGCAAGGACGACTGGCGCTGGCACATGTACGACACCGTCAAGGGGTCGGACTGGCTGGGCGATCAGGACGCGATCGAATATCTGGTGCGCGAGGCACCGGCCGCCGTCTACGAACTCGAGCATTTCGGCGTGCCCTTCTCGCGCACCGAGGACGGCCGGATCTACCAGCGCCCCTTCGGCGGCATGACCACCGATTTCGGCAACGGCCCGGCCGCGCAGCGCACCTGCGCCGCCGCCGACCGGACCGGCCACGCCATCCTCCACACGCTCTATGGCCAGTCGCTGCGCTATTCCTCGGAATTCTTCATCGAGTATTTCGCGATCGACCTCATCATGGACGAGGAGGGCGCCTGCCGCGGCGTCGTGGCGCTCTGCCTCGACGACGGCACGCTGCACCGCTTCCGCGCCAAGAAGACCATCCTGGCCACCGGCGGCTATGGCCGGGCCTATTTCTCGGCGACCTCGGCCCATACCTGCACCGGCGACGGCAACGCCATGGTGCTGCGCGCCGGCCTGCCGCTGCAGGACATGGAGTTCGTGCAGTTCCACCCGACCGGCATCTACGGCGCCGGTTGCCTCATCACCGAGGGCGCGCGCGGCGAGGGCGGCTATCTCACCAATTCCGAAGGCGAGCGTTTCATGGAGCGCTATGCTCCGTCCGCGAAGGATCTCGCGTCACGCGACGTGGTCTCCCGCGCCATGACGATGGAAATCCGCGACGGTCGCGGCGTCGGCAAGAAGAACGACCACATCTTCCTGCATCTCGACCATCTCGACCCGGCGATCCTGCACGAGCGCCTGCCCGGCATTTCGGAATCGGCGAAGATTTTTGCCGGCGTCGACGTCACCCGGGAGCCGATCCCGGTGCTGCCGACGGTCCATTACAACATGGGCGGCATTCCGACGAACTATCACGGCGAGGTGCTGACGAAGAAGGATGGCAATGCCGACACCGTCGTGCCCGGCCTGATGGCCGTCGGCGAGGCGGCCTGCGTGTCCGTGCACGGCGCCAACCGGCTCGGCTCGAATTCGCTGATCGATCTCGTCGTCTTCGGCCGCGCGGCGGGGCTGCGCTGCATCGATACGGTGACAGTCGGTGAGGGCCATGCGCCGCTGCCCGCCAATGCCGGCGAGAACTCGCTGACGCGCCTCGACCATTTCCGCTACGCCAAGGGCTCGACCTCGACGGCGGAACTGCGCGACCGCATGCAGCAGACCATGCAGTCCAACTGCGCCGTCTTCCGTACCGGTGAGATCCTGGAAGAGGGGCATCAGAAGATCCATCAGGTCTGGCAGGCCTCGGACGACGTGAAGACGACCGACCGCTCGCTGATCTGGAACACCGATCTCGTCGAGACGATGGAATACGACAACCTGATCGCCCAGGCCGTGGTCACCATGGACTCAGCTCTCGCCCGGCAGGAATCGCGCGGAGCGCACGCCCGCGAGGATTTTCCGGACCGCGACGACGCGAACTGGATGAAGCACACGCTGTCGTTCTGCGATGTGGCGGCCAAGACGGTGTCTCTCGACGACCGGCCGGTGCACACCTACACGCTGTCGAACGAGATCGACTACATCCAGCCGAAGAAGCGGGTGTACTGACAAATATGGCAGGGCGCCGCGGCGCCCTCAGCCCGCGTGCCGCCGCCCGGACGGCGGCACGAAACTGACGCGCACGGTGCGGCTGCCGCAGCGCGGGCAGCGCATCAGAGCCTCCAGCCGCGCGAGCGGACAGGCACGCCCGCGTGTCCACAGAAGCGTGGACATGTCGATCCGGTAGCGCTGGCGGCATTCGCGGATCGATTTCAGACCGTCGCGATTGCCATGGGCGCAGGCGACCCACAGCGTCCATCCGAGATCATGCGCTTCACCGAGGGAATCGACCATGGGCGCTTATCGCGCGAGTCGTGCGATAAGAACAAGTCATGAACATCACCCGGACGTACGCCTCGCGCGGATGTGAGCGTGCGTCAGGTTCGCTGCGCCGGATGGTGCGAAACCGGGTCCGGCCTGTTCCGCCGGGCGCTTCGGGTGGCAACTTTTCGCAGCAACGCCATCGGCCCGAAAATCGAGAGCGATCTTCGGGCCGATGTCTGGGTAGAAAAGTCAGGGAGATGTCTGCGCGTGCAAAAGCACGCCGGCCCCTAGCGCTGGGATTTCAGGTAATCCTTGCCGGCGCGGGTCGGGTACCAGCGGGTGTCGAGACGCTCGACGAAGCCGAGCTGGCGCAGGTCAGGAATGAGGCCGGTATCGGGAAGTTCGGCGGGAGCACGGACGAGCTTGATAAGCAGAGCGCGGCTCTCTGCCGTCATGCGGGGCAAAGCCATGGGAAAAATCTTTCAAGGGGTTTCTGCTCCTCCTATAGGCCTGTGGAAGGCCAAGTGCCAGCCTTGGCCTGATAACTCTTCCGCGGCACGGTGCCGCCCGCCCTCGGAGCGTGAGCGATGTGCAATCTCTATTCGTTGACCAAGGGCCAGGCGGCGATCCTCGCCTTCACGCGGGCCATGCGTGACACGACCGGCAATCTGCCCGTCATGCCCGGGATCTTTCCGGATTATCCCGCGCCGGTCGTCGCGACCATCGGGGGGGAGCGGACGCTCGCGATGATGCGTTGGGGCATGCCCGGACCCCCGCAGTTCGGCGGCGCGCCGATCACCAATATCCGCAACACGCGCAGCCCTCACTGGCGGCGCTGGCTCGGGCCACAGAGCCGGTGCCTGGTGCCGTTCACCTCGTTCTGCGAATACGAGGATACCAAGCCGCGCAAGACGCCGACCTGGTTCTCCGGCGACGCCGGCCGGCCACTGATGGTCTTTGCCGGTCTGTGGACGACCTGGCACGGGACCCGCGGGCCGAAATCCGCGCCGGTGGAGGGAGAGCACGCGCTGTTCGGCTTCCTCACCTCGGAGCCGAACGGGGTTGTCGGCCCCATCCACCCCAAGGCGATGCCGGTGATCCTGACGACGCCGGAGGAAATGGACGTCTGGATGCGGGCGGACTGGAGCGAAGCCTCTGCCCTGCAGCGGCCGCTGCCGGATGCCGCGTTGACGATCGTCGCCCGCGGCGATCGCCAGGACAAGGGCGGAGGCGAGGGCGACTGAGGCTCAGACGGTGGCGATGACCCGCAGCGAAGCCTTGGGAGGAAGTTCGTCGAACCCTGTCTGGTCGTTCGACACAACCCGGTTGCGGCCACCGATCTTGGCGCGGTAGAGCGCCCGGTCGGCGTCGTCGATGAGCTCGCCCGGCGACTGGCGTGGCAGGCAACTCCAGGTTTCGGTCGCGGCGCCGATGCTGACGGTGACGACGTCGGTCACCGTCGAGGTCTCGTGCTGGATCGCCAGACCTATGACTGCCCGCCGGATCGCCTCGGCGAGCTTGTGGGCACGGGCCTCCGGGGCATCGGGAAGAATGACGGCAATCTCCTCGCCGCCGTAGCGGATGACCCGCTCGTTGGTCGAGCTGACGCATTGCTGCACCGCCATGGAGACGAGTTGCAGACAGGTGTCGCCTGCCTGATGGCCATAGGTGTCGTTGAAAGGCTTGAAGCAGTCGACGTCGATCATCAGCAACGACAGCGGGCGCCCGGCTTCACGGCAGCGTGTCCAGAACTGCGGCATGGTCTCGTTGAAGTCGCGGCGATTGAACAATCCGGTCAGCGCGTCCGTCCGCGACAGCTCGACGAGCCCGGCTTCGACCACCTGCCGCCGATCGGCCTGGCGTGACAGTTGGAGCCCGGCGCCGCCGACGATGCAGATGACGCAAAAGAGGATCGGCAGGCGCATCATCAGGTCGCTGCGCCAGGACGCGAGGATCTGATCCACCGACAGTGTGAAGACGACGTATATCGGTTGGTCGGCGACCACGGAGAAGGCCTGGAGGCGATCTTCGCCGGTGACCGGCGAGGGAGAGCGGATGCTTTCGGAAAATTCTCCCCGGGAGACGGCCTCGATGTTGGGAGAGACCATAATCTTGGTGCCGATCCTGTCGGCGAGGAAGGGATAGCGTGAAAGGACCGTGCCGTCCCGGGACATCAGCGCGGCATGCCCGCCCTGGCTGCCGGCAAGCGTCGCATAGACGTTGGAAAAATACGACGCGTCGATCGCCGCCGACAGGATGCCACCGAAACTGCCGTCGGGCCGCGTGACGCGATGACCGACGACGATGTCCCACCTGCCGGTCTCAGGGTCACGCACCGGATTGCCGATGACGAGCGCGCGATCGTCTGCCTTCCGGATCTTCTTGAAGAGTTCGGTCCGGGAGATGTTGCGGCCGGCCGTCGCCGGCGAGGACGTCGCCAGCAGCCAGCCGGACTGCTCGGCATGGTAGTGTCCGCGCTCGTGGTGGAAATTCCGACATTGAAAGGTGTGGCTGAGGCGGTCACCGGATAGGGCGGCTAAGGTGGAGTTGCGAGACTTCAACCTGACCGGAGAACCCGATGACCGAGGACAGACTACCGCTTGCCGAGCTTTTTGCGAAAGCCGGGGACGGCGATTTCCTGAGAACGATAGCCGAGAGCGTGATGCAGCTCCTTATGGAGGTCGACGTTGAAGGCATGATCGGCGCCGGGCGCCACGAACGGACGCAGGAACGGGCGACTTATCGCAATGGCTACCGCGACCGCTCGCTCGACACGCGGCTCGGCTCGTTGCAGCTTCGGATACCCAAGCTTCGGCAGGGCAGCTACTTCCCGCCGTTCCTGGAGCCGAGAAAGCTCTCGGAGAAGGCCTTGGTTGCCGTCATTCAGGAAGCTTGGATCAGCGGCGTTTCCACCCGGCGGGTCGACGATCTGGTACAGGCCATGGGGCTGTCGGGGATCGGCAAGAGCACCGTATCGAAGCTGTGCAAAGACATCGACGAACGCGTCGGCGGCTTCCTCGACCGTCCTCTCACTGGCGACTGGCCCTACCTCTGGCTGGATGCGACCTACCTGAAGCAGCGCGAGGGTGGACGCATCGTTTCGGTCGCCGCCATAATCGCCGTGGCCGTGAACACGGACGGCAAGCGCGAGATCGTCGGCCTTCACATCGGCCCCTCGGAAGCGGAGACGTTTTGGTCGAGCTTCCTCAAGAGCCTCGTGCGCCGCGGCCTGTCCGGCGTGAAGCTCGTGATCTCGGATGCTCACGAAGGGCTGAAAGCCGCCATTCGCCGGGTGTTCAGCGCCTCCTGGCAGCGCTGCCGGGTGCATTGGATGCGCAACGCCCTGTCGTATGTCCCGAAGGCGCAGCAGAGCATGGCGGCGGCCGCGCTGCGCCAAGCCTTCGCCCAGCCCGATCGTGCTAGCGCCAGCCAGGCGCTGCGCCACGTCGCCGACCAGCTTCGGGGAAAGTGTCCAAAGCTCGGGGCCTTCATCGACAACAGCGAGACCGACGTGCTGGCGCACATGGATTTTCCCAGTCAGCACCGGACCCGGATCCATTCGACGAATTCCCTGGAGCGCCTGAACAAGGAGGTGAAGCGGCGTGCCGACGTCGTCGGAATCTTCCCGAACGAGGGATCCATCATCCGGCTCATCGGCGCCGTCCTTCTCGAGGCCAACGACGAATGGCAGATCCAGAACCGCTACATGCAGACCGAACCCATGGCCGACCTCATGGCCATGGGCAACACTGCAAAACCCGAACAGATTTCCACCGAAGTCGCCTGAAACGGAGCCGCTTCAGCTACACTCAATTTCCACCACGTTGACGGACACGACCGCTCGGCATAGTCGAGCGCACGAATGCGGGGAACACGCAGCAGGAGTTCGGCCATGTCGGCCTGGACCGCCTGCAGCTTATTGCGGGTCGGGACGTTCTCGCCGATGAGCCGGGAAAGCGAAATGAGGGCGAGGTCGGCCATCTGGAAAGTGTCGCCGGCCTGATGCGCCAGCGACTTCGCCAGCGTTTCCGCCTGCGCGCCCGCATTGCGCAACGCCTGTTCCTTGGCACTCAACTCGACCCAGTACGCACATGCGACGATGAGCAGGACGATCATCGCCGTACACGTTCGAAGCCAGAAGGGCAGCTGGCGAGATCTCAGGCTGAGGGATGGCCGCGTCACCGAAAGTTCCCGTCTGACTACCACGCGACCACCTTAGGGGGAGGGCGTTACCAATTGGTTCGTTTCGCTGAGGACTCGATTGTCCTTAATCCTTACGAAGCAGGGAAGCCAGGTGATACCTATCAGCACCTTGCTGAGAATTGGTATCTCTGGCGAGCATGATGCATGCGCACATTTTGCCGGCTTTGGACAGGATTGCGAAGGGCACTGTGCGCAAATGGCATTCGGTGACGCAAAGTCTCGCCATGGAAGGCCGCGGACGCTAGGTTCCCGGCGGGACACCGACAAGCGGCCCCGAAACGGTCGCGCGATTTCCTTGGGAGAATGAGTTTCATGCATACAATCATCCGTATCGGCCTGCCGGCTCTCTTTGCCGCGAGCCTCCTGGCCGCGCCAGCTTCGGCCCAGTCCGGCGCGACACCTGTGGCACCGCCCGCCGCGGCTCCCGTGACGCCGGGCGCGGTCACGGAAAAGCAGTTCGATATTCCGCGTGTTGGCGACAAGGAGGGCCAGATCGAATTGATCAGCGGCCTGTGCGCCGTCCAGATGAAGGAGATGTCACCGCCGGCCTGCAGGTGCCTCGCCACCGAGGCACTGACCCGCCTGTCGGATCCGCAGCGCGACTATATGATCGCGACCGTCGTGTCGCCCCCTGTGGCCGACAGGATGCTTGCCGACCGCCGCGTGGGGCAGGTCGACCAGCAGGTCATCTTCGCCTTTCTGGATGCGACCTCGGCAGCCTGCGCGACCGGCACCTTCGACGCCAGCAAGCCTGCTCCCGCCTTCCCACCGGCCGCGACGCCCGTGGCGCCGTCGCCCGCGCCCGAAAAGCCGGCGCAGTAGGCAGCGCCCCGCTCCGGTCCGGACGGACAACCGGAGCATGGGCGGGAGGCGCGTCGTGCCTGCCGCCCCGTTTCAAACGTTTCGCAGGTGCAAACTGGCAAACCCCGGTAGGTCAAGGGGTGCGGCGTATTCGCGACTGGTATTTTGCGGTGCACCTGGCTATGTTTCGACCGATTCCAAACAGGCACCGGGTATCTCCATGGTCGAGCTCACGCTTCCGAAAAATTCGCGCATTGCCGGTGGCAAGGTCTGGCCGAAGCCGGCGAACGCCACGAATGTGCGCGAGTTCGGCATCTACCGCTGGTCGCCCGACGATGGCGAGAACCCACGGCTCGATACCTTTTATGTCGACATGGACGATTGCGGGCCGATGGTCCTCGACGCGCTCCTGTGGATCAAGAACAAGGTCGACGCGACGCTGACACTGCGTCGCTCTTGCCGCGAGGGCATCTGCGGCTCCTGCGCGATGAACATCGACGGATCCAACACGCTGGCCTGCACCAAGGGCATGGATGAGGTGAAGGGGGCGATCAAGGTCTACCCGTTACCGCACATGCCGGTCATCAAGGATCTCGTGCCGGATCTTTCGGTGCCCTATGCGCAATTGCGCTCGATCGAACCCTGGCTGCAGACCGAGACGCCCGAGCCGCAGAAGGAATGGCGTCAGAGCCACGACGACCGCGCCAAGCTCGACGGCCTCTACGAGTGCATCCTGTGCTTCTGCTGTCAGACGTCCTGCCCTTCCTACTGGTGGAACGGCGAACGCTATCTCGGCCCCGCCGTACTCCTGCAGGCCTATCGCTGGCTGATCGATTCGCGCGACGAGGCGACCGGCGCCCGGCTCGACGAGTTGGAGGACCCGTTCCGGCTCTACCGCTGCCACACCATCATGAACTGCACGCAATCCTGTCCAAAGGGTCTCAACCCGGCCAAGGCGATTGCCGAGATCAAGAAGATGATGGTCGAACGCCGGGTCTGACAGGACGCTGGCCGCCGGGTCCATGGCCGAGCGACGGTGCTGCATCACGCCGCGATCACGGAACCGTCTACGCCGCTGGCGGTTCTAGTTGCGAGATATACAGCGGGATAGGCCGCTGGTTTCCCGTCATCGAAAGGACTCACCCATGGCAAAGTCGGCCACCGCCACGCTTCATCCCAGCAAGAACCCGCAGAAGGAAAACGTTCGCGGCGCCATGGTGCAATTGCTGCAGAAGCATCTGGGAACGGCGATCGACCTGTCCTATCAGTGCAAGCAGGCGCACTGGAACGTCAAGGGCATGAACTTCATCGCCGTGCACAAGCTCTTCGACGAGCTGCACGAGGCGACCGAGGTCTTCGTCGACCTCATCGCCGAGCGGATGACGGGTATGGGCGGCCAGGCGCAGGGGACGGTTCAGGCTGCCTCCGCCAACACCGTCCTCGAACCCTATCCGCTCGACATCGTGAAGTCCGAGGATCACCTGCGTCGGCTGTCCGACTCCTACGCTGCCTGGGGCAAGGCGCTGATCGAGGGTATTGAGGAGGCCGACGAGGCCGGCGATGACCTGACGGCGGATCTGTTGACGGAAGTCGGCCGCGGCATCAGCACCGGCCTGTATTTCCTGGAAAGCCATTTCCAGGTCGAGGACGCCGGTCATTCGACCTGATCGGGTGGACGGGTGGCATCAGAGGGCGGCGCGCGAGCGTCGCCCTTTTTCGTATCCGGAGTGGGAGGGACGGAGATGGCTGAGCCCTCGCAGGCGCCCGGCACGCCGAGCGGCACGCCAGGCCCGGCCGTCACAATCGGACGACCGCGCATTTGCCGCTGTGCCTGCCGATGACCCGCGTCGTCCTTGCAGGATGTGGTCACGCCCATCTTGAAGTCGTGCGATCCGCCCGCGCCTTTTCGGCAGTGGGGGCCGAGTTGGTGCTCGTCGATCCCGGGCGGTTCTGGTATTCCGGGCGCGGCAGCGGTCTTCTGGGCGGCCGTTTCGGCGAAGCGCATGCGGTCATCGATACACCGCGTCTGGCCGCCGCCTGTGGCATCCGCCTCGTCGCCGATCGGGTCGTCGGGCTCGACCGTGCGGCCTCGGCGATCCTTCTGGCTTCGGGGGAGCGGCTCGGCTTCGATCTCCTGTCCTTCAACATCGGCAGCACCGTTCGCCCGCCCGGAGGGCTCGAAGCCGGACAGGGGGCAAAACCGATCGCCGCCCTGGCAAGTCTGCGCCAGCAGCTCGCGGCGCAGGGCGGACCGGTGCGGGTCGCCATTATCGGCGGCGGAGCGACGGGCTGCGAACTGGCCGGCAACCTCCTTCATCTCAGGCGCGCCGCCGGGCGGCCGATCGCCGTGACGCTGGTCTCGGCGGCAGCAACCCTCGTGCCTGCCGCGCCGCGCGGCGTGCAGGCGGCGGCGCTCGACAGTCTGGCGAAGCGGGGCGGGCTCGTGCATCTGGGTCAGTCCGTTGCCTCGGTCGAGGCGGGCGCATCGGCCGAGGCGGGCGTCCTGACCCTGTCTTCGGGCGCTCTCGTCCCCTTCGACCACCTTGTTCTGGCGACTGGGCTCGAAGCCGATCCCGTCGTCCACAATCTTGGAATTGCTTCGAGCAAAGCCGGCTTGCGCGTTGGCGAGACGCTGCAATCGATCGACGATCCCCGGATCTTTGCGGCCGGCGACTGTGCCGCGATCGAGGGGCACGACCTGCCGAAACTCGGTGTCTACGGCGTGCGCGCCGCGCCCGTGCTTGCGCGCAACCTCCTCGCCACGCTCGCCGGCTCGCCGCTCGAAACCTACCGGCCGCAGCGCCATGCCCTGTCGATCCTCGACCTTGCCGACGGGCGGGGACTGGCGATGCGGGCGGCATTCTGGTGCGGCGGACGGGCAGCCCTTGGCCTGAAGCACTTTCTCGACCAGCGGTTTATCGATCGCTACCAGAAGCTCTATGCCCGCAACTGAGCGCCGGGCACCAACAAAAAAGGCGACCGTCGCCGGCCGCCTCTTTCTCTAAAGTGCTCTTTCCGCCGCCTGCCTGTGTGGCAGGGGTTCGATCTGGCAAAGGCTCAAATCAGGCGATGGTCTGCCCCGACTTCTTCCAGTCGGACAGGAAGGTCTCGAGGCCCTTGTCGGTCAGCGGGTGCTTGACCAAAGCGCGGAGCGTCGAGGTCGGCACGGTGGCGACGTCGGCGCCGATCAGCGCGGCCTCGCGGACATGATTGAGGGTGCGGATCGAGGCGGCGAGGATCTGCGTCTCGAAATCGTAGTTGTCGAAGATGCGCCGGATGTCGGCGATCAGCTCCATGCCGTTGATGTTGATGTCGTCGAGCCGGCCGATGAAGGGCGACACGTAGGTCGCACCGGCCTTGGCGGCGAGGAGTGCCTGCGTCGCCGAGAAGCAGAGCGTGACGTTCGTCTCGAAGCCCTCGTCGGTCAGGGCCTTGCAGGCCTTGAGGCCGTCGAGCGTCAGCGGCAGCTTGATGCAGACATTGCTGGCGATGGCGGCGAGCAGCTTGCCCTCGCGGATCATCTCCTCGGCGGTGAGCGCCGTCACCTCGGCGGAGACGGGGCCCTCGACCGACTCGCAGATCTCGGCGATCACGTCCCGCATCGGGCGATTGGCCTTCAGGATCAGCGAGGGATTGGTCGTCACCCCGTCGATCAGCCCCGCCTCGTTCATTTCCCGGATTTCGCCGATATCGGCCGTGTCCACGAAGAATTTCATTGTTCAGCTCCCTTCGAGCAGCGCGGAACTCTCATCCGCAGTGTCGACGTTCCCTTAGCAACCTTCGCGGCCTCACGCTACACGGAGCGGGTGATGCCGCCATCGATGCGGATGTTCTGTCCGGTGATGTAGCGCGCACGGTCCGACGCGAGGAAGGCGACGAGGTCGGCGACTTCCCCGACCGTGCCGTATCGCCCCATCGGGATGCGTTTCCGGCGATCCTCCTTTTCCGGCAGGCTGTCGATGAAGCCGGGAAGGACATTGTTCATCCTTATGCCGTCACCGGCATACTGGTCGGCATAGAGCTTTGAAAAGGCGGCGAGCCCGGCGCGAAAGACGCCCGAGGTGGGAAAGGCCGGCTCGGGCTCGAAGGTCGCATAGGTCGAGATGTTGACGATCGCCCCGGACTTCTGGGCCTGCATGGCTGGCGTCACCAGACGGGCCATCCGGATGACGTTGAGAAGGTAGAAGTCGAGGCCCGTGTGCCAGTCCTCGTCGCTGATCGAAAGGAGCTCTCCCTTCGGCCCGTGGCCGGCGCTGTTGACGACGGCATCGATCCGGCCCCAGCGTGCGAGCGTGGCATCGACGAGGCGAGCGAGGTCGCCGGTCTCGAGATTCGAGCCGGTCATGCCGAGGCCGCCGAGTTCGGTGGCCAGCGCCGCGCCCTTGCCGGAGGATGAGAGGATCGCCACCTCGAAACCCTCGGCGGCAAGCCTGCGCGCCGCGCCCGCGCCGATGCCGCTGCCGCCGCCGACGATGATCGCCACTTTCGCCTGTGCCATCCAACCCGCTCCTTTTTCATCTGTTCGTCGGTCGTCCCGGGTCGTAAGACCGGGCCTGCCCCAGTGTTCCCCGCCGCCCCCGTTGCGGCAAGCCAGGTCCCTTGCCATCTCGACCATGTCCTCCGCCATCGGCCAACTTTTTCCAGCAAGGACCGTGCCGGTGCTGGTGCCGCTGCCGACGGAGCGGCCCTATTCCTATCTCGTGCCGGACGGGATGGAGGTCGCGCCGGGTTCGATCGTGCAGGTGCCGCTGGGGCCTCGCCAGGTGGCCGGCATCGTCTGGGACGAGGCGGGCACCGATTCGGTCGATCCGAAGAAGCTCAAAGCCATCACCCATGTCTTCGATTGCCCGCCGCTCGATGCACCGATGCGCCGCTTCATCGACTGGGTCGCCGACTACACGCTCTCGCCCCCCGGCCTCGTCGCGCGGATGGCCCTTCGCGCGCCCGTCGCCTTCGATCCCGAGCCCTGGATCGAGGGATTTGCCGCGACCGGCAGCCTGCCGCAGCGGATGACGGGCGCGCGCGAGCGGGTGATGGCGGTTGCCGAGGAGGCGCCGGCCTGGTCCCGCTCGGGGCTTGCGCACGCGGCCGGGGTCTCCGTCTCGGTGGTCGAGGGCCTCGTCAAGCTCGGGGCTTTCGCGCCCGTGCGCCTGCCGCCGCCGCCCGCGGTCGCCGAGCCGGACATCGCCTTCGGCCGCGCCGAACTCAACGCGGAGCAGGCCGAGGCGGCGCGCGCGCTCGTCGCGGCGGTGACGGCCGAGAGCTTTGCCGTCACCTTGCTGGAGGGCGTCACCGGTTCGGGAAAGACGGAGGTCTATTTCGAGGCGGTGGCGAAGGCGCTGGAGATGGGCCGGCAGGTGCTGATCCTCCTGCCCGAGATCGCGCTGACGCAGAGCTTCATCGACCGTTTCCACCAGCGTTTCGGTGCGCCGCCGGCGGAATGGCATTCCGACGTCACGCCGCGCATGCGCGAGAAGGTCTGGCGGCAGGTGGCGGAGGGGCGGGTGAAGGTCGTCGCCGGCGCGCGTTCCTCGCTGTTCCTGCCCTTTCAGAATCTTGGTCTCATCATCGTCGACGAGGAGCACGACCCCGCCTACAAGCAGGAGGAGCGCACTTTCTACCACGCCCGCGACATGGCCGTGGTGCGCGCCTCGATCGGGGGTTTCCCGGCGATTCTCGCCTCCGCGACGCCCTCGATCGAGAGCCGCGTCAACGCCAGCAGCCAGCGCTACGGCCATGTGCAGCTGGCGGCGCGTTTTCGCGAGGCCGCGCTGCCGACGCTGACGCTGGTCGACATGCGCCGCCATCCGCCGGCGCGGGGAAAATTCATCTCGCCCGTGCTGCTGACGGCGATCCACGAGACGGTGGCCCGCGGCGAGCAGGCGCTCCTCTTCCTCAACCGCCGTGGCTATGCGCCGCTGACGCTCTGCCGTTCCTGCGGCCACCGCTTCCAGTGCCCGGACTGCTCGGCCTGGCTCGTCGACCACCGGCTGCGAGGCCAGCTGCAGTGTCATCACTGCGGCTTCAACAGGCCCCGGCCGGATTCGTGCCCGGAATGCGGCACGCTCGATCATCTCGTCGCCTGCGGCCCGGGCGTCGAGCGAATCGCCGAGGAAATGCTCGTCGCCTTTCCCGAGGCGCGCACGATCCTCCTCTCTTCCGATCTCGCCGGGGGACCGCGGCGGCTGAGGCGCGAGCTCGACGCCATTGCCGGTGGCGAGGCCGACATCATCATCGGCACGCAGCTCGTCGCCAAAGGCCATCATTTTCCGCTGATGACGCTTGTCGGCGCGGTCGACGCCGATCTCGGCCTGTCCAACGGCGATCCCCGCGCCGCCGAGCGCACCTTCCAGCTGCTGCACCAGGTGACCGGCCGCGCGGGCCGCAGCGGGCGGGCCAGCCGCGGCCTGATCCAGACCTACCAGCCGGAGCATCCGGTGATGCAGGCGATCGCCTCGGGTGCCTCGGAGCGATTCTACGAGCGCGAGATCGGCGAGCGCGAGCGCGCCGGCCTGCCACCTTTCGGACGGCTCGCCAGCATCATCATCTCGGCAGACACGCGCAAGGAGGCCGAGGACCACGGGCGGGCCCTCAGGCGCGCGGCAGGGGAGGATGGCGAGATCGAGGTGCTGGGCCCGGCCGAAGCGCCGCTCGCCGTGCTGCGGGGGCGCTACCGCTTTCGCCTGCTGTGCCAGGGCGGACGGCGGGCACCGCTGCAGGCCTTTCTGCGCGCCATGATCGCCGCCGCGCCCCCGCCGCGGGGCTCCGTGCAGGTGCAGGTCGACATCGACCCGCAGAGCTTTCTGTAGCGCTGCGGCCTATTGCAGCACCTCCGCCGACTGTCGCGGACGCCGATCAGTGTCTCGAGGCTTTACCGTGCTCGACGCGGCGTCTAGTCAGCGGCGATCCGAGCGACCGCGCCGACGAGGAACACAGAAGATGGAATTCTCCCTGCCACAGACGAATGCCGACACGCTGGCCTTTGCCGCCGCGGCGGTGACGGCGTTGATCGGCCTGTTCGCCCTGTTCATGCCGGGCGTCGCCCTGCGGGCGCTGCGGCTGGCCGTGCATCCGAACCGGCCGGACGCCGTCGCCGAGGCCCGCTCGACGATCGGCGGCTTCATGCTCGGCACCGGCGTGATGTCGCTTCTCCTCTTCGACCAGCCGATGGTGCAGATGGTGCTGGGCGCCGCCTGGCTCTTCGCCGCCTTCGGCCGCTTCGTCGCGATCCTCTCCGACAAGGCCTCGACCGTCTATCACTGGCTGCTGCTCTCTCTCGCACTGGCCCTGGCGGCCATGCCGCTGGCGGCGGCTTTCGGCCTCGTCGCGAGCTGAGCCGCCAATGCGGAACCCCGCCTTGCCCGCCGATCGTCCCGCGGTGCCGGAAAAAGCGGCGAAACTCGCGCCGGCAAAGCCGTTCCGGCGTTGTCGATGGCAAACCGCTATGCTAGAGGGTCCTTGCCTCCCGCATGTGATCGGCCTCGAATGAGATGGTCTGGCGGAAATAATCTAACGGTTTCAGGTCTCTAAGGCGCTTTCGCTAGGGCGATTGGGTCGACGGGCTGAACAATATGGAAGAGAAGCGGTCGTCCGTGGCAACATCATCCTCTCCCGTCTCGGGAGTCGCAGAACGCTACGCTCTGTCCCTCTTCGAGCTTGCTCGCGAGGAAGGCTCGATCGACACTGTCGAGTCCGAGCTGAACCAGTTCCAGGCCCTTATCGACGAGAATGCGGACTTCCGCCGTCTGGTCGAGAGCCCGGCCTTTACCTCGGCAGAGCAGCTGGCGGCGATGTCCGCCATCGTCCAGTCCGTCGGGGCCAGCCCGCTGACGGCCAATTTCCTCAAGGTCATCGCCACCAACCGCCGCCTGTTCGTGCTTCCCGGCATCGTGCGCAGTTTCCGCACGAAGGCCGCCGAGCATCGCGGCGAGGTCGATGCCTCGGTGATCAGCGCGCATGCGCTCGGCGACACGCAGCGGCGTGAGCTGGCCGAGGCGCTGGGCCAGTACGCCGGCAAGACAGTCACCATGCATGAGAGCGTCGATCCGTCCATCCTCGGAGGCCTGATCGTCAAGATCGGCTCGCGACAGGTCGATACCTCGCTTCGCACAAAACTCAATTCGCTTAAGCTTGCGCTGAAAGAGGTCGGCTGATGGACATCCGCGCCGCGGAAATTTCCGCAATCCTGAAAAACCAGATCAAGAATTTTGGCAACGAGGCGGAAGTCTCGGAAGTCGGCCAGGTTCTGTCGGTCGGCGACGGCATCGCCCGCGTCTACGGTCTCGACAATTGCCAGGCCGGCGAGATGGTCGAGTTCCCCGGCGGCGTGCGCGGCATGGCGCTGAACCTCGAATCCGACAATGTCGGCGTCGTCTTGTTCGGCTCCGACCGCGACATCAAGGAAGGCGACATCGTCAAGCGCACCGGCGCGATCGTCGATGTGCCGGTCGGCATGGGCCTTCTCGGCCGCGTCGTCGACGGTCTCGGCAATCCGATCGACGGCAAGGGCCCGATCGAGCACACCGAGCGCCGCCGCGTCGACGTCAAGGCGCCCGGCATCATGCCGCGCAAGTCGGTGCACGAGCCGATGTCGACGGGCCTCAAGGCCATCGACGCGCTCATCCCGGTCGGCCGCGGCCAGCGCGAGCTGGTCATCGGCGATCGCCAGACCGGCAAGACCGCCATTCTCCTCGACACCTTCCTGAACCAGAAGTCGGGTCACGACACCGGTCCGGAAAAGGATCGCCTCTACTGCGTCTACGTCGCCATCGGCCAGAAGCGCTCGACCGTCGCCCAGTTCGTGCGCGTGCTCGAAGAGCGCGGCGCCATGCAGTATTCGATCGTCATCGCGGCGACCGCCTCCGATCCGGCGCCGATGCAGTACATCGCGCCGTTTGCCGGCTGCGCCATGGGCGAGTATTTCCGCGACAACGGCATGCATGCCGTGATCGGCTATGACGATCTGTCGAAGCAGGCCGTCGCCTACCGTCAGATGTCGCTGCTCCTGCGCCGTCCGCCGGGCCGCGAAGCCTATCCGGGCGACGTCTTCTACCTGCATTCGCGCCTGCTCGAGCGCGCCGCCAAGCTGAACGAGGCCAATGGCGCGGGCTCGCTGACGGCCCTGCCGGTCATCGAGACGCAGGCGAACGACGTGTCCGCCTACATCCCGACCAATGTGATCTCGATCACCGACGGCCAGATCTTCCTCGAGACCAACCTGTTCTACCAGGGCATCCGCCCGGCGGTGAACGTCGGCCTCTCCGTCTCCCGCGTCGGATCCTCCGCGCAGATCAAGGCGATGAAACAGGTCGCCGGATCGATCAAGGGCGAGCTCGCGCAGTACCGCGAGATGGCGGCCTTCGCGCAGTTTGGTTCCGATCTCGACGCCTCGACGCAGCGCCTCCTCAATCGCGGCGCGCGCCTGACCGAACTCCTGAAGCAGCCGCAGTTCTCGCCGCTGAAGACGGAAGAGCAGGTTGTCGTGATCTTCGCGGGAACGCAGGGCTATCTCGACAAGCTGAAGGTCTCCGATGTCGGCCCGTTCGAACAGGGCCTGCTTGCCTGCATGCGCGGCGAGAACAAGGCGATCCTCGACGCCATCCGCGACGACAAGCAGATCACCGACGATACCCGCACGAAGCTGAAGTCGGCGCTCGACCAGTTCGCCAAAAGCTTCGCCTGAGGCGATAAAGAAAAAGCGGGAGACAGTTCCAGACCATGGCTTCGCTCAAGGATCTGCGAAATCGCATCGCCTCCGTCAAGGCAACGCAGAAGATCACCAAGGCCATGCAGATGGTCGCGGCGGCGAAGCTTCGTCGCGCCCAGGAGGCCGCCGAGGCTGCCCGCCCCTATTCGGAGCGGATCACGGCGGTCATGGCCAATATCGCGAGCGCCATGGAAGGCGACGCGCCGCTGCTGATGACGGGAACCGGCAAGGAGGACACGCACCTCCTCGTCGTGTTCGCGTCGGATCGCGGGCTTGCAGGCGGCTTCAACGCCCAGATCGTGCGGCTGGTGCGCCAGCATGCGCGCGAGCTGGAAAGCCAGGGCAAGACGGTCAAGATCCTGTCCGTCGGCAAGAAGGGCTACGACGCCATGCGCCGGGACCTCGGCAGCCGCATCGTCGACCGGATCGAGCTGCGTGACGTCAAGCAGATCGGCTTCGCCAATGCCGAGGCCATCGGCGACAAGGTCATGGGGATGTTCGAGGCCGGCGAGTTCGACGTCTGCACGATCTTCTTCTCGGAATTCCAGAACGTTATCAGCCAGGTGCCGACGGCCAAGCGCATCATTCCGTCAGCTGTCGAGGGCGAGGCCGAACAGGTCGCGTCCGGCGGCGGTGTCTACGAGTACGAGCCGGATCCGGCCGGCATCCTCGCCGACCTTCTGCCGCGCAACATCAAGGTCCAGATTTTTCGGGCGCTGCTCGAAAACGCCGCTTCCGAGCAAGGCGCGCGGATGACCGCGATGGACAACGCCACGCGCAATGCCGGCGACATGATCAAGGCCCTGACCCTCGTCTACAACCGTCAGCGGCAGGCCAAGATCACGACCGAACTGATCGAAATCATCGCGGGCGCCGAAGCGCTCTGACGACCCTTTATTGAAGAAGGAGGCCGGATATGGCTGACATCAATGGACAGGCGACCGGCCGCGTCGCGCAGGTCATCGGCGCCGTCGTCGACGTGTCGTTCGACGGACCGCTCCCGGCGATCCTGAACGCGCTGGAGACGACGAACAACGGCAACCGGCTCGTGCTCGAGGTCGCGCAGCACCTCGGCGAGAACACCGTGCGCACGATCGCCATGGATCTGACCGAGGGCCTCGTGCGCGGCCAGCCCGTGATCGACACCGGCGAGCCGATCCAGGTTCCGGTCGGCGACGGCACGCTCGGTCGCATCATGAACGTCATCGGCGAGCCGATCGACGACGTCGGCCCGATCGCCTTCTCGCAGAAGCGCGGCATCCACCAGCCGGCGCCTCCCTATATCGACCAGTCGCCAGAGAGCCAGATCCTGGTCACCGGCATCAAGGTCATCGACCTGCTCGCCCCCTACGCCCGCGGCGGCAAGATCGGCCTGTTCGGCGGCGCCGGCGTCGGCAAGACCGTTCTGATCCAGGAACTGATCAACAACATCGCCCGTGCCCATGGCGGTTACTCGGTGTTCGCCGGCGTCGGCGAGCGTACCCGCGAGGGCAACGATCTCTATTACGAGATGATCGAGTCCGGCGTGAACAAGGACCCGCATGAGAACGGCGGCTCCACCGAAGGTTCCAAGGCGGCCCTCGTCTACGGCCAGATGAACGAGCCGCCGGGCGCCCGTGCCCGCGTCGCTTTGACCGGCCTCACCATCGCCGAGCATTTCCGCGACCAGGGCCAGGACGTTCTGTTCTTCGTCGACAACATCTTCCGCTTCACGCAGGCCGGCTCGGAAGTGTCCGCTCTGCTCGGCCGTATTCCGTCCGCGGTGGGCTACCAGCCGACGCTGGCGACCGACATGGGCCAGATGCAGGAGCGCATCACGACGACGACCAAGGGCTCGATCACCTCGGTGCAGGCGATCTACGTGCCTGCCGACGATCTGACCGACCCGGCGCCGGCAACCTCGTTCGCGCATCTCGATGCGACGACGGTTCTGTCGCGCGCGATTTCGGAGAAGGGCATCTACCCCGCGGTGGATCCGCTGGATTCGACCTCGCGCATGCTGTCTCCGATGATCCTCGGCGAGGAGCACTACACCGTTGCCCGCCAGGTGCAGGAGACGCTGCAGCGCTACAAGTCGCTGCAGGACATCATCGCCATTCTCGGCATGGACGAGCTGTCGGAAGAGGACAAGCTGACGGTGGCGCGCGCCCGCAAGGTCGAGCGCTTCCTCAGCCAACCCTTCTTCGTCGCGCAGATCTTCACCGGCGCGCCGGGCCAGCTGGTGCCGCTCGAGGACACGATCAAGAGCTTCAAGGGCCTGGTCAACGGCGAGTACGATCACCTGCCGGAAGCCGCCTTCTACATGGTCGGCTCGATCGAGATGGCCATCGAGAAGGCGAAGAAGCTCGCCGCCGACGCCGCCTGACGATGACGCAAGGGCACCGCATCGAAGACGCCGTCAACGATGTGTGCCCCTGGTCGGGAAAGCCGGTTTCGCCGGATTCCCTGACGCTCTACAAGGGCGCGGTGGTCGGTTTCTGCAATCCCGGCTGCCGCGACAAGTTCGACACGGCGCTCACCCATTTCGAGGGCGCGCTCAACCAGCAGGCTGACCATGGCGGATAGTTTTCAGTTCGAGCTCGTGTCCCCCGAGCGCCTGCTGGTGTCGGAAGCGGCGACCGCGATCCTCGCGCCCGGCACCGACGGCTACATGACGGTGATGGCGGGTCATTCGCCTGTGATGAGCACGCTGAAGCCGGGCGTCGTCGTGGTGACGACCGCCGGGGGCATCGACCGCCGCTTCTATGTTCGCGGCGGTTTCGCCGACATCACGAATGCCGCGATGATCGTTCTCGCCGAGCATGCCGTGCCGGTCGAGGAGATGAATCCCGCCGAACTCGATCGTCAGATCAAGGACGCCGAGGAAGACGTCGCCGACGCCAAGACGCCGGAAACGCGCTCGCGCGCGGAGCAGCAGCTGTCGGCGCTGCGGGATGCCCGTTCGGCGCTGGGGATGTAGGCGCCGGTCAAGGCCACTGCGGAGACGACGGAAGCCGGCGCGAGCCGGCTTTTTTGTGCGTATCCGGAAGCTGATTCATCTCCCCGGCGCGAGGCATGAGCTGCTTCTTCTCCTCACCGGGGAGAAGTGCCCGGCAGGGCGGTGAGGGGGACAGGTCGTCGCCCTCTTCCGGCCGCTGCGCGTCCACCTACTCCATGGAGGGGAGAAGAATGGCGCTCTCTGGATCAGGCCGCCTCGAACTTCCGAAACTCGGTGACGACCTGATCATAGACCCTGCGCTTGAACGGCACGACGAGCGTCAACACGTCGTCCATCGACTTCCAGTCCCAGGCTTCGAATTCGGCCGAATGGCCTCCGGGTGGCGGGTTGATGGCGATCTCGCTCTCGTCTCCCTCGAAGCGGAAGGCGAACCATTTCTGGGTCTGGCCGCGATACTTTCCCTTGAGCGCGATCCCAACGAGGTGCGGGGGAAGGTCGTAGTCGATCCAGCCGGCGGATTGGCCGAGAAGCTGGACGGAGCGCATGCCGGTTTCCTCGTAGAGTTCGCGATGGGCTGCGGCGAGCGGGTCTTCGTCCCGGTCGATCCCGCCCTGCGGCATCTGCCAGAGGGCCGTCGCGCCCTCCATCTCGCCCTTTTCCTCGACGAGCCGGCGCCCGACCCAAACGCGGCCCTCGGCGTTCAGCACCATGATGCCGACGCAGGGGCGATAGGGCAGGTCCGTCGCGTCACGCTTGGTCATCTTGCATTCTCCGTTGAGCGCCGGGCGAAAAGGGGGATCCGGTTTTTTGCAGTATCCGACGCGGCAAACCGGGACTTGGCGCTTCGGGCGTTTTCGGCAGATCTCCCGAAAGGCCCGGCGCAAACCTCAACCCGGTTTATCGGTGAAGGAGGGGTGGCTGCAAGGCTCAGCGGTTTTCGGGATCGCTCGCGAGGGCGGAGATCGGAACCACCTTGACGCCGCGTGCCTCGGCCGCCTTGACCCAATCGGCGATCGCCGCCACCGAGACGTCGAAGGCGGAGGCGACACCGATCGCGCTGCCATTGGCCCGCGCGACGCGCTCGAGCGTCGCCAGCTCCGCCTCGATCGATGCCTTGTCCTGGCTGGCGTCGAGAAGGACGTCGGCAGCGGCGAAGACGGTGCCGGTCTCGCGCGCGACGTCGCGGGCGACGCTCCGGGCAGAACTGGCGTCGTCGAGGAACATCAGGCCCCGGCGCGCGAGTTCGCTCGCCAGGGGCCTCAGCGCCGCGGGATCGGCGGTGAGGCGGGCGCCCATGTAGTTCATGACGCCGACATAGTTGGTGACCCGCCCGAGCGACCAGTCGAGCGCCGAGAAGCTCCCGGCGGCCGCGTCTTCTGCCGTCAGCGTGTGTTCGCCGGGCGAGGTCTGGGGATAGCCGAAGGGCTCCATCGGAACCTGCAGCACGAGTTCATGACCATTCCGCCGCGCATCCTGCATCCAGCGGTCGAGGCTGTTGCCGGCGGGGGAAAGGCCGAGTGTCACGCTGGGGGGCAGCTTGCGGATGGCCGCCTGTGTTCCGGTCTGGCTGATGCCGAGGCCGCCGACGACGATCGCGACGCGCGTCCCGACGCTGCTCGACGGTTGGATGGAATAGACGTCGAAGGGTCGACGGCCGTCCGCGCCACGGATCGGCAGCGACCCGTCCCGGCCGGGCTCGATGAGCGCGTCGTCGGGGATATGGGCAAGGGTCGGGGCCTGGCGCCGCGATGACGGATCGCTGACGGTGACGAGCTGCCCGGCCCGTCCGGTCTCGCCGGGCGGATAGGTGACGGTCGGCAGCGAGGGATCGACGAGCGGTGCTGACTGGACGCGGGCGGTCGGCGGCAGCGGACGGAGCGGCGCGGGCGCGGCGGCTTCCGCCGCGAGTGCCGCCATGCGCTTGGCCTCGGCCTCGGCAAAGACGTCGGCATGGCGAAGCGGAGGTTTCGACAGGGCCGTTGCCAGCGAGCCGCCGAGGATGGCCACGAGGGCAGCGACGGCGACGATCCGCTCACCGCGTCGGCGGGGCGGCTTGACCGGTCGTTTGAGATCGCGGCCGAGTGGCCGGGCGAGATCATCGAGCATCATGGCGTTGTATCGCTCGGGGCTGGACCGGGGCTCGGGCGGACGGGCACCGGACGTCTGTGCACGAAAAGGCCCCGGCACTGCAACAGTGTCGGGGCCTTGCATGCAAGCGATAGCTTACTTGGCCGCGCGCTTGTCGGCCTTGGGCGGGAAGGCGGCATCGGTCTTGACGCCGCGCAGAAGGTCGAGGGCGTACTGCATCTGCAGGTCGTCCTTCTGCTCCGGCGGGACGTAATCGAGCGAACCCGACCCTTCCTCGTTTTCCTCGTTGCCGGTGATGTGGCCGCGCAGGGAGGATTCGCCGCGCGTCACCTCGTCATCGGCGTCGAGACCCATCTGCTTCTTGATGTCGTCCGGCAGTGGCTGCTCGACGCCGATGTCCGGGTCGATGCCACGGCCCTGGATCGAGCGGCCGGACGGGGTGTAATAGAGCGCCGTCGTCAGTCGCAGGGCACCATTGGCGCCAAGCGGAATGATGGTCTGGACGGAACCCTTGCCGAACGAACGCGAGCCGACGACCGTGGCGCGACGCTGGTCCTGCAGGGCGCCGGCGACGATCTCGGAGGCCGAGGCCGAACCGCCGTTGACGAGAACGACCAGCGGCTTGCCGCCGATGTCGTCGCCGGTCCGGGCGTTGTAGCGGCGCGTCTCCTCGGGATTGCGGCCTCTGGTCGAAACGATCTCGCCATTGTCGAGGAAGGCGTCGGAGACGCTGACCGCCTCGTCGAGCAGGCCGCCCGGATTGCGGCGGAGATCGAGGATGAAGCCCTTCAGCTTGTCGGCCGGGATCTTCTCCTCGATATCGGCGATCGCCTCTTCCATGCCGACCGTCGTCTGCTCGTTGAACTTCAGGAGCTTGATGTAGCCGACGTCGTTCTCGACGGAGTGGCGGACCGAGGGGACCTTGATCTCGTCGCGCTTGATCGAGAGGCGGATCGGCTTGGTCGCGCCTTCCCGCACGATGGTCAGGTTCACCGAGGTGCCGATGTCGCCCTTCATCTTCTCGACGGCCTGCGACAGCGTCAGGCCACGCACCTGCTCGCCGTTGATCTCGGCGATCAGATCGCCGGCGAGGACGCCGGCCTTGTCCGCGGGCGTGCCCTCGAAGGGCGAGACGACCTTGACGAGCTCGTCCTCCATGGTGACCTCGATGCCGAGCCCACCGAACTGGCCGCGCGTCTCGGTGCGCATGTCGGCCGCTTCCTTGGCGTTCATGTAGCTCGAATGCGGGTCGAGCTGGGTCAGCATGCCGTTGATCGCGGTCTCGACCAGCTTCTGGTCGTCGGGAACGTCGACATACTGAGCCCGAACCCGCTCGAAGACGTCGCCGAAGATCGCCAGCTGCCGATAGGTGTCGGAGCCCGCGGCGTTCGCGACGCCGGACTGCTGCCCGACAAAGACGGTCATCGCCGTGGCACCCATGAGCGCACCGGCGAAGAGTATCGAGAGCTTACGAATCATTCCTCGTCCTTCCAGAAGGTTCTTCCGACCACCAAGGAGCCGGATCCACCGGTGTCCCGTCCTTGCGAAATTCTACGTAAAGCGTCGGGGCAGATGCATCGAAGTCGGCCGCAACGGCGCTCGCCAGCCGACGTGCGCCCATCACCGCCACCGGCTCTCCTGCCAACACGAACTGACCGACCCCGACGTCGATCTGGCTCATGCCCGCCAACACAACATGATAGCCGTCGCCGCCGTCAAGTATCAAGAGCTGCCCATAGGAGCGGAACGGCCCTGAATACAGGACCCTACCGTCTGCCGGAGCCGTCACGACGTCGCCCGCGCGCGTCGCGAAGGCAAGACCCGCCGACGGCCGCCCTATGCCATCACTTGCGCCGTAACCGACCTGCAGCCGCCCGGATACAGGTATGGTGAGACGACCCTTCATTGTCGAAAATGGGGCGGCGGGTTCTATCGAGGTCATCTCACGCCGAAGTGAGGCAAGATCGTATGTCTTGGCGGCTTCGGGTTCTGGAACCGCCGGCGGCAGGGCGGCGACGACCACCGGCGCGGGCGCCGTGGCGCCCGGCGCCGAGCCGCGCTCGTCCGGGCCCTTGGGCGCCTCCTGCGCCAGGAGAAGCGCCTTCTCCCGCGCGGCGGCCACCTCGGCCATGCGGCGTGCGTTCTCGGCGTCACGCAGGGCCGCTTGCTGGCGCTGTTCCTCGGCAAGCCGCAGGGCGGCGGCCTCCGCGATGCGAGCGCTCTCGGCCTCGGCTTCGAGCGAGGCGATGAGATCCTGAAGGCTGGTGGCGCGCGCGGCGAGCTCGCTGGCGCGGGCGGCGTCGGCAAGGCGTCGGTCGCGGCTGTCGGTCTCCAGCCGCTGCTTTTCCTGGAACAGCCGCGCCAGTCGCGCCTCCTCCTGCTTCTGCCGGGTCATGCTGGCGACGAAGGCCGCCTTCTCCAAGCCGATCTCGCGCTTGACGGCGGCCAGCTGCTCGAGATCGCCGGCCAGCTTTTCCGTCTCGCTGCGGATCTTCGGCACAACGGCGCCAAGGAGGATCGCGCTCCTGACCGAGCCGAGGGCATCGTCTGGACGCACGAGCAGCGCGGGTGGTGGCTTGCGGCCCATGCGCTCGAGGGCGGCCAGCACCTCGGCGAGAAGGCCCCGGCGCTTGCGCAGGGAGGCCTTCAGCCCCGCTTCGTCGCCGGCGAGCGCATCGATGCGTCCCTCGGTCGCAGCGATGTCCTTCTCGACGCTCTTTTGCGCTGCGGCAGCCGCGATCATCGCGGTGCGGATCTTGTCGCGATCCTGTGCCAGGGCCGCGATTTCCGCGTCGAGGGCCGTGACGTTTTCCTCGGTCAGCGAAATCTGGCTCGTCAGGCTGGCGAGCTCGGCCGCGGTCTTCTGGCGCTCGTTTTCGAGGATGAGGACGCGGCTGACGGAATCGTCGCTGGCCGCGGGGGGCGCCGGCGGCGTCTCCGCGTGCACGGGCAAAGCGATCCAGAGGGGGAGGCCGGCGGCGAGGGCAAGACTGAGGGCGCGCATCCGCTCCGCGCCGCGTGTCACTCGTTTCGTCGGGGCTCTGTTTTGCAAGATCGCCTCTGGGACAGTGATGGTCTTTGCAGTCGCGCGGGACCTCGCGCCGAGAATAGAGCGGGCATCTTAACAATGCATCAACCATGCAAAGCCGGATCGGTCCGTCAGCCGCAGCATGCCACAAGCCGGCCAGCCTGTCGGCGACCATGATGCCGCAAGCCAGGAGCCGTTCCAGCATGCTTGGCGCGGAATGGGGCCCCTTTCATGACACGGCAGGGAAGCGCGTCGTCAGCCGGACAATTTGCGTGGCCTTGCCCGCAGCCAGCCTTCGCGTTCGCCGTCAGTCGGTTCCAGGCGGCCGGCAGCTCGGTTCAAGCCCGGTGGTAGGGATGGCCGGAGAGAATGGTGGTGGCGCGATAGATCTGCTCGGCGAGGAGCATGCGGGCGATCTGATGGGGGAAGGTCATGCGCCCGAGCGACAGGACGAGACGCGCCCGTGCGCGAAGCTCCGGGTCGAGACCGTCCGGTCCGCCGATGAGGAGAGCCAGGTCGCGCACGCCTTCGTCCCGAAGCTGCGCCAGCTCCGCGGCAAAGCCTTCCGAAGACAGTGTCTTGCCGGTCTCGTCGAGGACGACGAGCACGGTCTTGTCGGCAAGGCCTGCGACCAGCCGCACCGCTTCGTCGCGCTTGCGTTCGGCGACGGTGCCGGCGCGCGATTCCGGATATTCGCTGAGCCCGGCAAAATCGAGCCCAAGGGGGCCGCCGCTCTTGCCGAGGCGGCCGATATAGCGGTCGGCCAGTTCGCGTTCGGGGCCGGATTTCATCCGGCCGATCGCCGCAACCGTCAGGCGCATCGGCCGCGTGCTTCCACTGGCCGAGTCCTGTCACGTCCGTCTGCCATCACCGGTTCCCGTCGCGCATCGCCATGGCCGGCAAGACGCGGCTGTGTCCGATCAATGGACCGTCGCGTCTCCGGCGTCACCGCCCACCGACCACATCTTTTCGAGATTGTAGAAGGCGCGAACCTCGGGGCGGAAGATGTGGACGATGATGTCGCCCGCATCGATCAGGACCCAGTCGCCGTTCTGCAGGCCCTCGACCTTGCACGAGCCATGCCCGCCCTCCTTGAGATCGGAGAGGACGTGCTCGGCGACGGCGGAGACATGACGGTTGGAGCGGCCGGAAACGATGACGAGGTAATCGGCCAGGGCCGACTTTCCCTTGAGATCGATGGTCAGGATTTCTTCGCCTTTCGAGTCCTCGAGACTCGAGATGACGACGTCGATGGCGGCGCGCTGCGGCGACGGATCGCTCGGGGCACCCTCGGAAGCAGCGCTCAACAGGGCGTCTTCCGAATCCAGGGCAGTTCTCAGTGTCGTTCTTCCTTTTCGAAACGGGGAGAGGACATCATGTCCTGCCCGTGGGTTAACAGTGGCAGTCATCGGTGTCGGTTTCAAGACCGGCGGTCCGCAATGCCCCCTCCCGACCGCAGGGCGGTGGACGAAAGGGGGGAGCGTGGACCATGCAGGAACACCCATGCGGGAGCCTTGCGGAAGGGCAGGGCGGAAGCATTTTCCTCGCCGAGGCGGAATCGCGCGAAGGTCTTGGCCATGGGCGAGGACAGGATCGACAGCGTCGCGCCCGGCCGGTCGACGACGGCGATCGGCATCGTCCGGGCAATGCCGCGCCAGTCCTGCCAGCGGTGGAAGCTCGCAAGGCTGTCGGCGCCCATGATCCAGACGAAATTGACGTCCGGCCGACGCCGGCGCACCAGCGCCAGCGTGTCGGCGGTGTAGCGGATCCGGTGAGCGACCTCGAAGGCGGTGACGTCGATGTGCGGATCGCGGGCAATCCGCCGCGAGGCGGCGATGCGCTCGCCCAGCGAGTGCGCGCGCTCGTGCCGCTTCAGCGGGTTGCCGGGGGTGACCATCCACCAGAGACGGTCGAGCTGCAGGCGCCGCAGCGCCGTTTCGGCGACAAGCAGATGACCGGCATGCGGCGGATCGAAGGACCCGCCAAACAGGCCGACGGTCATGCCGCTTTCGGTATGCGGCAACCGGAGGTCGGCCGCCGCCACACCCCGAACCGTCGTCGCCACGCTGTCGCGACGGTCCTGGGCGACATGGAGTGTCACGGGCGGGTCTGACCGGTGCCGGTGACGCGGTAGTTGAAGCTCGTCAACTGCTCGACCCCGACCGGCCCGCGCGCATGCATCTTGCCCGTGGCGATGCCGATCTCCGCACCCATGCCGAATTCGCCGCCGTCGGCGAACTGGGTCGAGGCATTGTGGAGGAGGATCGCCGAGTCGATGCCCGAGAGAAAACGCGCGGCGGCCTCGGCATCGTCGGTGACGATCGCCTCGGTATGGTGCGAGGAGTGCTGCGCGATGAAGCCGATGGCGCCTTCGACGCCGTCGACGAGGGCGACCGAAATGATCGCATCGAGATATTCGGTGTCGAAATCCTCCGGGCTCGCCAGGCTCGCCAGGGGATAGAGCGCCGTGACCTCGGCGGTGCCCCGGATCTCGCAGCCGGCCCGGCCAAGCGCGTCGAGAACAGGCGCGAGATGGGTCGCCGCTGCCTTGCGGTCCACGAGCAGCGTTTCCGCCGAGCCGCAGACGCCGGTCCGGCGCATCTTGGAATTGACGGTGACGTCGATGGCCATCGCGAGATCCGCCGCGCCGTCGATGTAGACGTGGTTGAGCCCCTCGAGATGGGCAAAGACCGGCACGCGGGCCTCGCGCTGCACGCGTTCGACCAGCGAGCGGCCGCCGCGGGGCACGATCACGTCGATGCTGCCGCCAAGGCCTTGCAGCATCTCCCCGACGGCGGCCCGGTCGGTGGTCGGCACGCGTTGGATCGCGTCCTCGGGCAGGCCGGCCTGCTGCAGGCCGGTGACGAGCGCCTGGTGGATCGCCGCGGACGAACGGGCCGAATCCGAGCCGCCGCGCAGGATCACGGCATTGCCGGCCTTCAGGCACAGCGCCCCGGCATCGGCGGTGACGTTCGGCCGGCTCTCGTAGATGACGCCGACGACGCCGAGCGGCGTGCGCACGCGGGAAATCTGCAGGCCGTTCGGACGATCCCAGGCGGCGATCGCCGCGCCGACGGGATCGGCGAGCGCAGCGACCTCCCGGAGCGCGGCGGCCATCGCCGCAATACGGGAGGGATCAAGCGTCAGGCGGTCGATGAGGGCGGGCGTCAGTCCAGCGGCCTTCGCATCGGCGACGTCCAAGGCGTTCGCGGCAAGGATCGAAGCGCTCTCCTCCGTCACGGCAACCGCCATGGCTTCCAGCGCGGCGTTCTTCTGCGCCGTCGGCGCCAGGGCCAGAACCCGCGCGGCCTTGCGGGCACGGGTGCCGATCGCCTGCATCAGGACGGCCACGTCTTCAGTCCGGCAAAGCGCAACCTTGTCCAGCATGATTTTCCTTTCAAAACCTGTCGTTCAGGCCAGTTCGCCGGCATCGCGAAAATGCCGTTCCATCACCAGGTCGTCGCGGTGGATCATCGCGGCGCGGGCGGCATAGCCGAGCGCCGCCTCGATCGCCTGGGAACGCAGGCCCGCCACCAGCCTTGCTTCGGCCGCGTCGTAGGCGACGAGGCCGCGGGCGATCTCGCGCCCATCCTCGGCGGCGACGACGATGGTGTCACCGCGGCCGAACTCGCCATGCACCGCGACGACCCCCGCCGGCAGCAGGCTCTTGCCCGCCGACAGCGCCGTGACGGCGCCGGCGTCGACGACGAGACGTCCGGCGGCATTGAGATGGCCGGCGATCCAGCGCTTGCGCGCCATCACCGGATTGGCCGTCGGCCGGAACAGCGTCGCCCGCTCGCCGCGCTCGATCGCGCCGAGCGGCCCGATCCGGTCGCCGGCGGTGATGATCATCGCCGCGCCCGCCGCCGTCGCGATCTTGCCCGCGTCGATCTTGGTGCGCATGCCGCCGCGCGAATATTCGGACGCTGCCGCACCCGCCATCGCCTCGATCTCGGGGGTGATGCGCTCGACCAGCGGGATATGCGCCGCGCGCGGATCCTGCGCCGGGGGAGCGGTGTAGAGCCCGTCGATATCCGACAGGAGCACGAGGAGGTCCGCCGACATCATCGTGGCGACGCGTGCCGCCAGCCGGTCGTTGTCGCCATAGCGGATCTCGGTGGTGGCCACCGTGTCGTTCTCGTTGATCACCGGCACCGCGCCGAACTGCAGCAGCGTTGCGATCGTCGCGCGGGCATTGAGATAGCGCCGCCGCTCCTCGGTGTCGCCGAGCGTCAGGAGGATCTGCCCGGCTTCGAGGTCATGGGTGCCAAGGCTTTCGGCATAGGCGCGCGACAGCGCGATCTGGCCGACGGCCGCCGCCGCCTGGCTCTCCTCGAGCTTCAGCGCGCCGTCCGGCAGCTTCAGGATCTTCCGGCCGAGCGCGATCGCTCCGGACGAAACGATCAGCATCTCGTGGCCTGACGCGGCCAGCCGCGCGACATCGGCGACGAAGCCCTCGAGCCAGTCGCGCCTGAGGCCGGTCTTGCGGTCGACGAGAAGGGCCGAGCCGATCTTGACGACGATCCGCCTGGCGCCCGTGAGCGTCTTGCCAGCGGTCATTCGCGGTCCTGCCGCTCGCTGTAGGAATCGGGCAAGGCAGCCCAACGATCGGGGGAGGGCGCCTCCTCCTCCTCGCCGGTAATGCCAAGGATCTCGCGTCTGAGCTGGCGCAGGACGGGTGTCATGCCGGCACGGCTGACCGCGGAGATCGCCAGCGGTCGCTTGCCGCTCGCCTTGCCGAGTATTTTCAGCTTCTCGGCCAGTTCCTCTTCCGACAAAGTGTCGATCTTCGACAGCGCCAGGATCTCGGGCTTGTCCGTCAGGCTCTCGTCATAGGCGTGAAGCTCGGCGCGCACGGTCCTGTAGGCATAGGCGACGTCCTCTTCGGTCGCCGAGACGAGGTGCAGGAGGACGCGCGTGCGCTCGACATGGCCGAGAAAGCGGTCGCCGATGCCAACGCCCTCATGCGCGCCCTCGATGAGGCCCGGAATATCGGCGATGACGAATTCCGCCCCGTCGACGGTGGCGACGCCGAGATTGGGATGCAGCGTCGTGAAGGGATAGTCGGCGATCTTCGGCCGCGCCGCGGTGACGGAGGCGAGAAAGGTCGACTTGCCGGCATTCGGCAGGCCGACGACGCCGGCATCGGCGATGAGCTTCAGCCGCAGCCAGATCGTCAGTTCCTCACCCTCGAGGCCGGGATTGGCGCGGTAGGGCGACTGGTTGACCGACGTCTTGAAATAGTCGTTGCCGAAGCCGCCATTGCCGCCCGCGGCGATACGCACGCGCTGGCCGATCTGGGAGAGGTCGCAGAGCAGCGTCTCGTTGTCCTCGGCATAGACCTGGGTTCCGGCCGGGACCTTCAGCGTCACGTCCGCGCCCTTGGCGCCGGTGCGGTTGCGGCCCATGCCATGGGTGCCGGTCTTGGCCCGGAAATGCTGCTGGTAGCGATAGTCGATGAGCGTGTTCAGCCCCGATACCGCCTCGATGAAGACGTCCCCGCCGCGTCCCCCGTCGCCGCCGTCCGGCCCACCGAACTCGATGAACTTCTCGCGGCGAAAGGAGATGGCGCCGGCGCCGCCGTCGCCGGACTTGATGTAGACCTTGGCCTGGTCGAGGAACTTCATGGCTTGGCTTCCTGGCCGTCCGGGCGGGCGAAGGGTCGCCGCTGCCGTCTTGAACGGGGCTATTGTAGTGAAGACGAGGCGGGACGCGAAGGCCTGCCCTTGTGAAAGTGTCGCGGGCACCGATCCGCCGGCGGTCAACCGGTCGGCGGGACCTTCGAGAAGACGACGCGGGCGCCGGCGATCGGCAGGCCGAACTTGGAGATCCGCACGCGGTTGAGAACCGTCCCATCCCCTTGCGTCGTCATCCAGTGGCGAAAGTGCAGGAGCCTGTCGCTGCCGCCGGGGGCGTAGCCGTCATAGTCGAGCACCGCGCCGTCAGCGGTCTTGTAGCCCGTGACGTTTGCCGGCGCGCGCAGTTCGCCGTCGTCGCCCGCCGTGCGGACCGTGCCGGCATACGTCCCGCCCGCACCTGCCCGAAGAGACCAGCGCTGCAGCCGATCACCTTGCGGGAAATGGAAGATCTCGTCGAGTTCGAGACCGTTTTCCGTCGAAGCGCCTGCAAAACTCGCGGTGATCCTCTCCGTCAGCACGAGCGCTGTACGGACCTCGCCCTCACTCCTGCTCGCGCCCGCGAAAAACGCCTCCAGCGCGAACGGACCATCCGGCGCGGGCACCGGTCCGGTGCAGGCGGTCAGCGCCATGAGCGCGATTCCTTGAATTGCCAGCCGCACGGCGCCCAACGTCCGTCGTCGGCCGGCTCGTTTCGAGGTTGTCTCTGTCATGCCGAACGGCCCCAAGCCTTCAAGGCCGCCCAGGCGCGGCGGTCGAGATGAAAATCCTCGGCCGCGACGCGGCCCGCGGCCACCGAGACGAAGGTGCTGGTGCCGCGCTGCTGGAAACCGCATTTCTCCAGCACCCGGCGGGAAGCGCCGTTGATCGCCCGGCAATTGGCATGCACGCAGTCGATCTCGGCCCGGGTGAAGGCAAGGTCTATCACCGCCTGCGCCGCCTCGGTGGCAATGCCCTTGCCCCAATGCGGCCGGCCGAGCCAGTAGCCGAGATCGACCGTGCGCGGCCGGACCATGGGCCGGAGGCCACACATGCCGAGAAAGCGGCCCTTCGCGTCGGTCACGGCGAAGACGAGTTCCCGGTCGACCGTCGCCAGGAAATGCCGGGCATGATCGATGGTATAGGGATGCGGCAGGCGTGCCAGCATCAATGCCACGCCCGGATCGTTGGCAAGCCGCGCCATCGCGGGCGCATCCTCGGCCACCGGTCGCCGCAGAAGCAGCCGCCGCGTGGCTATGGGCTCAAGCGGGTCTTCGAGCAGACTGCTGAAGTCCTGGTCCATGACATCCGTCCTCGACAACGAAAAAGGGGAGATGGCGGCCCATCTCCCCTGATCGCGCTTCGAAACGGTGACCATGGCGGTCGGTCTCAAAGCACCGGGTCGTTGGGACACCGGTGCTTCGATGCGCCGGTCACTCTGCTGCGATGGCCTTCGGCAGTACGGAAATAAAGGCGCGACCGCCGGCCTTGGTCTGGAAATTCACGGTGCCCTCGATGACGGCGAAGATGGTGTGATCCTTGCCCATGCCGACATTGGCGCCCGGGTGCCACTGGGTGCCGCGCTGGCGCACGATGATGTTGCCCGGGATGACGGCCTGGCCGCCCGACTTCTTCACGCCGAGGCGCTGACCGGCCGAGTCGCGACCGTTGCGGGACGAGCCGCCTGCTTTCTTATGAGCCATGATGTTCTCTCCTGGAGCCTCGCCATCCCAACGGACGCTTCGGCTCTCTCAATCTCTAACATTTTAGCAGGATGCCGGCCGAAATGTCTCGGCCTATCGGCAACCCCACCCAATTCGCTCTGCCGGCCTTTCCGACGCTGCCGGCTTTCCGGCGACGTGCGGGGCGCCGTGACGGCGGCGCTATTCGGCGTCGGCGACGGTCTCGGTCTTCTTGGCGCGCGGCTTGGCCGGTGCCTTCTTCGTCGGCGCCTCGGCCTTGGCTTCCGCCTTGGCGGCCTTCGCCTCGTCCTTGGCGGCCTTCGCCGCAGCCTTGTCTTCGGCGACTTCGGCCTCGGTCTTCTCGACCTTGGCGGCCTTTGCCGGCTTTTCCGAGGCTGTCTGGCCCTCGCCGAGGATCTCGCCGATGCGAATCAGCGTCAGGTCCTGGCGGTGGCCGCGGGTGCGCTTGGAATTCTGCCGGCGACGCTTCTTGAACGAGATCACCTTCGGGCCGCGGGTCTGCTCGACGATCTCGGCGGTGACGCTGGCGCCGGCCACGAAGGGCGCGCCGATCGTCGTGCCGAGCATCAGCACCTCGGTGAAGGTCAGGCTGTCGCCGGCTTCGCCGGGCAGGCGCTCGATCTCGAATTCGTCGTTGGCGACGACGCGGTACTGCTTGCCGCCTGTCTTGATCACTGCGAACATGGTCATTCCTTCTTAGACCGACTCTCGGAATTTCCCGGGCCGTCTTCTTGTTGTTTTTCGGCTGAATGGCGAAACCGTCGACGCCAGGCGTCATCGGGGCGGCCAGAACGGGCACAGCGAGGCTGTTCCCATCGGGCGCGTCCATAGCCCAGGCGTCCCGCTGCGTCAAGCTGGCGCGGCTCGGCCGCCGGTTCCTGCGGGTCAGTTGCAGGGTGTAACCGCGTGTCGCTCGCAGCCTGCGCGCAGAGGATCCGAATGCCGGCCATGTCCCAGGCGCGGCTGTCTCCGGGGTGCTTCCATGGCGACGGTCCACCCGACCCGCCGCCATTTCCAGCCTTCCCAGAGCCCCGATCTCATCGCCGCCGCCAAAAAAGGCATGCTCCGACACACGAAACGTCTGGACATGCCCCGCACTTTCCACGATATGGTCCGCCCCGGAGAGGTGGCAGAGTGGTCGAATGCACCGCACTCGAAATGCGGCATACGGGCAACCGTATCGGGGGTTCGAATCCCCCCTTCTCCGCCAGTTGACTGGCACACTCCGCCAATTCCAAACCCCATGTTTTCCGGTATTCTAGGCTCGGAGCGCCCCAAGCGGGTGTCTGGGAATGGAAAGTTTCGACCGTGAATTGGGTGGTGTATCGTCCCGTGTATCGCGTGGTGTATCGTTCGCGGACCATCCCGCAGAGGTCGCCAGCGCCGGATCGAATCGGACGGGCGACCGTCCCCGCGGGGCGGGGCCTCATCTCGTCCGGACCGGGACGAGCTATCTTTTCCAGATCCGCATTCCAAAGACGCTCGGCGGTGGGCGCGGCTCTCCGCTCGTGCGGCTCGGCATCGGGGCCCGTCCCGCGGCAGACGCGCGGCGCATCGCGGACTTGCTGGCGGCAGCCGCCCGCACGCGTTTTGACGAGATCGGCAGGCGCTCGATGAGTGGCGACAAGACCGACAAGTCTGGAGCACCGAACGCCGATACTAGCGTCGACGTCGAGCAGCTCTTCTCCGGCGAAACGCCTGACGAGGTTGTGGTCGAGGTGCGAGGCTACCTCAAAGCAGTGAAACGGATTGTCGAACAGGATCCAAGGCAGCCATCGGCGGAAGAGAGCCAGGCCTTTGCGGGGATGCGCGGGCTGGTCGGAATCGCGCGTGAGATCGCGAAAGGCTCCGAGGGCAATTCTCTCATCGTCGACAACGTCGATGTCCTGAAGACGAAGTACGTGGACAAGTTCGCGGGGACGGCTCTGTCTCCCAGCGGGCCTGCACCGTCTCATACCACTACTCAGCTTCAGCCCTCGCCAGCCATCCCGCAGCCGCAGTCAGCCGCGCCACCTCGACCGACCCTGGAAGCGCCTCCGGCCGCCTTCGTGCCCCGAGCCGTCGTACGAGACGAGAAAGGCAACATCATTCCGGCCTATCGTCTGGATCGCCGTACCGTGCCCCGCCCCGCCTCCGAGAAGCCACGCTTCAGCGAAGTCTCGGAGGAGTATCTTGAGTACCGAGAAGCCGCTTCACCGTCCAAGCAGAAAGACATCAACACGGCTCGGTTTCGCCGAGACCTCTTTCTGGAACTGATTGGCGATCATCCTGTCGATACCTACAATGCCTCGGATCTTCAGGCCTATGTCCACCTCCTCAGCTTTTGGCCCGCTAACGAAGCGGATCGTCGAACTGACTGGACTGCTCGGGAGATTATCGACGACAACCGTGACATGCATCTCAAGCCGATCAAGCTGTCGACTTTCCAGGACGGATATGTTGGTTCGATTGGAACGATGATCCGTCACAAGATGAAGGAACTGGGCTACTCCGACCCCTTTGCCAATGCAAACATCAGGTTTCCTGAAACCGCAGCTCCCAAACGCAAGTCGGCACCGTTGTCGGCGGAAAAGATTTCTGCTGTCTTCAGGATTGGCGTCGCAAGCGGTCTTTTGGATGAAGCGATGTTGCCGCTCCTCGGCCATCTGACAGGCCGACGCCTTGGCCTTTTGATTCATCTCCAGGGGAGTGACATCCGGGATAAATTTGGCGGCCTTTTCGTAGCCGAGACGTCAGGCATCGTCGTGAAAGATGGCAAATGGGTGCGCGTGCCTTTCAAGACCGATGCCAGCACAGGCTTCTTCGTGCTTCATCCATTCTTGAAGGAAATCGGCTTCATCGACTGGGCAATGAAACAGGGCGACGCATTTCTCTTCCCGGGGATCATGAACCTCCACGATCCTTCAAAAAGTGCCTCGTCCTACATGCAGCGCCTGTTCAAGAAGGCGGGCATCGAAAAGGGCAACGGTGAGGTGTTTCATTCTCTTCGTGGCGGCAACATCGATGACATGCGCGACGAGAAAGTCGATGGGCGCATCCGCCGGATTCAGGTGGGGCACACGGTGGGCGGCGATGAGCACGAAGGCTATGGGCAGCAGGTATTGAGTGAGAAGGGTGCCCGACAACTCGCCCTGCTTCCCCTAAGCCCGGAAATCGACTTCTCAGTGTTCCGCGGCCTGCCGTTTGACGTCATGGCCGCACGTAAACGGACGAGAGGCAGGCGGCCGAAGGATTAGAGCACAGCAGAAGGCACTTCGTGAGAGCCGAAGCCGTGATCTCGGGGCCAAGGAGGAGGGCGTTTAGCGAACCGGATTTTCTCGAGGATGCGCCGAGCGATGGAGGACGGCTGTTTTCGAGCGGGACGTTCTGGGCGGCATCGAGAGACCCGACGCGTCAATCGCGAGCGCCGCGAACAACGGATCGATGCCTTCCTGCTCCGGACCATCGGTCACGAGCTCTATAGACTGAGTGCGCTGGCGAGCTGCTTCTTTATGTTAGCCGCGTTAAAGCCGCCTAACTCGGTTGTGGTTAACAGAACCACTTCGGTCGTGGGGTCGCCGGCCTGGCCCACACCTGCGGCGCGGTACCAGGCCTCTTTCGCCTTCCACCTCGCCACGTAGTCGGGTCGGTCGAGCATACCGAGGTGCTCGATCAGCAGCGTTCGGCCCATTTCAGCGTCCGCAACAGTGAAGTCAGGATACCTGATCGAGCCGTCCGCTCCCTTGAAGGGCTGCTCGTAGGTGTAGGGGACACCGAAGCCATCTAGCAAATCGGCAATGATCACCTCGGACTTCGACCGCACCAGTTCGCCACGCGTGGTGCGATGGATGAGCCCGCTCTCGAGGAAGGAGCCCACATGCTCGACAGGGGAAGGAGCGATGAACAGGTTCGTCCACCGACGGGCGGTCTCCGAACGATCTGCTCCGGACAGCTTCATGAGATCACGTAACTCGCCCTGATGAAACAGCACGACGTCCCGCTGCTGCCTTGTGAGAGAGGTGGCTCGGTTTGTCTGAACAGGCTCGGCGGCCTGATAAGTGGATCGTCTGCCGGGTTTATGCCGCTGCGAGAAGCGGCTGGTTGAAGTAGGCGTGGTCCGGGGTCTTCCGGCCCAAGCTCGAGTGCGGGCGTCCGCCGTTGTAGAAGTCGAGGTATCGGGCGAGCGAGGCCCGGGCATGGCTGACCGTCTCATAGGCCCGGAGATAGACCTCCTCGTATTTCACTGATTTCCAGAGCCGCTCGACGAAGACGTTGTCGCGCCAGGCGCCCTTGCCGTCCATGCTGATCTTGATCTCCCTGTCCAACAGGACCTTCGTGAAGTCGATGCTGGTGAACTGCGAGCCCTGATCCGTGTTGAAGATTTCGGGTTTCCCAAAACGGGCCAAGGCCTCCTCCACCGCCTCGATGCAGAAGTCCGCCTGCATCGAGATCGAAAGCCGCCAGCTCAGCACCCGCCGGCTGAACCAGTCGACGACGGCGGCGAGATAGACGAAGCCGCGGGCCATCGGGATGTAGGTAATGTCCATCGCCCAGACCTGGTTCGGCCGCATCACCGGCAGCTTGCGCAGGAGATAGGGATAGATCTTGTGGCCCGGCGCCGGCTTTGACGTGTTCGGCCGACGGTAGATCGCCTCAATCGCCATCCGCTTCATCAGCGTTGCGACACGCAGGCGGCCGACAACAATGCCCTCCAAAGTCAAGAGGTCGCGAAGCATGCGGCTGCCGGCGAAGGGATATTCCAAATGCAGTTCGTCTATCCGTCGCATGAGTGCGAGATCGGCGGCAGAGACAGCGCGTGGCAGGTAGTAGACGCTTCCCCGGCTGATGCCGAGTTCGCGTGCCTGCCCGGCAACCGGCAGAGGATGGGAGCGGTCGATCATCGTCTTGCGCTCGGCAACAGTCCGGCCTTGTCGAGCGCGCCTTCCAAAAAATCGTTGGCCAATGTCAGCTCCCCGATCTTGGCATGCAGCGTCTTCACGTCGATGACTGGGGCGGCGGCGATTGCGGTCGTTTCTGATCCGAAAACTCCGGCGGCGCCCTCCAGAAGCTGAGAGCGCCACTGCGTGATCTGATTGGGATGCACGTCGAACTGCTGCGCCAATTCGGCCAGCGTCTTCTCGCCGCGCACTGCTGCCAGCGCCACCTTTGCTTTGAAGGTAGGGCTGTGGTTCCGCCTCGGTCTCTTGGTCATCGTCTCTCCTGGTCGCGGCCATCCTGGCCGTCTTCAGGCAGACAATCCACTCAGCCCGCTGTGCAGATTTGCCGAGCCACCTCTTGAGAGCTGTGTAGAGGAGCTCTCTGGAAAGCGGTCGGCAGGGATTGGGAATCACGACGAACGTCGTCCCGAACTCGCTGCCTTGAGACTTGTGGATCGTGAGGGCGTATGCGAGCTCAAGCCGTGCGTCCCCATCCTCGCCGAAGTCGGATCCGGTGAAGCCAAACTTGTGGCCGAGCTGCGTCGAGAACTCGACCTCGAGCTTCCACGGGAGGCCCTTCAGCTTCCAAGTCTTGCCCTTATACTGACCGACCGCGAGGCCGATCTCGCCGTTGGCCAGGTAGGCCTTCTCAAGCTCCGGCCATACATCCTTTCGCCGCCCGTTAGACAGGTTAATGACCTTGTCGCCGTAAAGGATCGCCTGGCCGCCGAGCGGTTTCGCGATCTTACGCTGATAGTAGGTGTCGACGTCCCACCACTTCCGGACCGACTGCCGGAAGATCAACTTGATCCATCGGTTCAGACCATCGACGCCAGTTTCGCCGCCCCTCATCGGCGCCAGAATCTGCCAGGACTCGGCCTCCGCGCCGCCGCCGCGACGGTTCCCGGCCTCGTCCGGCCGCGAGAGATTGAAGTAGGCGCGTCCGTTGAACTCGCTACCGCCCAGGCTCATTTCGAACGCCGTCTCATCGCTGATGGCGTCGTCCACGCCTTCCCGGACGTGGCGGATGACCTCGGCCAGGAGCTTCCGGTGAAGGTCGGCGTCGCCGCCCCACTGTACCGTCCGGATCCCGGATGCCGTGCCGGACGAAAGCCTCGACCAAACTTCGTCAGCGCCGGGATCGGGCGCCTCGCCGCTGAACCAGCGCGAGAGGAGCACATCGTCACGCGCGGACCCCGCGCCAGACTGTCTGCGCACGACGGTAAGCTCCGCCAGTCCATTGGATTTGTCCCCTGTGTTTCGGAGCTGGCGGATCACGTCAACGAATGGGCGGCCCGCTCCAATCGGCGGTAGCTGCCGGGGGTCGCCGACTAAGATCAGGCGCTGCACTGTCGCGGGGTCGAGCGCATCAAGGGCGGCAGCGAGCTGATCCTCGGTGAGCATGGAGGCTTCGTCGATGACGACGGTGGCGTACCCACCTTCCCGTTCCGATGAGCCATTGGTCCGATAGGCGCCGGTCTGGGGATCGTAGCGCTTGGAGGTCAGCAAGAACTGCGCGAGCGTGTAGGCAGTAACGTCGCCTGCCTTGCGCTGCATCTGAACACGGGCCTTGCCCGTCGGAGCGAGGAGTAGGACGCCTCCATTCGTAATCTGCTCAAGCGACAAAAGCGCGAGCAGCAGCGTCGTCTTGCCGGTACCCGCGGGACCGATGAGCGCCGATGCGCGCGACCTGAAAAGCTCCTCGAGGGCCTCCGCCTTCTCTGCCCTTGCGGCCTCCTCGGCGGGATCGTCGCCCTTGGACTTGCCGCCAAGCGCGTCGTCGATACGTCGACGCCAGTCATGATCCCCCTTGTGACGCGCACCAGCGATGCGTCTGAGGACGCGTGTCGCGATCAGGGTGCGGGAGTTGGCATATCGAGCGAGTTGCCAGGCCGGATCGCCGGCGACGGTAGTGGCGGTCTCGATCACTGGCGTCAGTTCGCTGCCGAAGGCGTCGACCCAATCGCTCGCGATGGCGCAGGGTGGTGATACTTCCGCGGTTCTGACCCTGTCGACGAGCCAGTCCTGCGGAAGGAGGGTGTGGCCTTCGCCCGCTGCGACCTCCAGCGTATCGATCATGAGCGCGCGTGCCCTTCTCGGATCGAGAGGTTCCGGACAGGCGGACGGCGCAGGGATGGGCGCGGCGGCGAGAACCTGGGGGTCGGGAAACACCCCGCGATCGACCACTCTGACCGATATGGGATCTGGCCTCTCCCGATCCGCCTCGTAAATCAGATAGGGGTTCGCGAGAATGGCATTGTCCTCATAGGGGATACCGGACTCCTTACGCCGCTCCTTCACCCACCATCGCCTGACCTGCTCGGCGGAAAGTTCGAAGCGGGCGAGGAGTTCGAGCAGCGCCCGCCTCTCCGGCTTTAGGCTGCCCCACAGCTTGGCCGCGACCGGTCCGATAGACCCACGGAGCTCCTTCGGAAGCGGGGACGGATCGGCCAGCAGCGCACCGACGAGCGGCCATGGATCCCGAACGTCGGCACCACCGTCGGCGTGAAGGATTCCGCCGATCGCGTGAGCGAGGAGCGTGCCGTTCTCTAGGCCGAGCGCGCTCAGCGCCGAACCGAGCCCGGGGAAGGCCCCCCGGAGGCGCCAGAGGCGGTTCAGTTCTCCGTCAATCCAGCGGTGGGCGTGATCCCAATCGCCAGCAAGGACCTCCTCGTAACGGGAGACGGTCGCAGATGCTGCAAGCAGCGTGGCGATCGCCTTGTCGTGGCTGACGTGCTCCGCGCCCATCGAGAAAGCGTCCCAATGCTCCTCGGGCGCATGGAGGACGAACGGCTTCGGATCGAAATCAGGATCCGCCTCCGCAATCTGAAGTATCTCCTGATAAGGTAGCAGGAAACCGTCCCCTATCTCCGGGCGAATTGAGTGCGCGACGTTGCGCTCCCAGACCATCGACCTGAGTGCGCCGGAGGCCTGTCCCTCATACTCATACTCGGTCGCCGGACCGACGCCTTTGACGCGGCCGATGCCTACGATCACGCGCCGCGGATCCTCGGTCAGCGGCGTCTTCTTGGCGTAGAAGAAGACCAGAGAGATCCTGGGCTCGATCGCACCGAAGAAGGTGTCCAACATCGCAAGCTGGTTACGCCGCTCCTGCACCCAGATGCTGTCGAACCCGACATCCGGCTCGAGTTCGTGGCGATAGCCGAGCGAAAGTCTCGTGGCTTGGTCCGGCAAGTCTTCGTTGCCCCTCATCATCCACCCGAACGGCACGGCGGCTGCCGAGAAGGGCGAGTGGCTGTAGGTGGTCCGCCGAAAGTGAGCGTGCGTGCCGTTGGACGCATAGGGATGCTCGAAGCGACGGATGTAGGAGAAGTCGGACATGAAGGCGCCCCGCTCCGCGGCGCAGGCCGGCAATCGGCCGCCGTTGATGTCGAAGGTCTCTCCAGCAACGGAGGACTCCCAATCGTCGTTCTTTGTGTCGCCGATCCTGGGAAGCGCCGTGCAGTGCGTGTTGCTGCGGGGATTTTGGCAGACACGACCGTTCCAACCCAAGTCGTGCCAGGGCACGCGGATAGAAATGTGCTGGGTCGGTATCCTCCGTGCGCCCTCGATCACTCGCCACCCCTCCGATCGCGGCATGTGTCGGCCGCCCGACATGCATTTGTCGACATCACGGGCCGATGGTCAACGGCTGGGTCATCGTGACCGATTGGCGATTTCTGTAAGTTGCGGCGCCGCGCGTTAGTGCGCTCGAGATAGTTCCCACATGTAGGCCATGGGATGCTTCGCGAGGACGGTGCGCTGCTTTTCGTCGAAGCCCATACGATCCTTGACGAACCCCGCGACCGTCTTCGCGACCTCCTCGACCTTTGTTCCTACTGCGGCCGTCAGCCCAATAGTGGCAGCGGTCTGGAGATCGTGCGTGAGGCCCGAGAGAAGCGCACCTCCGGTCGCGACCGCGGCGACGACGACCGGCGTGACGACGAGCTGACCTAGGTTGCCCCTCAACTCACGCCTCAGGTCGGAGAGATCTGTCTCCATTCGGTAGCGGAATTCCGGTCGTGTCCGTCAACGTGGTGGAAATTGAGTGTAGCTGAAGCGGCTCCGTTTCAGGCGACTTCGGTGGAAATCTGTTCGGGTTTTGCAGTGTTGCCCATGGCCATGAGGTCGGCCATGGGTTCGGTCTGCATGTAGCGGTTCTGGATCTGCCATTCGTCGTTGGCCTCGAGAAGGACGGCGCCGATGAGCCGGATGATGGATCCCTCGTTCGGGAAGATTCCGACGACGTCGGCACGCCGCTTCACCTCCTTGTTCAGGCGCTCCAGGGAATTCGTCGAATGGATCCGGGTCCGGTGCTGACTGGGAAAATCCATGTGCGCCAGCACGTCGGTCTCGCTGTTGTCGATGAAGGCCCCGAGCTTTGGACACTTTCCCCGAAGCTGGTCGGCGACGTGGCGCAGCGCCTGGCTGGCGCTAGCACGATCGGGCTGGGCGAAGGCTTGGCGCAGCGCGGCCGCCGCCATGCTCTGCTGCGCCTTCGGGACATACGACAGGGCGTTGCGCATCCAATGCACCCGGCAGCGCTGCCAGGAGGCGCTGAACACCCGGCGAATGGCGGCTTTCAGCCCTTCGTGAGCATCCGAGATCACGAGCTTCACGCCGGACAGGCCGCGGCGCACGAGGCTCTTGAGGAAGCTCGACCAAAACGTCTCCGCTTCCGAGGGGCCGATGTGAAGGCCGACGATCTCGCGCTTGCCGTCCGTGTTCACGGCCACGGCGATTATGGCGGCGACCGAAACGATGCGTCCACCCTCGCGCTGCTTCAGGTAGGTCGCATCCAGCCAGAGGTAGGGCCAGTCGCCAGTGAGAGGACGGTCGAGGAAGCCGCCGACGCGTTCGTCGATGTCTTTGCACAGCTTCGATACGGTGCTCTTGCCGATCCCCGACAGCCCCATGGCCTGTACCAGATCGTCGACCCGCCGGGTGGAAACGCCGCTGATCCAAGCTTCCTGAATGACGGCAACCAAGGCCTTCTCCGAGAGCTTTCTCGGCTCCAGGAACGGCGGGAAGTAGCTGCCCTGCCGAAGCTTGGGTATCCGAAGCTGCAACGAGCCGAGCCGCGTGTCGAGCGAGCGGTCGCGGTAGCCATTGCGATAAGTCGCCCGTTCCTGCGTCCGTTCGTGGCGCCCGGCGCCGATCATGCCTTCAACGTCGACCTCCATAAGGAGCTGCATCACGCTCTCGGCTATCGTTCTCAGGAAATCGCCGTCCCCGGCTTTCGCAAAAAGCTCGGCAAGCGGTAGTCTGTCCTCGGTCATCGGGTTCTCCGGTCAGGTTGAAGTCTCGCAACTCCACCTTAGCCGCCCTATCCGGTGACCGCCTCAGCCACACCTTTCAATGTCGGAATTTCCACCACGAGCGCGGACACTACCGTTTCCGCGGCCCAATCGCGGAATGATGATCTGAAGCCATGGGCGGTAATCGGCACCTTCATCCTGCGGAGGGCCATCAAAAAAACCATGTTCGAAAGTGGCTTGTCACCAGATCGCCCGGGGAAGATGCAGCTGCTGCCACCCCCAAGTGCCGCGGCTCTATCGAGAATTTGCAAACTGCGTGCACTCAGCGGCACTCGATGGATGCGCCCAGCTTTCATGCGGTCGGCCGGAACAGTCCAAAGCGCTCCCTCCATGTTTATTTCATCCCACCGGGCGCCCAGAGCCTCGCTCGTCCGTGCGGCAGTGAGAATCAGAAACTCGAAAGCCAGTCGCGATAACTCTGCGTCGCCCGACGACCGGAGGCGTGTCACGAAATCCGGCACCTCCTTGTAGGGCAAGGCCGAATGATGGCTCTTTCTGTCTCCCTGCTTGGGGAGGCCTTTGGCCACGCCATTGATAGGATTTTCGCTGTCCCTGTGCCCGGAGGCCTTCGCCCAATCGAGCACTGTTCCTATCCTTTGCCTAACGCGCCGAGCCGTCTCCTGTTTGGTCAGCCAGATCGGGGAGAGTACGAGCAGAATGTCAGGGGTGTCGATCTTATCAACCGGCTTTTCGCCGATGAATGGGCAGGCGTACTGTTGGAGCGTGTTCCTCCACTGCTGTGCATGCTTGGCATTTTTCCAAGTCGACGCGTGCTCCGCGTGAACGAGCTCGACGGCTTCGGCGAAGGTCGGTGTGATCCTTCGCACCTTGCGACGCTCAGCGAGGGGATCGCCGCCCTCCCGGGCGAGCTTACGAAACTCCAGCGCCTTCTCCCGCGCTTCGGCCAGAGACACAACGGATGTGCCACCGAGCCCTATGTCGCGACGGTTGCCCTGTATCGTGATCCGCAGCAGCCGGTAGTGTCCGCGCTCGTGGTGGAAATTCCGACATTGAAAGGTGTGGCTGAGGCGGTCACCGGATAGGGCGGCTAAGGTGGAGTTGCGAGACTTCAACCTGACCGGAGAACCCGATGACCGAGGACAGACTACCGCTTGCCGAGCTTTTTGCGAAAGCCGGGGACGGCGATTTCCTGAGAACGATAGCCGAGAGCGTGATGCAGCTCCTTATGGAGGTCGACGTTGAAGGCATGATCGGCGCCGGGCGCCACGAACGGACGCAGGAACGGGCGACTTATCGCAATGGCTACCGCGACCGCTCGCTCGACACGCGGCTCGGCTCGTTGCAGCTTCGGATACCCAAGCTTCGGCAGGGCAGCTACTTCCCGCCGTTCCTGGAGCCGAGAAAGCTCTCGGAGAAGGCCTTGGTTGCCGTCATTCAGGAAGCTTGGATCAGCGGCGTTTCCACCCGGCGGGTCGACGATCTGGTACAGGCCATGGGGCTGTCGGGGATCGGCAAGAGCACCGTATCGAAGCTGTGCAAAGACATCGACGAACGCGTCGGCGGCTTCCTCGACCGTCCTCTCACTGGCGACTGGCCCTACCTCTGGCTGGATGCGACCTACCTGAAGCAGCGCGAGGGTGGACGCATCGTTTCGGTCGCCGCCATAATCGCCGTGGCCGTGAACACGGACGGCAAGCGCGAGATCGTCGGCCTTCACATCGGCCCCTCGGAAGCGGAGACGTTTTGGTCGAGCTTCCTCAAGAGCCTCGTGCGCCGCGGCCTGTCCGGCGTGAAGCTCGTGATCTCGGATGCTCACGAAGGGCTGAAAGCCGCCATTCGCCGGGTGTTCAGCGCCTCCTGGCAGCGCTGCCGGGTGCATTGGATGCGCAACGCCCTGTCGTATGTCCCGAAGGCGCAGCAGAGCATGGCGGCGGCCGCGCTGCGCCAAGCCTTCGCCCAGCCCGATCGTGCTAGCGCCAGCCAGGCGCTGCGCCACGTCGCCGACCAGCTTCGGGGAAAGTGTCCAAAGCTCGGGGCCTTCATCGACAACAGCGAGACCGACGTGCTGGCGCACATGGATTTTCCCAGTCAGCACCGGACCCGGATCCATTCGACGAATTCCCTGGAGCGCCTGAACAAGGAGGTGAAGCGGCGTGCCGACGTCGTCGGAATCTTCCCGAACGAGGGATCCATCATCCGGCTCATCGGCGCCGTCCTTCTCGAGGCCAACGACGAATGGCAGATCCAGAACCGCTACATGCAGACCGAACCCATGGCCGACCTCATGGCCATGGGCAACACTGCAAAACCCGAACAGATTTCCACCGAAGTCGCCTGAAACGGAGCCGCTTCAGCTACACTCAATTTCCACCACGTTGACGGACACGACCGCAGCAGCCATCGGCGAGCGCCCGACTCATCGACGACCAGATACAACCCGTTGCCATCAGCGTAGCGTCCCGGTACTTTCAGATTCCGGACCTGGACTGCAGTAAGCGCTTTATCTGGATGTCGTCCCGTTCGCTTCGCCATCGCCACCCCACAAATCGCCCCACATCGTAATGCGGATGTCGGAAGATATCAATGGATCGTGCTGGACATTGTGAACGATATAAACGCTTGTTATCTCTAGCTATAATTGACTTCTCTAGTCTTCTTTGGACGCTAAGTCGGCGGACCCCTTCTCCGCCAGTTGACTGGCACACACGCTGATTCATAGGGAAAGCACTGTACCGTAGGATTTATGCTTCGCCGCCTGGTACACCGGGGTGGTACACCGCGCATGAGAGTCAGAATCGCAAGTCCGTGGCGTCATCCGGACAACGGCACCTGCTATTTCCGCCAGAAAATACCGGTCGATCTCTCCCCGATCATCGGCCGGAAGATCGAGAAGATCTCGCTCCGAACCAAGGATCCGGTTTCTCGATCGTTGCGACGATGAGGCCTGGTGCGGATCGAGGGTCAAACCCCGACGCCGGCCCTGTGGAGGGGCCGTCCGCTTGAGGCCTAGACGCGGGAGATCGCAGATCGTCGCATCCACGGCAAGACCGGAGAGGCGCCAGCGGACCGCTTCGCCTGTGACGAGAAGCAGGCGCTGCGTCACTTAACATGACGAGGTGTCCTCGCCGCCGCCGATTGCGAGCTTCACGCACTATCGGCATGGAATGATGCGGACATTGTCGGTGGGGAGACGGACGTCCAGACCCAAAAAGTCGAGCTCGCGCTGGCTATAGGCAAGGGCTCGGCTGGCAAGGTTTACCATCTTCATCAGATCGCTCACCAATCGAGGCCGAAGTCTGGCGGTGAATCCGCACCTTGGACGATCTCTTTAGTTGAGTGGTTTCTAACGGACGGTCGAGAGGCACTAACAGAAGACGGGCAAAAATTCATCGCTGTAGGCGATGGCCTCACGATCACCCGCTTGTGAATCCTCTGGCCGTCACACTAGTCGCGGTCCTGTCGCGTCAGCGGCGGTTCCTATCCCGCCACTATCTAGCCCCGAGCCGCGGCGCAATGAGCCAGGCGACAGGTGCCGCCAGTACGAAGCCTGCCCCCACAACAATGGGGATCAATGCCTTCCATTGCTCCCGAAGCGTCGCAGGTCGCATTCGACCTTTGGTCTTCATCAACGTTCAGGGGAGCGCATTTCTCTTCCCGTTTGCTGTACGGACCATTGCCGCACGACGACAGGAAGGATCAGGCCGATGCCCACGAGCGTCGAATAGAGCTCGGGAGCGACGAGAAGCAGCGAGGCGAGGCCCAGAAGGATCCGCTCCCAACGTTTTGTCCTGACCAACATCCACCCGGACAACGCCGCCCCGAGGCAGGCGATGCCGAGCACGCAGCCAATGAAGGCAAGGGCGAAGGCCGTCCAGGTGAACCCGGTCGTAACCAGTAGCAGCGACGGCGAGAAGACGAAGACAAAGGGGACGAGCACTTTGCCGAGGCTGAGCCGGAACGCGATATTGCCGGTCTTGAAGGGGTCGGCCGCCGCCATGCCGGCGGCGGCATAGGCGGCAAGCGCCACCGGTGGCGTGATGTCTGCGAGAACGCCGTAATAGAAGACGAAGAAATGCGCCACGATCGGCTCGACACCGAGGAGGCCCAGCGTCGGCGCGGCAATGGTCGCCATGATGATGTAGTTGGCTGTCGTCGGGATGCCGCAGCCCATCAGAATGCAAACGATGCCGGTCATCACCAGCGAGAAGAGCAGCGTGAGCGTCTGCGGCGCGAAGAGGTAGGCGGGGACGATGCCGCCTACGAAAGTCGCCATATCGGCAGCTGTCGAGGTGACGATGAAGGAGATCTTGAAGCCGACGCCCGTCAGCGTGACCACCCCGACGACGATGCCGACGGTAGCTGCGGCAGCACCGACGGCCAACGCGTATTTCGCGCCGTCCCGGAGGCAAACTGCGATGTCGGCAAGGCTCATGCGTCGGCGCGGGTTGAAGAGCCCGACCAGGATGCAGAGGGTGATACCCCAGAAGGCGGCGAGATAGGGCGTGTAGCCGGCCAGGAGGATGCCGACGAGGACGACGAGCGGGATGACGGTCGGCCAGTCGCGGCGAAAAGCTTCCTTGAGATCCGGCATCTCGTCCGGACGCAGGCCGCGCAGCCCATTGCGCTTGGCCTCAAAGTGGACCTGCATCAGAACGCCGAAGAAGTGCATGAAGGCCGGTACGATCGCCGCCAGTATGATCGTCGTGTACGGCAGATTGAGGAACTCAATCATCAGGAACGCCGCGGCCCCCATGATCGGCGGTGTGATCTGGCCGCCGGTCGATGATGCCGCCTCGACCGCTGCCGCGAATTCGCGTTTGTAGCCGAGCTTGATCATGGCCGGGATCGTCAAAGACCCCACGGTGACGGTGTTGGCGACGGACGAGCCAGAGATCATCCCGAACAGCGCGGAGCCAAAGATAGAGACCTTTGCGGGACCGCCGGCATATCGCCCGGCGACCCAGGCTGCGCAATCTAGGAACAACTGGCCGAGGCCGATGCGAGTGGCAAAGACGCCGAACAGGACGAAATGGAAGACGTAGGTGGCGACGACGCCGAGCGCGATGCCGTAAATTCCCTGCGTCGTCAGATACAGGTGGTCGACGAGCTGCGAGACGGTCGCGCCAGGGTGAACCAAGATGCCTGGCATCGACTGGCCGAAGATGCCGTAAGCCATGAAAACGAGTGCGATGATCGGCAAGGGCCAACCGACAGAGCGCCGCGTCGCTTCGAGCAGGAGCAGGATCAAGGTCCCACCGAGCACGACGTCGGTCGTTGTCGGATTGCCGACGCGGAAGGCCAGCGTGTCGAGCGGGATGAGGGGCACGTGCAGCACGGCGACGACGGCGGCTATGGCCAGCAGCCAATCGTACAAGGGGATACCGATTGGGCGCGCCATGGAATGACCGGCAGGGGTGTCGAAGCCGCGCTTCGTCAAGGGAAAGACCAGGAAGACGAGGGCAATCACCATTGAGAGATGGATGCCCCGATGGATCATCTCCGAGAGAAGGCCGAAACCTGCGGTGTAGTAGTGGAACAGCGAAAGGGCGACGAGTAGCCCCCCGACCAGCCAACCCGCCTCCTTCGAAAGAGCCCGGAAGCGGATCTCGGAGTCGAACTTCTCTTCTAGCGCACGCGCCGCCTCTTCATCGAGTTCCAGCGGCGCCAGGCGCACGTCCTCGTCGGGGAATACCTTCATCGTGCCGGATCCGTAATTCAGTGAGCTGAACGAAAAGGTCCGCGGCAATGGCCGCGGACCCGATAGATTTTGGGTGCGGCCTTCCTATTTCAGGACGCCCTTCTCTTTGTAGTAGCGCTCGGCGCCGGGATGCAGTGGAATTCCGAGGCCGGTCGTTGCCGTCTCCAGCTTGATCAGCTTGCCCTTGGCATGGCCGGCATCCAAGGAAGCACGCGAGGCGTCGTTCCACATGACGTCGATGATCTTGTAGACGAGTTCCTCGTCGACTTTGGCGCTCGTCACCCATTGGGCAGCGACCGCAATCGTTTCCGTCTCGCCGACGCCCGAATAGGTTTCGGCAGGAACCGTGTCCTTGCTGAAGAAGCTGTATTCCGCCAGCAGCTTGTCGATCTCCGGACCCTTGATCGGAACCAGCGAGATGCCGCTTGACGTTGCCAGTTCGGAGATCGCACCTGTCGGATAGCCGCCGACGAAGAAATAGGCGTCGAGCGCGCCGTCACGCAGACGGTCGCCCGCAGGCCCGGGCTTCAGGTACTCAGCCTCGACGTCGTCCTCGGTCAGTCCGAAGGCGCCGAGCACTAGCCGGGCGTCGACGATTGTACCGGAGCCGGGTTCGTCAAGCGAGACGCGCTTGCCTTTCAGGTCCGCGACCGACTGGATGCCAGACCCTTCCGCCGCAACGAGGTGGATCGTCTCCGGATAGAGCGTAGCGAGAAGGCGTAGATCCTCGACCTTGCCCTGATCCTGGTAGAGGCCTGTGCCCGTATAGGCCCAGTAGGCCACGTCGGACTGGCTGAAACCCGACTCCATCGAACGGGCCTTGATCGCATTGATGTTGGCGACCGATCCGTTTGAAGCGACGGCGGTCGCGACGAGGCCGCCGACACCCTTTTCTCCCGAGCCCGAAATGGCGTTCGCGATCAGACCACCGATGGGGTAATACGTGCCGGCCGTGCCGCCCGTGCCAATGCGGAAGAATTGCGGCGCCTGCGCCATCGCCAATCCGCTTACTGCCACGGCGGAGCCGACGATCAGGCAGGCGGCAATCTTTCTGAGCGACATCATCATCAGTCTTCCTTTGAGGCTTGTTTTCCAAGAAGTCGACCATGGCGGCATCCCGCGTGTTTGTCGAAGGCAAATCGATCTTGATGCGGTGAGTGACGTGAACGCCAAAGCTCGGTGGCTTCGGTCGGGTGAGACCTGACGAACTTCTCTGTGTAAGGCCGCCGCTGACTTAATCTCCACAGGGACATGCAGCCGGCAGGAGGCGTTTTTCGCTGCGGCCGCGATCAGGCCGACGACGCCAAAGTCGTCGGCGCAGACCGCGACGTCTGCAATTCGCGTCAAGGCCTAAGCCGAGCGAGTTTGTGTGGCGAGAGGACTTCGTTCGAAACGCAGATGTCGCCAACACCGCCCCAGGTGAGGACTTCGCCTCGGACTCCTTTTGCACGCTCTGGCCAACGGCACCTCGCGCCATCTTCCAGCGGGCGACCACCGGCGATTGGTGGGTCTTGGCACGGGCGCGCAGGTTTACCCCCGAACCGCTGCAAAAGGACGCCATTCAATCGAGATGGGCCTCCAGCGCGTCCAGATCAACGAGAAGCGCGGGTGTCACAACCTCGTCTTCGCGCATGCCGGGTCAGCCGGGGGCGGCTGCATCATGCAGGAATCTCTTGCTGGGCGCGGAAAGTCGAGATGATGGATAGCAGGCCGAGTATGCCTGGCTGCCGGCCGCAGACAACTATCTGAAGCGATCGCTCCGATAGGGCGCCGGGTCGACGAAGGGGGCTCTGCCGGTGACGAGTTCGGCCAAGAGGCGACCACTGGCGGGTCCGACCGTCAGCCCGTGATGGGCATGGCCGAAGTTGAACCACAGACCCTTGTGGCGGCAGGCGGCGCCGATCACCGGGCGCATGTCCGGCAGGCAAGGACGGCGGCCAAGCCAGGGCGTTGCTTCGACCGGTTCGCCGAGCGGCAGGAGCTGCCGGGCAAGCCGCTCGGCGTGCTCGAGCTGGCGTGCATCGACGGGGCGGTCGGCATGGGCGAATTCGATTCCGGTGGTCAACCTGATGCCCTGTCGCATGGGCGCCAGGACGTAGCCAGCCTCCTCGTCGACAATGGCGTGGTTGAGCGACACGCCCGCCGGCAGCGTGTAGTGCCGGTGATAGCCGCGCTTGATGCCGAGCGGGATTTTATAGCCGAGGCGCCGGAAGATCGACCCCGATTGCGGTCCGAGCGCGACGACCGCGTCGGGTGCCGTGACAGGTCCACCCTCCGTTGTGACGGACCAGCCCGGCGATGCTTCGGCAAGGCTTGCGGCATCGCCGACGAGAAGCTTGCCGCCGCGCCGCTCGAACAGCCGAGCGTAGCGCCGGGTCAGTTCTCCGGGATCGGCGACGGTCTTCGGGTCGAGCCAGTGGATGGCGCCGCAAAAGCCGCCGGCGCCCGTCCTGACGGTTGGTTCAAGCTCGGCGAAGGTGGTCGGGTTGAGAACCACCCTCCGGAGGCCATAGGACGCCAGCCCCGCAGCCTCGGCGACCGCGGCCGCGAGACGATGCGGCGACTTGAACGCCGCGATCCAGCCATCCGCCCGCACGAGGTCGCCGGCACCGGAAGTTTCGATGAGCGCGTCGTGCTCGGTGATGCTGGCCTCGATCAGCGGCAGCATGGCCCTTGTGGCGATCTGCAGATTGCGCGGGGATGATTGGCGCCAGTAGCGAAAGAGAAACGGAGCGACATGCAGGAGGTCGCGTGCGTGGTAGCGCACGTCCGAGGATCGATTCAGCGCGTAGCGCAGCACCGTCGTCAGACTGCGGGGAAAGGCGTAGGGAACGACGCTCGAGCGCTCGATCAGCCCGGCATTGCCATAGCTCGTTCCCCCGCCTGGCGGGCCGCGGTCGACGAGCACGACGCTGCGCCCGAGCGACTGCAGGTGCAGCGCCGTGGAAACGCCGACTATGCCCGCACCGAGCACGATGACGTCGGCCTTCATGCGATCTCCCGTGTCGTCGGAGGGCGCATGTCTGCGGCACCCGGCCTGCGGACCTCCATCAGTAGATGTCGAACGGGAAGTACTTACCGACGATCTTGCCATAGGTGCCGTCGGCGACGATGGCCTTGATCGCGGTATTGAAGCGCTCCCGCAGCGCGTCGTCACCCTTGCGGATCGCGATGCCGGCTTCGGTTTCCGTTTCCGGCACGTCGCCGAGCAGCCGGCAGCAGTCCTTGCCGGCCTTGTTCAACCAGTCGACGACGACGAACTTGTCGGAGATCAGCGCGTCGACGCGGCCGTTCTGCAGGTCGGTCGCCGCCTCGTCCTGGGTCGGATACATCTTCACCTCGGCGCCGCCCTTGGCATAGACGTCGTCGGCATAGTTCGCCTGCGTAGTCGCGGCCTGCGCGCCGACGGTCTTGCCCTTCATGTCCTCGACGCCCACCCCCGACAGCGCGCTGTCCTTCGGCACGACGACGGCGAGCGGCGTCGTGTAGTACTTGTCGGAGAAGTCGACCTGCAGCTTGCGCTCCTCGGTGATGCTCATCGATGCGATTACCGCGTCGAACTTGTTTGCCATCAGCGCCGGGATCATGCCGTCCCAGTCCTGCGCGACAATGGTGCATTCAGCCTTCATTTCGGCGCAGAGGGCGTTCGCGATGTCGACGTCAAGGCCGGCGATCGAGCCGTCGGGCTGCATGTAGTTGAAGGGGGGATAGGCACCTTCGGTGGCGATTCGGATGACCTGCTCTTGGGCGGACGCTAGGTGAGTGAGCCCCAGCAGGGCGACGACGGCAGCACACACAAACGGTCTCATCGTTTCAACTCCATGGGTATGGTTGAGGGCCCGAAAACGGGGCGGCTTTGGAAGGCGTCGCAGTGCGGCGGGCGACGTCGTCATGGCTGAGAAGCCGGGACGACATACGCCGTTGCGCGAAGGCTGCGGCAATCGCCGCGGTTTCGCAAGCGGCCAACGAATGGAAACTCCGATGGAAGGTCGAGGTCATGCTGTAGAGGCCGCGGTAATCCGCGGATTCCAATGCCAAGGTCGCGTTGGACCAGACAGACGGCCCTTGGCTCGGCTTTCGCGGCTGCCGGATGAAGGCGCTTTCGCCGTCATCGTCGCCTTGTGCTGAAGCAGAGGGGAGGCAGCCCGGCGACACCATGTCGTTTGCCTGCGGAACGGTGTCGGCTAATGCTTCGTCGCGCTACACCGTCGGCTCTTAATCGGATGAAGCCTGTCTGGACTTACCTTGGGCCCCGCCGCCTTACCCCGAATAGGTGCAGCCCCCACGCTCCAGTGCCTTATCGACCCAGGACCGGTCGAACGTGCCGGCCTCGGTCTCTTCCATCTGCCGCGTCTCGCCCTGGTGCTTCTTCTGCGCGCCGGCCAGGACGGCCGGGGTGTCGCCATAGGCGACCGAGAGGACGCCGTCCATGTCACCCAGCACCAGGTCGCCGGGGGCGATGCTCATGCCGTCGAAAGCGATCGCGTAGCCGATCTCGCCCGGACCGTCGCGGTAGGGGCCGCGATGGTTGACGCCGAGTGCAAAGACCGGAAGGTTGCGAGCAAGGAAAGCCTCGGCGTCACGCACCGCGCCATAGAGCACGAAGCCGCCGACACCGCGCTTGATCGCATGCGCCAGCATCAGTTCGCCCATCAGCGAATTGGTGAGGTCGCCGCCGGCGTCCATGACGATGACGTCGCCGGGCTCGGCCATGTCGATCGCCTTGTGCAGCATGAGGTTGTCGCCGGGGCGCGAGCGGACAGTTAGCGCAGGACCGGCGAGGGTGCCGCTCCGGTGCATCGGTCTGAGGCGCGGGCCGGCGGAAGAGAGGCGCGACATCGCATCGCTGACATTGGCAACCGGCAAAGCACGAAAACTGTCGACGGTGGCGGTGTCGACGCGGGTCCAGCTGCGGTTGATTCTGAAGCCTACGGGCATGGTGGTGGTTCCTTTTTCGAAGGGTCAGGCGGCGAGGGTATCGGCATGCGACAGGCTGGCTTCGTCCGGCGCCTTGCCGTCGAGCACGTCGATGATGTGGCGGGCGGCGATCTCGGCCATCGACCGGGCCGATCCCGTGGTGACGCCGCCGATGTGCGGCGTGGCGACCAGCGTGCCGAGCGCCCAGAACGGGCTGTCCGCCGGCGGCGGCTCGGCGGCGAAACTGTCGAGCGCAGCGCCTGCGATGCGCTTTTGCGCCAGAGCCTCTGCCAGGGCGGTCTCGTCGATGATGCCGCCGCGGGCGGTGTTGACGACCAGCGCCGTCGGCTTCATCAGCGCCAGCCGGCGGGCGTCGATCAGGTGCCGGGTCTCGACCGTCAACGGGCAGTGCAGGCTGACGATGTCGGCCGCCGCGACGAGGTCGTCGACGGCCTTGGCTTCGGTGTAGCCGGCCGCCGTAATCGCCATGGAGGCCATCGGGTCGTAGACGCTGACCTCCATGCCGAGCGCCTCGGCGAGGCGCGCCGTATGGCGGCCGATGGCGCCGAAGCCGACGAGGCCGATCAGCGACCCGGCGATGTCGCGGCCGATGAAGGTCGGCTTCGGCCATTCGCCAGCCTTCACCGCCCGGTCCAGCGGCAGGACCTCTTTGATCAGCGTCAGCGCGAGGGCGATGGCGTGCTCGGCCACGGCCAGAGAGTTGGAGCCGAGCGAGCGCAGCACCGGAATGCCGCGGGCGGCGGCGGCGCGCAGGTCGATGTTGTCGATGCCGACGCCGTGCTTGACGATCACCTTCAGCTTCGGCGAGGCTGAGATGACGAGGTCGTTGACCTTGCCCTGGCGCACCATGATGGCGTCGACGCCCAGATCCCGGGCCCGCGCCGCGACGACGTCCGGCGCATCGTAAGGCGGCGAGAAGAAGACGTCGATGTCGTTGGCATTCAGCAGTGCCAGGGCGCTCGGGGCGATCTGGGTGTGGGTCACCAAAATCCGCCGGCTGCGGCCGCTGCCGTTGGGGGTTTCGCTCGGCATGGCGAGGGCTCCTTGACGGAAAGTCTAGAGGCGTTTGGAGAGGGCGATGACGGCTTCGGCGCGGGTGACGACCGGCGCGTCGACGAAGCGGCCGTCGAGGGTGAAGGCGCCCGTGCCGGCGGCCGCGGCCTCGGCATTGGCCGCAACCACCTTGCGGGCCCAGGCGATCTCCGCCTCGGACGGGGCGAAGGCCTCGTTGAGGATGGCGACGACGCTCGGATGGATGCAGCTCGCGCCATCGAAGCCGAAGTCGCGGGCCTCGCGGACGGCGACCCGCATGCCCTCGACGTCACTGTAGTCGGCGACCGTGCGCAGGAGACCAAAGGACAGGACCCCCGCCGCCTTCGCCGCCATGTGGATCAGCTGCTTCGGCAGCTTCAGCACCTCGGGCGTCGGCAGAGCGCCCATGGCGGTGGCGAGATCCTCGGCGCCGGCACTGATGGCGAGAACGCGCTCGTGCCCAGCGATCGGCCGAGCGTCGAACACGGAACCTGGATCCTCGATCAGCGGCACAAAGACCATCGGCTTGCGGCCAAGCTCCACCTCGATCGGAGCGATGTGGCGGGCGATGGCGTCCAAGAGGCCCGGCGAGGTGACCTTCGGGACGTAGAGCCCGTCGGCGCCCGCCCGGCAGGCGGCGGCAGCATCCGGCAGAAGGCGGTCGTCGGAATTGTTGACGCGCACGAAGGTCATGGCGCCGTTGCGGCCGACGCTTCGCACGGTTTCCGGCAGGGCTTCGCGGGCGGACGTCTTTTCCGAGGGCGCGACCGCGTCCTCGAGATCGACGATGACCGCATCGGCGCCGCGCTCGTGCGCCTTGGCGATGAATTTGGGGCTGCTGCCGGGAACGTAGAGCAGGGAGCGGATCATGGCGTCGCCTGGATGGCTGCAGCGATAGCGGCGATGGCGTCGGCATCGAGGCCGATTTCGCTGAGGATTTCAACGTTGTGCTCGCCCAGCGACGGCGCCGGCCGCCTCCAGACGCCGGGGGTGGCGGAGAGCCGCGGCACGATATTGTGCATCGGCAGCGATCCGTTGTCGGCGTCTTCGACCTCGACGAAAATCTCGCGCTCCTCGAAATGCCGGTCCGCCGCGATGTCGGCGATGTCGAAGACCGGGCCGACCGTCGCCCCGGCTTCGCGCATGACGGCCAGGGCCTCGTCGCGGTCGCGCTCGGCAAACCAGGCGCCGACGGCGGCATCCACCAGAAGGCGGTTGCGGACGCGCTCGCCGTTGGTGGCAAAGCGCGGATCGGTCTTCATCTCGGGATGGCCGATAATGTCGAAGATGCGCATCGTCACCGCTTGCATGGAGCCGGAGAGGGCGACGAACCTGCCATCGCGGCAGCGGTAGATATTGCGCGGCGAGACAGTATTGGAGCCGCTGCCGACGCGCTCCTTGACCTTGCCGGTGACACGGTGGATCGAGGCTTCGGGCCCGAGCACGGCGAAGATCGGCTCGAGCAGCGAGAGGTCGATGACCTGGCCGTGCGCCATGCCCTTCTCGCGGGCGAGCAGCGCCATGGTGGTGGCCTGCGCGCCGAACATGCCGGAGATCATGTCGGCCAGCGCCAGCGGCGGCAGGACCGGCTCGCGATCGGGAAAGCCGGTGCGGGCCGCAAAGCCGCTCATCGCCTCGACCAGCGTGCCGAAGCCGGGGAGATGGGCATAGGGGCCGGTCTGTCCGAAGCCGGATATCCGCACGACGATCAGCTCGGGATTGAGTTCGAGCAGCGTATCGGGGGCGAGCCCCATCTTTTCCAGCGTGCCCGGACGAAAGTTCTCGACCAGGACGTCGGCGGTGCGGATCAGCGTCTTCAGCGCGTCTAGCGTAACCGCGTCGCGCAGGTTCATCACCAGCGAGCGCTTGTTGCGGGCATAGGTCTTCCAGTGCAGCGACTGGCCGTCGTCCTTCCAGTCGCGCAGCGAGTCGCCGGACGGCGGTTCGATCTTGATGACGTCCGCGCCGAAGTCCGCCAGTTGCAGGGTCAGCATGTTGCCCGCTACCAGGCGCGACAGGTCGACGACGCGCACGCCCGACAGCGGGCCCCTGGCAGCCGCGTCGAAAAGGATGACGGGTTTGTTGGTGCTCATGCCAGGGGCCTCAATTGCCATCCGGCTCGGCCGGGAAGATCGTGGCGGCCTCGGGCGGAATGCGGATGTAGGCCTTCCCCGGCGCGATCTCCTCGGCCGTCTGGATGCGGAAGTGCGAGCCGGCGCCCGCCACCTCGTACTGATAGATCGAGCCGAGATAGGTGCCGTTCTCGATCGTCGCCGGGATGGCATTGTCCTGCGGGCCGGAGACGATTTCCAGCCGTTCGGGGCGGACGGCGACGACCAGCGTACCGTCGGCCGCGGCGCGGCCGGGCAGGGTGCTGATGCGCGAGCCGTCGGCCAGCTCGACATTCGTCCGACCATCCAGCCGCTCCGGGCCGGCCAGTTTGCCGGCGAGGAAGTTGGACGAACCGATGAAGTCGGCGACGAACGCGTCGGCCGGTGTGTTGTAGATCTCTTTCGGCCGGCCGAGCTGGCGCAGGTGGCCCATGCTCATCACTGCGATGCGGTCGGAGACGGCGAGCGCCTCGGACTGGTCGTGGGTGACGTAGATGGTGGTGACCTTCAGCCGCTCCTGCAACTCGCGCAGCCAGACCCGTGCCCGTTCGCGCAGCTTGGCGTCCAGGTTGGACAGCGGCTCGTCGAGCAGCAGCAGGCTCGGCCGGTACACCAGCGCTCGGGCCAGCGCGACGCGCTGCTGCTGACCGCCGGAGAGCTCGAACGGGAAACGCTCGGCATAGGGCAACATCTCGACGAGCGTCAGCGCGTCGCGGATCCGCTCCTCGCGCTCGGCCTTGCCCATCTTGCGCAGCTTAAGCGGGAAGGCGAGGTTGTCGGCGACGCTCATGTGCGGCCAGAGCGCGTAGCTCTGGAAGACCAGGCCGATGTCGCGGTGCTCCGGCGCGACGGAAATGCCCTTGGCGCCGTCGAACAAGACATTGTCGCCGATGCGGATCGTCCCCGACGTCGCCTTGTTGAGCCCGGCGATGGAGAAGAGCGTCGTCGACTTGCCGCAGCCGGAGGGGCCGAGAAGGGTCAGGAATTCGCCCGAGGGCACGGTGATCGACACGTCCTTGACGGCGGTGACGTCGCCGTACTGGATGGTCAGATGGTCGAGGACGAGATCAGCCATAGATCTTGGCTCCCAGTACGCGGCGGGCAAGCAGGACGAAGACCGCGGTGATGACGACTTGGATGGTGGCAAGGGCCGAGACCGGGCCGTTGTCGCCCTGGGCGACCAGCTGGAGCATCGTCGTGCCGATGATCTCGGAGCCGGGCTGGTACAGGAAGACCGCCGTCACGTATTCCTTGAAGAAGTGGATGAAGAGCAGCGCGAAGCAGGAGAACAGCGCCGGCTTCAGGATCGGCAGGATGATCCGCGTCACCGTCGTCCACCAGTCGGCACCCGAGATGCGGGCACCGCGATCCAGTTCCTCGCCGACCTGCGACAAGGCAGGGGCAATGGCGCCGAAGCCGACGGGGATGTAGCGCAGGATGAAGGCGATCATCAGGATCCAGATCGTGCCCCGGATGACGTCGAGGCCGGGAATCCAGACCACCGCATAGAAGAAGCCGAGACCGGCGATGATGCCGGGTAGGGAGCGCGGGAAGAGCGCCACATATTCCAGCGGCCGGGCGAACCGGAACTCGGAGCGGCGGGCGACGAGCGTCACGATGGCGATGAAGAAGGTACCGATGATGGCGCCGACGAGCGAGATCACCACCGAATTGCCAATCGAGCGCATGTAGGAGGTGGAGTTGAAGATCAGCTCGAAATTCGCCGTGGTCAAAAGCTTGTAGAAGGGTATCAGCGGCGTCAGGAAGGTCACGCCGGCTCGCATGAAGATGCCGACGAAGATCGCCACGATGGTGGTGAGGACATAAAAAGCGACGAGCGCGAAAGCGGCCCAGCGCCACGGCCCGAGGTCGAGCGTCGAAGGCCGCGTCGCCTTGCCGCGCACGGTGACGAAGCGGCCGCTGCCCTTCATCAGGTAGCCCTGCAGCCAAACCAGGAAGCCGACCACGAGGAGCAGGACCAGCGAGGCGGCGCCGACGATGCCGTAGTCCGGCTGCACGGCGGCGTTGATGCCGCGGTCGTAGAGGAAGGTGGTGATGGTGTTTATGCCGCTCGGCGCGCCGAACAAAAGCGGGATAGCCAGCATCTCGATGCCGATGACGAAGTTCAGAACGGCGGAATAGATGATGGCCGGGCGCATCATCGGCACGGTGACCGACCAGAGTGCGCGGAACGGTCCTGCGCCGGCCGAGCGGGCCGCGTCTTCCAGCGAGGCGTCGGCCTTGGTGACGGCACCGAGGCACATGAGATAGGCGAGCGGCGCCTGGCTGAGGCCCGCGACGATGCCCATGCCGGTAATCGAATAGAGGTTCCAGGGGATCGTGCCGATCCAGCTGCGCACCGCCAGCGAGACGTATCCCGAGGGGCCGTACATGGTGAACCAGCCGAAGGCAATGACGAGGTTGGAAACGAACAGCGGCCACAGCAGAAGCTCGCCGAAGAGGCGGCGCCCTGGCAGGTTGGTGCGGCCGACGATAACCGCCATGACCGCGCCGAAGACCTGCGCCACGACCATGGTGAGAACGGCGAAGGCCACCGTGTTGAAGAAGATGCCGAGAATTTCGGGATCGCCGAAAAGGCGGCCGAAATTGGAAAGGGTCAGTCCCGCCGCAATGTCGTAAAGCGGCTTGTCGAGGAAGGCCTGGACGAGGATCGGGGCGATCGGGCCGACCACCATCACGGTGGTCAGCGCGAAGATGCCCCAGAAGATCGCCCGGGAGCGATCGAAGCCCGCGGGCGATTCCCTGACGGCGGTCGTGGCTGTCATGGCAAATGGTTCCGATGAGGAAGCGGGTGGCGGGACGGACAAGAAGATCCGTCCCGCGACGGAAGCGCTGTTATTCGCCCTTGAGGGCGGCGTTCCACTTGGCGACGAAAGCCGGCGCCTCGTCGATCAAGGCCTTGTCGAATCCGGCCTCGATAACGTTTTCGGCGCCGATCAGCGCCTGGAGGCCCTGGTAGGTGTAGCGGACCTGGTCCTCCGGCACGTCGTCACGGTAGGGCACCAGCCCGCCTTTGCCGATCAGGGTCTGCCCGGCCTGGCTGAGGGCATAGTCGACGAACAGCTTCGCCGAGTTCGGGTTGGCGGCCTCCTTGGGGATGCCCATGCCGCGCAGCATGACGATGGTACCGTCGTCGGGGAAGGCGAAGCCCAGCAGCTCGCCGCCCGGCTGCTCGAGACGGGGGAAGATGGTGATGCCGGAAACCGCGACGCCGATGACGTATTCACCGGTGGCGATCTTCTCGTTCATCGGCCCGCCCGAGGTTTCGCCGCGGATCATCGGACCGATCTGGCGCAGCTCGTTCCAGCCGGTATCGCCCTTCTTGGCCATGAAGTTCCACCAGGCGGCCAGGCCGAAAGAGTTGCGAGCGGCATCATAGGTGGTGATCTTGCCGTCGAAGGTGGAGGGATCGGCGACAGCCGCCGCGACCAGCGAGGCAAAGCCCTTGGGGCGCTGTTCTTCGCTCAGCAGAGCGGCATTGTAAGTAATCACCAGCGGGTCGGCCGACATCACGTAGACGCCGGCATAGGGATTGGCGAAGTCCGGCAGCTTGGCAAGCTCGGGGCTCTTGTAGTCCAGCATGCGGCCTTCGGTGCCGTAGTTTGCCCAACGGTCGTTGGCGCCGGAAATAAGGATGTCGGCGGTGCGCGATCCGCTGCCGGCCTCGGCTTCCCAGCGCGAATGCACGGTGCCCGATCCGAGGTCGAGCGTCTCGATGTTGATCCAGGGATAGGCGGCCTTGAAGCCTTCGACCACCGGCTGCCAGTTGTTGTCGGCCATGTTGGAATAGATCACCAGGCCCTTCTCGGCCTTGGAGGCCTCGATGGTCTGGGCGTAGTCTGCGGGATAGCCAGCCGGCACGGCCTGCGCGCCGGCCTGTGTCGCAAAGCCCGCGGCTGCGACGCCGAAGACGAGAGCGGCTAGTTTGTCCTTGAACATATGGTCAGTTCCTCCCTGGGTTTCTGCTGGTTGTCCGGCTCCGCCGCGTCAATTCCTCCGAGACGAGGCGGGCCGTGTGGACGGCGATGTCGGTGAGCCGCGGGACATTCGCGACAATGCGCTCCCGTGGACCCGAGATGTTGATGGCGGCGACCGTCGTCCCGTCGGCGTCGTGGATCGGTGCGGCGATGCCGGCAGCGCCTTCGACGACGCCCTTGAGATTGACGCAGAAGCCGTCTGACCGTGCCGATGCGACCGCCGCCGAAACCTCGCTGCGCAGCTCGGGCGCGAGCTGGCCAAGATAGTCATCGAATTCCGACGCCGCGAGCCCGGCGAGCATCACCACGCCGCTCGCCACCTGGTGCGCCATCCGCAGCTTGGTGATGTCGCGGTCATAGCGGATCTCGCGGGTCGGCAGGACCTTGGTGAGGTAGCGGACCTCACGCTTTTCCATGATCGCGATGAAGCCGGTCTCGTTGGAGGCGGCGACCGCCTCGCGCAGCGGCGCCTCCGAAAGCCGGAGCAAAGTGCCCCAGGCTTCGCGCCCAGGTTCCCGCTCGCCCGGCAGGCGGATCAGCACGTAGGTTCCATCGCCGAGACGCTCGAGATAGCCGCGATCTGTCAGAAGCCGCAGCAGAAGGAACGTGCTGCTCTTGGGCAGATCGAGCGCCTGGACCACGGCCGCCAGCGAAACGGCACCGGCTTGCGCCGCAAACCACTCCAGCATGTCAAGAACGCGTTCCGAGCCCCGGCCACTCAATATCTGCCTCCCAGTGTCGTTCAATATATTGAATCTATTCACTATCATGAACGATATGACCCGGCCTCCGGGCTGTCAAGCCGTGACTGCTGCGATTGGATGAAGCGGCTCTGGTGCATCCCGAACTGCGCATCTGTCGGATGCGCTCGGGGCCCGATATGCCGCCGTCCAGAGGCAGCGGGGCATACTGAAACTGCCGGGAGCGAACTCACGAACGGATAAGATCCCTGATAACGACAGGCGCAACGTCATCATCATCGCCGACGTCCCGCCAGGCGGCCGATGCTGGGATGGCGATATCGACGCATCCGGGAAATGGCTTGCCGCGCCGATTCGCCACGCTGGACAATACGCTGTTGGCACAACTGCCGAAGCACGTCTCGATGCCTGCCTCATCGCCGACGGGCACCATATGTCGCCCGACGCGTTCGCGGCGCTGGTAATTCCGAAGGGCATAGAACCCTGCATTCTGGTGACCGACGCCGTGTTGGTGGTGGCCGCAACTGCAGGCTCCTACCTCTATGCTGGTCTCGACGCCGAGAGGGTCTCCGACAGGTCGGTCGTACGGCCGGGACTGCCTAATCTCGCCGGCTCAGCTTTGTGTCTCGCCGCCGATGCGCTCGACGCTCTGTTTGCCCGTCTCGACCGGGCAATCAGCGAGGCGGGCTATCTGCCGATGTCGGGTCGGATCATGGGTGCCATGCTCGTTGTCGCGCCACGTCAGCGCAACACCTAGGACGAGGAGGCCAGAATAAAGGCCGGCGAGACGGCCAGGCAGATATGGAAGGACCAGCCGTTCAAAGCGCGGCAGAAGGATACCGATGACCGTTGGACGGTGAAGTTTCCCTGGCCAGGCCGGCAGAGGATGGTCGGAAGCAGCAGATCGACATTGCGATCCCGACTTTCGGCTACAAGAACCACATCTCTGTCGACCGCGGCACGACGTCATTCGCAAGTCTGACGTCACCGACGCGACAGCTCATGACGGAGCGCGTTTGCCGGGCTGAATCAAGGTCGAGCTGGGTGAATTCCTGCCGGTCCGCTTTCGGCATCTGCGACGCAGGAAGCCGAGATTCAACCGATCGGTCTGTAGTTAGCCAGATTAATGCCGAAGGCGAGAAAAACTGCGCCTGTCGCTCCCTTAAGGCATCGCTGAAACCCTCCAACGCGGGTGAAGGATGCGAGGCGGGCAAACAACAAGATCACGAGACTGAACCAGACGATGTTGATCGACGAGTGGATCGCCACCAGCGTGTAGGCCGAGGCAACAGGGTGACCGTCGGCCGGAATGAACTGCGGGAAGACGGCCAGGTAGAACATGGAGACTTTGGGGTTCAGTCCGTTCGTCAAAACCCCTTCCAGATAGGCTCGGCCAAGCGAACTCGGCCGATGCCCGCTTGCAGCATGGGGTATCGTCTTCTTCTGAACGATAGCTTCAAACAGGGATTTCAGGCCGACCCAACACAGGTATGCCGCGCCAATGTACTTGATGACTGAAAATGCCGTCGCCGACTGCATGATGATGACCGAAAGCCCGAGGACCGAGAGCGTTCCGTGGATCCAGAACGCTGTGAAGAAGCCGGCGACGTTTGCAAATGCTGCGGCCATGCCAGACGTCGGAACGGTTTTGGCAATTAGCGCGCCGTTCGGACCCGGGGAGGAGACCAAAAAGAACGTCGCCAAGGCAAATGTAAGCAGGTCTGAATAACTCATCGTCTCGTCTCTCAATGCGCGCCGTCGGCGATTTCCAGCATCCCATAGATGCGTGCCGCGGAGGTGTTCGCATGCGATTGGGCTAGACTGCTCGCCTGACGGTGTCCACGAGCTCGCCAGGGAGACGCTCCGCCGCGAAGGTGCAATGGCAGGCATTGCGGCTTAAGCTGCCGAAACCGGCTTCCTGCGCCTCAGGCACATCCACCTCGACGCTGGCTTCGGCGGGCTCCAGAGCGGTGGCGAGGCCGACGTACCCGGCGCCGACGATACAAACGATGGCGCGCATGTGGCCATCGGGCTGTTCGGTCTGCGGCGCGGGCGCGGCCGTCGAGTATCGGAGCGAGGGGTTTAAGGACGAGAAGCGGGCCATGCCTTGCCTCAGCTGTGGTCGCTGCGGGCGTCGAGCGCATCACGCAGTCCGTCACCGACGAAGTTGAAGCCGGTGACGGCGAGCGTGATGGCAAGGCCCGGCATGATCGCCAGCCAGGGCGCGTTGGCAAGATACTGCTGGGCGCCGTTCAGCATGTTGCCCCAACTCGGCAGCGGCGGTTGGATGCCGTAGCCGAGGAAGCTGACATAGGCTTCGAGAAGGATGGCGCGGGCGATCGTCAGCGTCGCCGCGACGATGATCGGGCCGGCGACGTTGGGCAGGATCTCACGGAACATGATCCAGGAATTCGACAGGCCGAGCATGCGTGCCGCAAGCACGAAGTCGCGTTCCCGCAGGGAGCGTACCTCGGCTTCGACGATGCGGGCGATCTCCATCCAGCTCGTCACCGCAATGATCAGCGTGATCATGATCGGGCTGGGCTTGATGAAGGAGGCGAGTGCCAGAAGAAGGAAGATAGAGGGGAAGGCGAGGAAGGCGTCGACGACGCGCATGAGCACTGTTCCGACAAGGCCCCGGCGATAGCCGGCTACGATGCCGATCGTCGCGCCGATGGCGATCGAGACCAACATCGCACAGACACCGACCAGCAGCGAGATACGTCCCGCCATGAACAGCCGCGCGGCGATGTCGCGGCCGAGCGGGTCGGTCCCGAAGATGTGGGCGCCGCTGAATGGGGGAGCGAACCGGCGGGCGAGGTCGATGTGCAACTGATCGTAGGGGAGTACATAGGGGCCGATAAGGCAGGCGAGCGTCAGCAGAAGGACGATGCCAAGCCCCACCACGGCCAGCCGATGGCGGAGGAAGCGACGCAGCGTGCGGTTCTGCCACAGGCCGCGGCCAGCCTTGTCGGGGAGCGTCGGGATGGCGGCGGACATCGGCAGCTCCAGTTCAGGCGAGACGGATGCGCGGATCGACCACGGCGGTGATGATGTCGGCGAGCAGGCTGCCGATCAGCACCAGGATCGCCGAGAAGATGAGGAGGCCCATCACCACGGGATAATCGTTGTAGCCGAGGCTATCGAGGAACAGCCGGCCCATGCCGGGCCAGGTGAACACCGTCTCGGTGACGAGTGCGCCGCCGAGGATCGCCGGCACCTGCAACCCAGCAAGCGTGATCATCGGCAGCAGCGCGTTGCCGACGACGTGCTTCATCAGGACCCGTCGCGGGCTGACCCCCTTGGCGCGGGCGGTGCGGACGAAATCCTGGTTGATCACGTCGAGCGTCGCCGTGCGCATGTAGCGGCTCCAGATCGCGACGTCGACGAGCGCCAGCACCAGGGCGGGCATCACAAGATGCCAGGCGACGTCGAGGAACGAGCCGTCGCCGATCGTGTACATGTTGCCGGCGGGAAACCATTTCAGTTGCAGGGTGAAGACGTAGATGGCGATCAGGCCGAACCAGAACGTCGGGATCGACAGCGCCACCATGGCACCGACCGTCGCGGCATAATCGAAGGCCGAATAGCGCCTCACCGCTCCGCGTATGCCGATAAAGGTTCCGAGGCAGATCGCGATGACAGTCGAGGTGCCCATCAGCAGCAGTGTCGCCGGCAGATGGCTGAAGATGATGTGCAGGACCGGTTGACCGTCGCGAAAGGAGCGTCCCCAGTCGCCGTGAAGAAGGCGCCAGAGCCAGTCGCCGTATTGGACGAGGACGGGGCGGTCGAGGCCCATCTGGGCGGCGATCTTGTCGAGCTCGGCCTTGGAGATGCCGGGCGTCAGCGCGAACTGCGACATCGGCCCCCCGGGCGCTAGCAGCAACACGCAGTAGCCGATCATCGAAACCAGCAGCAGAAGGATCAGGCTCTGGCCGAGCCTACCAGCGAGATATCGGCCCATGGCGGTCGCCTCCGTATCGGATTGCCGGGTCAAGCCCAACGGCATCGCGGAAGGGATGGGGCGGCCGGAGCCGCCCCAGGGAATCAGACCCAGCGCCAGGCGGCGACGTTCCATGTGTCGATGCGCACGTTGACGTTCGGCAGGTACTGCTCGACGCCCTTCTTGAAGCCGCCCACCGAGACGTACTGATACATCGGCAGGAAGGGCAGGTCGTGACGGATCATTTCCTGCTGCTTGAGGTAGGCGGCCTTGCGCTCTTCCGGCACGAAGGCCTTGCCGCCGGCCGCCAACAGCGCATCCACTTCGGGGCTGACATATTGCCAGTTGTTCTGGCCGGCGCCGCCCTTGGCGTTGATCGACGTCGACATGAAGTAGTCGGAGGTGTCCGGATCCGGGCCGGTGAGAAAGTCGAGCCCGACCACCACCGAGTCGAACTGCGACATCATCCAGTACTCGCCCCACATCACCGCCGGCGGCAGATTGGAAATCGTCATCTCGACGCCGATCTCACCGAAGGACTGCTGCATGAACTGCTGCACCTGTTCGCGCAGATGGTTGCCGGCCGTGGTAGAATTCGAGAAGGACAGGCGCACGCCATCCTTGGCGCGAATGCCGTCATCGCCCGGTACCCAGCCGGCCCCGTCGAGCAGTTCTCTGGCTTTGTCGAGGCTGAACTCGTGCTTCGGCAGGTCGGGGTTGAAGTAGAAGGACTGCTGCGGCACGTAGCTCTCGGTCGGCTTCGGAAGGCCGTAGTAGAGCGCGTCGATGATCGCCTGCTTGTCGAGCGCGTGGTAGAGCGCCTGCCGGACGGCGAGGTCCTTGAACTGCGGCTTTTCCATATTGAAGGTGACCGACTCGACCGTACCGCGCGGCAGGAGCATGATCTCCTTGTCGGCGAGGCCCTTGGCCTCCTCGTAGTGGTCCGGGGTGATCCACTGCAGGCCGACGACGTCGATGTCGCCGGACTTGAACTGGGTGTAGAGCACGTTGAGGTCTGGAATGTACTTGAAGATGAAGCGCTCGAGATAGGGGCCGTCGCCGAAATAGGCGGTGTTGGCGGCGAGCTCGATATGATCGCCCGCGACGCGCTCGACCCATTTGAACGGGCCGGTGCCGATCGGCGCGTTGTTGAACGGCGCGGTGTTCTTGTCCGCGACGCCATCGAACCCGTGCTTGGGCACGATGAAAGTCGATGCGAGTATGGACGGGTAGGGCGCATAGGGCTTGTCCATCCGCCAGGTGATCTCGGTCGGCGAGACGACGGTGAGATCCCGTACGAGCTCGTGGCCGCCTCGGCGCCAGGAGCGGAAGTCGGGATCGACAAGAAGTTCGATGGTGAACTTCACGTCCTCGGCGGTGAACGGCTTGCCGTCGTGCCAGGTGACGCCCTCGCGCAGCTTGACCTTCCACTGCAGGCCGTCGGCGGAAATGCCGCCGTTCTCGACCGTCGGCACCTCGGCGGCGAGGCCGGGGTAGAACTTCCCGTCCGGATCGACGCCGAACAGCGGGTCGAAGATGGCGAAATGCACGCCCTCGTCGACCTCGATGTGCAGAAGATGGGGGTTGAACACCGTCGGCTCCTGCGAGAAGCCGATCACCACCTGGCCTTTGGGCGGCGTCGTGCCGGCGGCATGGGCCTCGCCCAGACGCAGCAGCCCAGGTGCGGTGAGGCCTGCGGCGCCCAGCCCCAGCATGGTCAGGGTCTGTCGCCGGTTGGGGCGGAAAAATGTCGGTTCGCTGCTCATGCCTCACCTCTTTGAGAACGGGTTGAACGCCATGCGTGGAACCCTCCGCCGACCGGCGGCTGGCTAGAAACCGCTGATCAGCTCGATCTTTGATCCATCGGAAAAGCGGGAGAAGCGAAAATGGTGCGGGTCAACCAAAGGCGGCCGGCCGGTTACGATGTCCGCCATAAGCCGGCCGGCGGCCGGTCCGATGCCGAAGCCGTGGCCGGAAAAGCCGGTGGCGATGTGGAAGCCGGGAACGGCGTCGACAGGCGAAATCACCGGCACCGCGTCCGGCGTCACGTCGATGTAACCGGCCCATTTCTGGGCGATTTCAGCCCTTTCGAACGCCGGGAAGTTCCTGCGCAACGCCTTGAACGCGCTGTCAGAAATTCGGCTGGAGGGCTTTGGGTCAAGCACCCGGTTGTATTCGAAAGGCGAGGCCTCATCCATTGCCCAGTTCCGCGACAGGCGGGCCTCGTCGAGGAAGCGCCCGCCAAGCCGGAACGACAGCGATCGCCATTCGGATCGCAGCGAAGGCAGGAAGTCGCTGGCATAGCGGAACGAGGCCGGCACGATATCGACGATGTTTTCGTGACCCGAGGCGACGGTATAGCCGCCGTCGCGCCGCTTGCGGATTGCAAAATCTTCGGCCCAGATCGCCTGGTCCGGGCCGCCCTCCAGCGGCTTGGTGCGCAGCACGGTGTTCATCACCTTGAGCTGCGGCAGGTCGATGCCGAAGCGGCCGGAGAAAAGGTTCGACCAGGCGCCGCCGGCAAGCACGACCTGCGAGCAGGCGATAGAGCCACGCTCGGTGACGACGCCGCAGACGGCGCCGGCCGCAAGTTCGATGCCGCGCACGGCGCATTCGGTGAGGACGTGTGCACCTTTGTCACGCGCCGCCTCGGCGATGGCGGGTGCGGCTTTCTGTGGTTCGGCACGGCCGTCCGTGGGCGTGTAAAGCGCGCCCTTCACCTTCATCCGCGAGCCCGGCAGGAGATCGTTCAACTCTTTGCCGGATAGCATGCGGTGTTCGATCTGGTAGGGCTCGAGGTTCTGGCCCCATCGCTCGTGCTCGTCATAGGACTTGTCGTCGGCGCAGGTGAAGATGATGCCAGCGCGGGCATAGCCGGTCGGTCGGCCGATCCGCTCGTCGAGCCCGGACCAGATGCGCAGCGCCTCGGCCATCAGGGCGACCTCACGCGGATCGCGGCGGGAGATGCGCACCCAGCCCCAGTTGCGGCTCGACTGCTCGTGGCCGATGCCGCCCTTTTCGCAGAGCGCCACCGAGACGCCGCGCTCGGCGAGCTCCAGCGCGGTGGAGGTGCCGATGATGCCGCCGCCGATGACGACGACGTCCACCTTTTCCGGCAGGTCGACATCGCCGTGGAAGGGGTCGACGTAAGGTCCCGGCATGTCAGTAGCTTTCTTCGAGCGCGCAGCTCACTGCGAATTCCGCGACGCTCGCGGTATTGGAGAGGCCGATCAGCATGGCGACGACGTCTGCGAGCTCTTCGGGGCGGGTCATCGTCTCTTCGGCTCGGTCGGTGATGGCGCGGGCCATGTCGGTGCTGACGAAGCCGGGGCAGACCGCCGTTGCGCGGATGCCAAGGTGGTAGCCGCTCTGGCGGATGCCGTGGGACAACGCGACGGCGGCAAACTTGGTCATCGCGTAAAGGCCGGAGTCGGCAGACTTCACCCGCTTGCCGGAGAGCGAGGCGAGGATGACGACGCGGCCTCGGCCGGTGGCGGCGAGCGGACCGAACGCCGCCTTGACCAACCGACGCGGCGCCTTGACGTTGACCGAAAACATGGCGTCGAGGTCCTCGTCCTCGGCGTCGATCACGCTCTTGGGGATCATGATGCCGGCATTGGCAACGATGGCGTCGATGCGTCCGAAGCGGGCGAGGGCACTCGCCACCCAGTCCGCCTCGCCACCCTCGGCCGCGTCGTAGTGCTGCAGTTGCGTGCGCGTCGGATCGGCGAAGCCCGGCATCGACGGCGTGCGCATGCCGAGCGAAAGGCTCCAACCCTGCGAGGCCAGCTTGCCCGCGATGGCGAGGCCGATACCCCGCGAAGCGCCGGAGATCAAAGCGACGGGGGCGGCGGTCATGCGGCAATTCCCTTGCTGGCGACGACGCGCCAATAGATCTTGCGCAGAAGCCGCAGCACCTCGGCGTAGTCTGCGTCGTCGACCCCGGCAAAGAACGCGCGCGACTGCCGGACGATGTCGCGCACCGTGATCGCAAGCTCGGCACCCTTGTCGGTCAGGAACAACGCCTGGGCACGCTGATCACTCTCGGCGACCTCGCGCCGGATCAGGCCGGCCTCGGTCATGTCCTCGAGAATGCGGCCCATGGCGGAGCGATCCTTGAAGATCACGTCGGCAATCACCGAGGGGCGGATGCCGGGGTGGTTCTCGACCAAGAGCAAGGTGGTGATCTTGCCCGTGCCGCGGGCGAGGTCGAGCCCACCGAGCCGGTCGTTGAGGTCGCGGGTGACCGCGACGTTGATCGAGCGAATGAAGAAGCTCAGCGTCGAGTCGAGCACGCCGAGATCGACGTTCTCGGCCCGCAGCGCCTCACCCATCTCCGCTTTCTCAGCCACCCTGCACCTCCTGTGCCGAAGCAGGGGGAAGAAGGATGTCAGCTCGGATTGATGGGATGAGTTCGCGATCCATTTCGGGACTATCCGCCGGATAGTCGACAAGTACAACTATTTATTGGCAACGCGTGACTGATTTTTCGGCGTCGGCTATTGCTGTGCACAAAGTGGGCAAGGTGCTGGAGGATTAACTATCGAAGGCGCAGACGCCTGAGGACGAAGAGGCGCGCATTTCAGGCGACCTTTTCCCAGTCGGCCCCAGGGATCGCAGCTACCAGTTGCTGCGTGTAGGGGTGCTGCGGCGCATGGAAGATCTGCGACGGTGGACCGAACTCGACCATCTTGCCTCGGTGCATCACGCCGACCTCGTCGCAGAGGCGGCTGGCGACGCGGAGGTCGTGGGTGATGAAGATCATTGCGACACCGGTCTCGACCTGCACCTTCTCCAAGAGGTCGAGGATCTGCGCCTGGATCGAGACGTCGAGCGCCGAGACCGCCTCGTCGGCGACGAGCAGGACGGGATCGAACATCAGCGCCCGGGCGATGCCGACGCGCTGGCGCTGGCCGCCGGAGAACTCGTGCGGATAGCGGTCGAGGGCACCGGCATCGAGGCCGACGAGGTCCATCAGCCGGACGGCCTTGGCCCGGGCTTCGGCGGCGGAGATGCCGTGCGCCATCGGGCCGACCGTCAGGATTCGGCCGACCGTCATGCGCGGGTTCAGCGAGGCGAAGGGATCCTGGAAAATCATCTGGATATGGGGCCGCATGGCCCTGAAATTCGCCTCGGACAGGCCGGCAATGTCGCGGCCGTCGAACAGGATCGCGCCGCCATCGCTGTCGAGCAGCTTCATCACCAGCCGCCCGAGCGTTGACTTGCCGGAGCCCGATTCCCCGACGATGCCGACCGTCTGGCCTTTGCGCACCTTGAAAGAGACTGCGTCCACCGCCTTGATTTCACGCGGCTTTCCGAACAGCGAGCCGAGCCGGTAGGTCTTGGCGAGGTCTCGGATTTCCAGCACGGTCGGCATTCCCACAGCCACCGCACGGTCCGCCGTCTTCATTCGCGGCACCGCCGCGATCAAGCGCTGCGTGTATGGATGCCCTGGATCGCGCAGCACGGTTTCCACCGGTCCCTGCTCGACCATCACGCCCTTCTCCATGACGATAACGCGGTCGGCGATATCGGCGACGACGCCGAAATCATGGGTGATGAACATCACGCCCATCGATTTGCGCCTCTGAATCGAGGCGATGAGCTGGAGGATCTGCGCCTGCGTCGTAACGTCGAGCGCAGTGGTAGGCTCGTCGGCGATCAGGATGTCGGGATCGAGCGCCAACGCCATCGCGATCATCACCCGCTGGCGCTGTCCGCCGGAAAGGCGGAACGGGTACTGGTCCTTTATCGCCTCGGGATCAGGCAGGCCGACCTCACCGAGCAGTTCGATGACCCGAGCCGCTCTGTCTCTCGGTGCATGTGCCGGGTGCGAATCCATCGCCTCGGCAATCTGGTCGCCGATAGTCATCAGCGGGTTCAGCGCCGACAGGGGGTCTTGGAATATGATTGAGACGATGCGGCCGCGCAGCGAGCGCAGCTCCGCCGGAGATGCCTGCAGGAGATCCTTGCCTTTCAAAGCGATGTGGCCGCCCTCGATCCGGAGCGTCTGCGGCAGGAGTCCCATCACGGCGCCGGCGGTGACGGACTTGCCGGAGCCGGATTCTCCTATGATGCAGAGGATCTCGCCCGCCGCGAGCGTAAACGACACGTCCTTCACCGCATGCGAACGGTCCATCCCAGGCGGCAGGGCGACCGACAGGTTTTCAACGACGAGGAGTGGCGATTGGCTCTGCTGCGTCATCAAGATCTCCGTGAACGGGACGTCCGCCGGGATGATGCAAGTTCGATGCCGTGGACGTCCAGCCCTTCGACGGCCAGTTCTCGAGACGAATGGATAGTGCCTACTTTTGCGCTGCGGATAGCGGAGCGTGCGACTACAGCAGGTACGACGGTCGGCGGGGTCGGGGTACCGTCGCTCAGGCAACGCTCGCCAAAAATCCGCCACCTGCTCGGGGATCTCTTCCGAGCTACCCTTTCAACGAAATCTCGGCGCTAAGTTTCCGCCTTTGCATCCCTACTCTTAAGTTCCCAGGATACCCGATCTCCAGTGGACGTGCGTCCGGGAATTCGATCCGGATCGACCGGAAGCTCAAGTCTACGGACGTCATCGACGTCCTGTCCGTTCTCTTAATCCTGCGTTTGCCGCCGCGCCGGACGCATCAGCTCCTTGATGTCGTGACGTGCTCACCGCTTTTGGACCGCCCGGCTGGAGGATTTCCGGGAGGAACAACAAAAATCGCAAAAGTAGAAATACATCATCTGCATGCCGCAATATCTCAATTCGCCATCGCAATTGTCTGGGCCGCAAGATGTACAGCCCCACAAGGTCTACCTGCTCGCGGCTCTTCAAGCTGCAAGTTTAAAAGAGTTGAGACTTGCAGGCACAAACACTGTACGAAAAATGTTTGCGCCATGACATCGGCGAATTTATCTTGCCAAGAGCCGCTTCCAGCGTTCCCTACATGCATGTGATTTGTCGCCACCAGCGAGGCGAAGGCCGAGAGGACCTCACCACCCCGGCGCTCCGCCAGATTAGAGCCTCCGATTGCGATCAGCAGGTCGTCTGGTTCCAGCATGAAGTTCATGCCGTGAACAAAGTTTTCTGTTTCTGCGGCGATCGCGACGAGGCCGCCGGCCTCATGGAACTTGGCAGCGCCATATTCGGCGGTACCAAGTCCCGGCCCGGCCCCGAGAAAGAAGAACTTGCCAAACTCTTTGGCGACAGGAACGACAGCCGCCGCCTCGGATCTGGCGCAGGCCAAGACGCCTGGCATCGTTGCCAGTATCGCTCGTGTCGACTCCTGCGGGAGGGCAGCGTAGCTGCGGGCGATCTCCACCAGCGCCAGGAGTGTTACCGTGTAATCAAGAGTATGCGGCGTCTTTCTGCTTAAGGGCGTATAAGGCAGGACAACGAGTTCGTCTGCCGCCAGGCCCAGGGTGCTGTCACCATTGCAGGTCACCGCAACGACCCTTGCACCTCGGCTGTGCGCCACCCGGGCTGCTTCGACGCTGCGCCTTGTACTGCCGGAGATGGACGACAAGATCACGGTGTCGGCAGGTTCGAGATCGATATATCCGGTAAGATCCATCGCGCTGCAGGGGACGATAGGCACCCCGATCTGCCGGAAGACGGCCGCCAGCGCCTTCGGAGCGAAGGCAGAGTCGCCACAGCCGCCGACGAAAACGCGCCCCCGCGGCTTCTGCAGGCCGTCGCAGATCCGCGCCAGTACGGGCTGGATCGACAGCATCAATTCGGGTTGCGTCGCAATCTCGCGGGCCATCATGCTGGTCATCATGCCGTCTCGTCATTCAGGTTGAAGGCGGAGCGTCCCAGCGCCCATATGGCACCGGGAGGCACGGGGCCAAACTCCGTGAGAAGCGCGGTCGTGAGCGCGGCCGGAATGACTTCGAGTTCCGGCGCGCGTGTATCGACCTGGCGTGACGTCCCCACCGCCATTCCGGCAGTCAGAACCTCGTCGTAGGATCGGATCGCAGGGGAAGGCCTGTGTCCGCCGTAACTGCGCGTGTCGAGCTTCAGCAGATCGGTCACGCCGAAAATCTCGACACCCATATCCTGCGCGAGTCGGGCAATCATTCGGCTGCCGATGGTGTTGAGGAAGCTCCCGTCACAGCGCAGGGTCTCCACTCCCAAGAGCGCAGCATCGCACTGTTCCAGCCCGTACTCGATCGCTGCATCCGGAATGAAGATGACATCAAGACCGGCGGGCAGGAATTCTTCCAGGTAACGCGCGCCGCCTGCGATCGCGCGACTTTCCGGAACGATCACTTTCAGCTGCGGATTCTCCTTGACGAGTGCTCGCACGACTGCAGAAACCGTGCTGGAATAGTCGAAGGCCATGACGCCGCACTTGCCGGAAAGATGCCGCGTGGCCGCAGCAACGAGGCGCGCCTTTCGTGCCTTGGCAGCTTGGTCCCAGTCCAGCACACGATTGCGCAGAAGGTCGGCCTGCTTGCCCGGGTCAACGTCATCCAGCCCGGCAAGCAGCAGGTGAAGACTGTTACCGATCACCGGCGTGTCCTGCCCGCGTGTCCGTGCGATGAAAGCCGCGGCGAGACGGGCCCGGCGTAGGCCGTTTTCACTGGTACCGATCAAATGAAGGATCAGCTGATTGCCAAGTTCGACGTGCCGGCTAGCTCCAAGAACGCCTTCGTCGACGATCTGCCACAGGAAATGCATCGTCTGGTCATCGGGGGCGGAAAGGCCGGCAGATTCCAGTTCATCCCGATGCTGGAAACGTCGATCAGACATGAACAGCCCCTTCTGTCTTCAGTAAATCGGGGCGACCTCCCGTGGAAAGTCGGCTCGCCAGGAAATCCTCGACCTGCCGTCGGCGTGGCATCCCCTCCTGGGCCCCGATACTGCGGGTCGACAGGGCGGCTGCCGCGTTGGCAAAACGCAGGCCGTCGCCGATCGGCATGCCGGAGATCCTGGACACCAGATAGGCGCCCGCGAAACAGTCGCCCGCCCCGGTTGTGTCCACCGGGTCGACGACAAAGCCCGGGCTTTCTACGACATGCTTTCCGCTGAAGCGCTGGCATCCCCCAGCGCCCAGCGTGACAATCACCTCTGCGTCACCGCGCAGATGGAGTGGCGTCAGGGGTTCACCAAGAACATTGCGTGCCGCCTCGAACGCCTCTTTGTTGAGGAACAGCGTGTCTATCAGAGGCAGGACCGCCGAAAGAAGGTGGGGGTTGCGCACGATATCCGGCGGCTCGAGATCGAGCGAGGTCGACAATCCCCGCTCGCTCGCCATTCGCAGAGCGGCGAGCGACAATTCCGGCGATCCGAAGGTGACATGGAGATGGCGCACGCCGTCAAAGGCGTCGGGCACCAGATCGGACACGCTTGGAAGATACGCTGGTGTTTCCAGCTTGATGAGGGACTTTTCGCCCGCCGGTGAAAGCAGTACCAGGCACATGAAGGTTTGCTCGTCGTGCCGGCGCGCCAAATATTGGAGATCGACCGCGTCTTTCGTCAGGCTCACAATCGCGACATCGCCGGCCGGGTCGGAACCGACAGCCGCGACGAGCCGGCTTTTAAGACCGAGTCGCGAGACGGCAACGGCGCAGTTGGCGGACATGCCGCCGGCTTTTTGACCATGATTGCGTCCAGCCACTTTCTGGTCAAAGCCCGGGATTTCGGAGACGGAGACGAACATGTCGACGTCCAGGTCCCCGATGCAAAGAACATCGATATCAGTCATTTAGATCTTTCCGCGTTTTGGCATCCGCCAGCCCGCGACGCTCGAAACCGAAGCGATCAGCAACAGTCCGATCAGACCCAGTTGCCAGGCAGCCGATATATTGGCCAGTTGCAGGCCGATCTGGAGGGTGGTGACGACAAGGATGGCGACGATGGTACCGGGGATGCCGCCGGTTCCACCGAAGATGTGCGTTCCCCCGAGGACGGCGATCGTCACGGCGAGGAGTTCCATACCTTTGCCCGCATCGGGCCGTGCGGCCAGGAACCACGACATGGCGATGATGCTGCCAAGAGCCGACAGAACGCCGGAAAGAACGTAGAGACCAATGCGGATGCGTACCACATTGAGCCCTGACAGGTGGGCCGCACGGTCGTCGTTGCCGGCAGCGATGATATGGCGCCCAATGGTGGTCCCCGTCAGCATCACATGCAGGACGACCGCGACGGGAAGAAGGACGAATAGAAATGCATTGGGCAGCCCCAGCGTGTGACCCTGACCGAGCCAGGCGAACTCGGGAGGGAAGCCCCCGACGGGCTGGCCCATGGTGGTAGCGAGCGCCAGCCCGCCGAAGGCAAACATGGTAGCGAGAGTCGCCATTAGCGAGGGAATGCGCAGGACATTGACGAGCAGACCGTTGACTAGCCCAAGACCCGCGCCGGCGGCAACGCCGATGGCGCAGGCTGTCCAGATATCGATGCCGGCGGCGAAAAGGGCGCCCACGGCGACTCCCACGAGAGACATGATGGAGCCGACGGATAGATCGATTCCCGGCCCGCCCGCCAGAATGACAAGTGTCTGTCCGAGACCAAGCAAACCGAGAATTGGCACGTATTGCAGGAGGTAGGGCACGGTGCTGGCCTGCAGGAAGTACGGTGAAAGCAGGCTCATTGCCACGATCGAGACGACCAGCAGGCCGCACAGCAGAAGCAGACGAGCCCTCAGCGGGTCATAAGTCCGGAAGCCAGATTTGCGGGTCATTGCGCCCTCGGATTGTTGCGGTTGCGCAGGGAATCAGCCGTCAGGACGACGACCAGCAACGAGCCGATGATCACCGTTTCCCACAAGGAAGAGACGCCGGTCAAAACCAAACCGTTCTGCATGATGCGGATAAAGACGACACCTAGAAGCGTGCCGAGCAGGCTGCCGACGCCGCCCCGAATGTTGGTGCCGCCGAGGATGGTGGCCGCGATCGCCTCGAGTGCGATTGTCGTGCCGATGTTGATTTCCACATTGCGCAGGCGGGCCACGTAGAGGAGCGCCGCCAGGCCGGCCAGAAATCCCAGAAAGGCGTAGGTGAGGATTTTAGTGCGATCGACGTTGATGCCGACAAGCCTGGCGGACTGCTCATTGCAGCCGATGGCGTAGATATGGTTGCCGAAAGGCAGCTTGGACAAAACGATCCACGCTCCGAGATAGACGACAGCAATGACCAGCGCGGATGCCGGGACAAAGCCGATCCAGCCATTGACCATGGGCGAAAGCGTGCTCGGCAGGCCGGAGATCCAGGCACCACCAATCACTAGAAACATGATGGCGGAGAACACGTACATGCTGCCCAGCGTGGCGATGATCGGCGGCACCTTCAGTTTGGTCGTGACGAAGCCGTTGAACGTGCCGAGCGCTGTGCCTGCCAGGAGCCCGAGCGGCGCCACAGCATAGGCTGGGAGGCCGGCCTGGTATGCCTTGCCAATCACTATGGCCGAAACGGCGAGGATGCCGCCGACACTGACGTCGATCCCGCCCATGATAATGACGAGGGTCATTCCGGCCGCCACGATCGCCAGTTCAAGACCGGCGCGCAGGGTCTGCACCAGATTGTTGGTAGTCAGGAAGTAGGGCGATGCAATCGCAAAGACGGCGCCCACCGTCAGGATCGCGATCACGAGAGCCACTTCACGCGAGGCCGTCGCCGACACCATGCGTAGGGCGGGGCGTGGATCGGCCGCTGAAGTCATGCAGAACCTCTCAAATCGTCGGCGGTAACGACAGCTCGCACATGCAGCCTGACCGCGACAGTATCCGAAGCGCCCGGAACCGGGCGCCTCGGACAAGCGCTCAAAAGTTGAACTGCTCGATGTTTTCCTTGGTGAAAACCGCGGGCTCTCCGAGCAACAGGATTTTCTCGTCAGCCATCCAGCGCACGTTTGCCTCGAGACCATCCACCTTTGGCTCGGCCTCGAAAGGCTTGCCATCGGCCAACTGCTTGCCGGCCCATACGGTCAGGTAACCAAGGTCGGCCGGGTTCCAGAGGACGGAGTAGCTCATCGCGCCACTGAGGACGTAGTCCTTCACGGTGTTGGGCGAGCAAAATCCCGTTGCCACGATCTGTTCCTGCCGCCCTGCCGCCTCCACCGCCTGGCCGATGCCAGGGCACGTCGTCGAGGCAATGCCGATGATGCCCTTGAGATCGGGATTGCGGGTCATGGCGTCGGTCGCGAACTGGAAGGCTCGCGCTGCCGTTCCATCGGTGTGGTCGACGGAGACGATCTGAAGCTTGGGGTATCTGGTCTTGGCCCGGTCCTGGATCGCCGCGATCCAGGCGTTGAGGCTCGCAATGGTCGGGGCATCTGAAATGATGGCGATCTTCGCATCTTCGCTGGTGCGTTCCACCATTTCGTCGAGGATCGTGTAGCCGAGGTCCTGGTCAAGGGCCTGAGCGACGTAGAATTCGCGCTCGCTTCCAGCAGCGTCGGCATCTGAAGTGATCACGTGTATTCCCGCCGCCCTTGCCTTCGCGATGGCAGGCTTCAGGGTTTCGACATCGACTGGCGACACGCCGACGACGTTGACGCCTTGGTTGACGAAGCTCTCGAAGATTCGCAGCTGGTCGGCCGAGTTCGTGCTCGTCGGTCCCTGCTGGATATACTCGACGCCAAGGGCGTCGGCTGCCTTGGTGGCACCCTGTTCCATCGCGACATAATAGGGGATGCCCTGGATCTGCGGGACGAAGGCGACGCGCACCTTCTCCTGCGCCACGGCACCCGTGGCGAAAGCCGCCGCAATGAGGCCCATGGTGACCGTCGTGAAATTGCTTTTCATGTCTGCTACCTTTGCTTCGTTGTTGGACTGGATGCCCATGGACCGCTCTTTGGCTTGGTCCTCAGGATGCGTTGGCGCGCACTTCGTAAGCCCCGGTGATGAGACCGATGATTTCCTGCGGGGTCGTGTTTCGTGTCTCTCGCACTGCGATGCAGCGACCGTGGCGCATCACCGAGATGCGGTCGGAGACTTCGAATACGTCTTGGATGTTGTGCGAGATGAGGACCACCGACTTGCCCTGAGCCCGCAGTCTCACGATGAAGTCTAGGACCTTGCGCACCTCAGCGACGGCAAGCGCCGCCGTCGGCTCGTCCATAATGATCAGACGAGCGTCCATGTTGAGGGCTCGCGCGATGGCGACACCCTGCCGCTGGCCTCCCGACATCGACTCGACCCAGGAGTCGATGCTCGGAACATGGACGTCCAATTGGTGAAGCAGTTCGGCGGTGCGCTTGCGCATGGCGCTTCTGTCGAGGAATGGAATGCCGAGCATGGGGCGCTTCAATTCGCGTCCGAGAAAGATGTTGTCGGCGACCGTCATTTTTCCGGCCAGCGCGAGTTCCTGGTAGATGGTCGCAATGCCACTTTCCCAGGCCTCCTGCGGTGAGCGGAATCGGACCTGCCGGCCCTCCATCTCTATCGTGCCGGCGTCGGGGGAATGGGCGCCTGACATTGTCTTTATGAGGGTCGACTTTCCGGCGCCGTTGTCGCCGACAAGTGCCATCACCTCGCCGGTCGCCACGACGAAATCCACATGGTCAAGGGCGACCAATCCTCCGAAGCGCTTGACGATGCCCGACATTTTGAAAACCATCATCGATCCTTTTCAGGGTTCTGCGTCGGTTCAGGAGGCGCGCTGAAGGGGCCTTTGGGCGAGACTCTCCAGCAAATCTTCGTGTGATGAAACAGCCCCTTGGGCGCCCTCGACTGTTGTGGTGAGGCTCCCCGCCGCGGCGGCGTGACGGGCCGCGATTTCTATTGTGGCGTCGTTCAGCCAGTAGGCCAGAAAGACGCCGGCAAAGCTGTCGCCAGCGCCCGTTGCATCCACAACACGAACCGGCAAGGCCTGAACGCGGATGGGGCTCCCACCGTCATTCGGAAACGCTATTGCCCCGGAGGCTCCAAGCGTGAGGACGAAGTTCCCGCGAGATTCAAGCGTATTGAGCTGCGACTGGACGGCAGCGGAAAGATCCCGGTCAGATACGCGGATATCAAATGCCTCGCGGATCAGCGCCTCGCCGGCAAACGTCAGGTCGCATCGACCGACGACGTCGAGAAAGCCCTCGCGCGTCCTTGAACCGGATGGCAGTCCGGCGGAATGAAGGCTGATCGTCCAGCCGGCCGCTCGAAACCTCTCGATCGAACCCCGCATCCTCTCATAGTGGTAGCCCTCGATATGCAGGCACCGGGTCCGCGTCTCGGAGGTCAGCCTGACGTGATCGACCAAATCCACATCCGAAAGCTCGAAGGGCTCGTTCACAATGGTTCGGCTGCCGTTCGGCTCGATGAAGACGATGCAGCGGGAAAGGCGATTGTTGAAGGGCTTGCGGATGGGGAAGGCATGCACCGCCTTGAGGGCAAGCTCCGCAAGTGCCCAGTCACTGTCCGGGTCGTCGCCGAGCGCTGTCGCCAGCTCGACATCAAGGCCAAAGGTGCCGTTGGCACCGATGCCGGCGGCAGCGACCGCGAGGTTTGCTGCCGGGCCTCCGAGCGCCTTTTCGATGTGATGCGCGGTGATCCGGTCGTCGCGATGCGGCAGAACGTCGATACGGCACATGTAATCGACGCTGATATAGCCGACCACAACGAGACGGGGCATTTGAGAGCGATCTTCGCCCGTTCGGCGAACGCTCACAGTCGACAGAGATCGCGCGAAAGTACTTGGCCTGTAGGCAAGTTCGCGCACGGCTCGATCGATCTTCGACTGCGTCGCAGGACGAATTCTCGCGGTCCCGTTCAAATAATTGGAGACAGTCCCGACGGAAACGCCCGCCACGTTGGCTACATCTGCGATCGTGGGTCTGCGACGAACCATGCAATCTCCAAATCTTGAAGCGCTTCAATGAAACACATTTTTACTGGCTTAAAAAGCCCTAATTTGCCCCACGTTGTGCTGAATAGTTGGGCGTTGGGGAGCATGAAATTGAATTCTCTTCAATTTCATCAGGCGATTTGTCTTGTGGGGATTGCGAAGTAGGTCGCTTCAACAAGCGAGATGGCGTTGATTGGTCGTGATGATTGCTGTGTCCGGAATCATCGGTCATAGCCAGAAGATGACCGTGGCCGCGAGCGCGACGGCAGGGAAGAAGACGATGGGGCATCAGTCGAAATTCGTGGCGACCCGTTGCCAGTCCTCGAGATGTCCGAACATGATCTCGATGCGGACCGCACTATAGCAAATGCGCGCATTCGCACGACTTCGCAGTCGACGACGTGATCGAAACGTGGCTCGGCTGCGGCGCGGTCGGCGCGCCTCTATGCGTGCCCGCACCAGGATATGAGATTGTCGCAAGCAATGGGATGCGCCCCCTGATACTTCATGCGTCATGGCGACGTGGCGGTCGGTTACTACGTGGACATCAGCGCTTGGATCGACCCCGGCCACAGAGGTCAGGGCTTTGGGGATCAGATGATACTTGCCGAGCCAAGCTGAAAGCGCCCTCGGCATCTGCGCGGAGGTCGGCGTCACGAGCCAGGCAGAGCCATCAGATTTCGGTGCTGTTCCGAGCCACAGGCGCAATGCTCTTGCCAAAAGCGCGCTCCGACAGGCGAGGCCGAGATGGCCTTGCTTGTTCTAGCGATAGGCTTCCGCTGCATGGATGACGAGCTCGCCCATTCGGGCAACGGTATCTTCCAGAAGAGCGCGCTGGCCGCGATAGCGTTGACTCATGATGCAGATGATCGCGGGGGACCCGGAGGCCGGTGTGAAAATGCCGACATCGGAAGCGATGAAGGGTTGAAAGCCACCAGTTTTGTGCGCCGCGGAGACGCCCCAGGCATATTTGGGCACCATGGTTTGCAATTGTTGACCGAGTAGGAAGCCGCGGATGACAGCGCATGTACGAGGTTCGGCGCAGCAGTTCTCGTGCAATTGCGTCAAGAGGAGTCCGAGGCCCCGGGCGCTGGCCAGGCTGAAGGGCCGCCCGGTCTCGAAGTGATAGCGTTCGCGGGCGTCTGACAAGTCGCTGACGCCGAGAGGCGGATAGCCCCGTCGGGCGAATTCGCCGGGAGCAACGGTGCCGAGTTCGGGGTCCATGCTCGAGCCGAGGGCGCGGAACCAGGTCAGAGCGTCGCCGGTCATCTGGATATCGGGAATGCCGAGGGCCCGCATCTCAGCGTTGACGCCGTCGACGCCTCCTGCGGCCTCCAGGCAGATGTCGGTCGCGGTGTTGTCGCTGACCACGGTCATGAGCCAGGCCGCATCCTTCAGCGTCAGCGATGCGCCGGCATCAAGCAGGAAAAGGACGCCGGTGCCGAGCCGCTTGTGATCGTCGGTGAGCGTCAGGCGCCGCGACAGATCGGCTTCGCCGCGTTCTACCCGCCGCATCAGGGTGACGAGAATCGGCACCTTGATCAGGCTCATCGTATCCTGTGAGCGATCGGCGTTGATCGTGATCTCCTCGTTGCCAGCAAGGAAGCGAACGTAGACACTCCAGTCAGCGCGCACCCCGTCTGCAAGTGCCTTCAAACGCCGTTCCAGGATATCCAGCCAGGTCAGTTGCTCAGACACAGAGATAGCCTCCATCGACGACGAGGTGAGTTCCGGTGATGTAGGATGCATCGTCGGAGGCGAGGAAGCAGACCGCTTTGGCGACCTCCTCCGGTCGGCCCAGCCGGCGTAGCGGGACGCGCGTGTCCAGCCAGGCCTGACCCGCTTCCGGATCGTCCATCAGGCGGACCATGCTGGTATCGATGACGCCGGGAACTACGACATTTACCCGGATGTTCTCGCGCGCCCATTCCGCCGCCATGGCGATGGTGAGGCCGATCAGCCCCGCCTTGCTTGCGCCGTAGGACAAGGCCGCGTCGCCGGTGCCCATGCGATAGGCGCCGGTCGAGGAGATATTGACGACGGCCATCGGCCCGGTGGCGCTTGCAGCCTTTCTTTCGGCGATCACAGCCTGCGCTGCAAAGAAGCTGGCGCGCAGGTTGATCGATTGGTTGAGGTCCCAGTCCTCCACATCGACCCTCATGGCCGGGGCTAGTACATAAACACCGGCGGCGTTGACGAGGACGTCCACAGGCCCACCCAGAAGAGCGATCGCCGCGCCGACGGCTGTCCGCGTGGAGGCGACATCGGCGAGATCTGCGGTCACCGTAGCCATATCGCCGAGCGCGGCGAGCCCAGCCTCGTCGCGGTCAATCCCCGCGACCGAAGCGCCCGACCGCTGCAGCTCGGCGATGATGGCGCGACCGATGCCGCCTGCCGCGCCGGTAACGATTGCCCGCCGACCGTTAAAGTCATGCATTGTCGTCGACCCCAAAGAGACTGACCGTATCGTCTGCGGCAAGGGTCACCGCGGCATGGGCGGCGACCTCCGCGCAGGTGGCGAGCCAGATGTCGTCGCGGGACTTCAGCATCGCGACCATGCGTTCGAGCATGGCGACACGGCTCGGGCGGCCGATCACCTGCGGATGCATCGTCAGGATGAAATGGCCGCCGAGGGCATGGATCGCCTCCAGCTCTTCGGCCCAGATGGCCTCGACGCTCGCCGCGCTCTGGATCGGGCGATCCATTTGTCCAAGCCCGAAGGCAAAGAACGGCCAGTCGTCGAGCAGCCACTGGATCGGCAATTCGACCAGTGCCTTGCCGGGGTGACGATAGGGACGAATGTCGGCCATCATCTGGCTGGAGTAGGACAGGCCCTGCTTTTCCAAGAGTTCGAGAGTCACAGGGCTGACGTCCCAGGATGGCGAGCGATACCCGCAAACGTCTGCACCGGTGCCGCGCAGGAGGGCCAGCGCCTTGGCGAGTTCTTCCTCCTCGGCCTCGACGGAGAGCTGCTGCGGCGGCGTATGGGTGTAGCCGTGGACGGCCACTTCGTGACCCTCGTCGACGATCCGGCGCACCCGCTCGGGATAGCGCTCGACATTTTGTCCGACGACGAAAAAGGTCGCCCGGACATCGTGACGCTTGAGAACATCGAGAATGAGCGGCAGTCCGACACGCGCGCCGTAATGCCCGATCGAGAGGACGCCGGGGCGTCTGGCATTCTGCGGGTCCATCGCCACCCAGACGGTTTCGGCGTCAAAGTCGAAGGTCAGGCTCGCAGCGGATCGGTATCCATCGGGCCAGGTGAAGAGGTTCATTGTGGAAGGCTCCCGGTTTCTTTGGATCGGCGGCTCTTCGACGCCTTGCGGCCAACCCAGTGCGTCCCCACCGACCAGATGCCTCCCGGCAGGAAGCGCAGGGTAAGGACGATCAGAACGGCGATGATCATGAAGCGGATGACACCGAAGCCGGCGAGCTGCTCGGTAACGACGGTGAGGGCGATGGCGCCGAGGATCGGCCCGAAGATCGTCGCGGTGCCCCCAAGCAACGTCATCGACAGGATCAGCGTCGTCAGCGAGAAGGAGAAGACGTCTGGCGAGGCGACTATCAGGTAATGGGCATAGACCGCGCCTGCGGCCGCGGTGAAAAGCGAGCTCGCGACCATTGCGAGGACGCGCTGGCGCATTGCCGAGACGCCTCTCGCCACCGCGTAGGCCTCGTTGTCGCGCAGTGCGATCAGGCTGAGCCCGAAATCGGACGCCACCAGCTTTCGCAGGAAGAAGGTCGAGGCCAGAAGCAGGCCGGCGGAGAGGTAGACATAGTTCTTCGGATCGGCGCCCAGCGGCCCACCGGCGATCTCGAGATCGGGCACGCCGACGAGACCCACGGCACCGCCGGTCCAGTCTTTCTGGCTGACGATCAGGGCGACACAGAGCTGCACGAAGGCAAAGGTAACGAGGGCGACATAGATGCCTCGCAGCCGCAGCGCCAGCGCCGCGGTGACGCCGGAGAGCATGGCGATGACGGCCACCGCCAGCAGGATGTCCCACCAGACGGGAAGGCCGAGATGGATGGTGGCGATCGCCGCGACATAGCCGGCGATGCCGAAGAACGCGACGTGCGCGAAGTTGAAGATGCCGGCATAGCCGAGCGTCAGGTCCCAGTTCGATGCGACGACCGCGAAGAGTAGCGCGACGACGGCAAGGTTCTGCGACACGCCGGAGGTGAAGATCTGCGGCAGCACCACAGCGGCGGCGATGGCTGCCATCCAAAACCCGAGTCCCAGGTACCGGCTTGCAACCGCGCTCATGCCGGGCGCCCCAGGAGACCGTTCGGCCGAACGAGCAGGACAGTGATGAGAACGGCAAAGAGGACGACGGGGGTCCAGTAGATGCCGATGTAATAGGAGCTTCCCGCCTCGATCAGGCCGATCAGGTACGCCGCGACGATGGTTCCCGGCAGACTGCCGAGGCCGCCGAAGACGACGACCAGGAAGGCGCGCAGCAACGGGTCGCTGCCCATGCCGGGAGACAGGTTGAAAAGGCCGCCGATCATTACCCCGGCGACGCCCGCCAGCACGGCGCTGACGGCGAAGGTCGCCAGATACATGCGCTCGATTCGGATTCCGAGAAGCTGCGCAGCCTCGCGGTTCTGTGCGATGGCGCGGATGGCGAGGCCGTACTTGCTGAGCTTGAGGAAGAGCGCAAGGGCGCCGAGAAGCAGGGGGGCCAGAACGATGACGAGGAGGTTCTGCGCCTGCATCGCCGTACCGCCGATGCTGACGGTGCCGGAGACAACCTGATCGAGGACCTTCAGCCGCCCGCCGAACAGATACAGCGCCGCGTTTTCGAGGAACATCGCGCCGGCAATCGTTGTCATGATCACGGTCAGCTCGGCATTGGCCGTGCCGATCCATGGTCGCACGAGGAGAGCGTACAGAAGACCCCCTGCGAGGATCAGAAAAGCGATGCAGGCGAGGATCCCCACGAGCAGGCCGAGACCTAGGCCCCCAGGCGCCGACACCCACCAGGCGACATAGGCGCCCATCATCAGGAGCACGCCGTGAGCGAAATTGAAGACGCCGAGCGCGCCCCAGACGAGCGACAGGCCGCTCGCGATCAGCGCGTAGATCGAGCCGGAAACCAGCCCCGCCACCAGGATCGAGACCATCAGACGGTGCTCCCGAAATAGCGCTCGACGACATCCTGATGCCGGAGTTCGCTGCGGTCTTTGATGTCCATGGTCACCGTGCCTTTCTCGATGAGGTAGAGGCGAGGACAAAGGGCGAGGAGGAGGTCGACGTCCTGGTCTACGACAATGAGGCCGACGCCCGTCTCGGCAACCAACGCGATGCGCTGTGCGAGCTCCTGGCGGATCTTCGGAGCAAGGCCGAGCGTCGGCTCGTCCAGCATCAGGAGCCTGGGGCAACCCATCAGCCCGACGCCGATCGCCGCCATCTGGCGTTCGCCGCCCGACAAGGTGCGACAGGCCTGCGACCGGCGCTCGGCCAGCCGCGGGAAAATGGCGAAGACCTTGTCGAGGGACGCCCTGCGGTGGGGCCAGGCTGCCCGCGGATAGGCGCCGAGCGTCAGAGCCTCGAGTACGGTCATCCGCGGAAAGAGAACGCTGGCCTGAGCCACGTGCACGATGCCGGCGTCGACGACGGCGTTTGGCGCGGCGCCCGTGAGGTCGGCTTCGCCGAAGCGGATCCTGCCGGCGACCGGCTTGATCAGGCCGGAGATCGTGCGTAGCAGCGTGGTCTTGCCGTGCCCGTTCGGTCCGAACAGCCCGACCGCGCCGCCCTCTGCTACCTCAATGGTGAGCCTGTGAAGCACCTCGATCCGGCCATAGCCGGCCGATAGATTTTCGACGCTAAGCCGCATCGGTGTCGAGCTCCTTCGGGCCCCCGAGATAGGCTTCGATCACGCGGGGGTCGCGGGCAATCGCCGACGGCGGGCCCTCGGTGAGCTTGCGTCCGAAGTCCATCACCATGACGCGTTCGGAAATGCCGAAAAGTAGCGGCAGGATGTGCTCGATCAGAAGGATCGCCGCCCCCCGGTCGCGCAGCCGCAGGATCAGGAGCTTCAGGTCAGCGAGTTCAACAGAGTTCAGGCCGGAGGCCGGTTCGTCGAGCATCAGCAGTTGCGGGCCGATGACAGCCGCCGAGGCGATCATCAGGCGCTTGGTCTCATAGACCGGAAGGGTCGCCGCCAGCTCGCCTCGAACTGCCGAGAGATCCATCACGTCCAACGCCTCGTCGATCGCCTTGGAAAGTGCCGCGCCACGCATCCCACCGCCATAGGCGGCGCCGACGCGGATGTTCTGGGCGACCGTCAGCTTGGCGAAGGCGGTCTCCTTCTGGAAGGTGCGGGCCAGCCCGAGGCGAAAGATGCGATGCGGCGCCAGGCGCTCGATTCGTTGTCCCGCGAACCGCACGGTGCCGCGGTCGGCGCCGAAGGGGATCCGGCTGATGAGGTTGAAGAGCGTGGTCTTGCCGGCGCCGTTCGGGCCGGCGATGCCCAGAATCTCGCGCCGGCCGATTGTAAAGGACACGTCGTCCACCGCCACCAGCGAGCCGAAGGCCTTACCGAGGCCGTCGACCTCCAGAATGTTAGCGCCTTCGTCCGGCATCACCGCCTCCTGTCATGCGTCGATGAAGCCGGCCCCGAAGGGCCGGCAGGCTGAGGCGATTACGGCTTCATCCAGGGTGAGGCTGCGAAAGTGGCCTGGGCCACCGACTCCGGGGCGACGATGGCCGGCTTGCCGTCGCTCTGCAGCTGGTAGAAGAGCGTCGGCATGTAGTCGTTGCCCTGGATTGCCAGATGCGTCTTCGGGTCGAAGGCCAGGCGTCCAGAGGGCGTGTCGACGTCGAGCTTGCCGAAACAGGTGCCGATGGCCATGCGGTCGGTCGGATCGTTGCCTTGGTTGACGCAGAGCGCATAGAGTTGCGCCGCGTTGTAGCCGGCGACGGAGAAATAGCCGCCGGGACCGTATTCCTCGGCAAACTTGGCGGAGATCGCCTTGGTGTCCTCGCGGCTGTCGATCGCGCCGCCCAGCATGGAGTACATGACGCCGACGGCCTGGTTGCGGGTGACATCCTGGAATTCGGGGATCGACGGGGCGTACTGCAGGAACAGCAGCGACGGCAGCGGCTGCTCGTTGAACTGGTTGAAGAAGGTAGCTGCGCCCGAGGCCGACCATTCCGTGTTGATGATGACCGCCGGGTTGAGCTCACGGATCTTGGCGAGTTGCGTGCGCCAGTCCGTGACCGACTGGAAGGGCACCGTGTCTCGCCCGACGACCTGCCAGCCGACTTCCTTGAAGACCCGGTCGAGCCCGTCGGCGATGGTCGAGCCGTAGGGGTCGTCGGAACCGACGATGTACACGGTCTTCGCCGGCAGTTTGAGGGTGCCCTTGTCCAGATAGTCGTTGAGGAGAGGCGGCAAGTCGGTGAAATAGCCGCCGTAGTCCGGAACACGGGACCAGACTGTCGGATATTTCTCAGGATCCTTCTCGATGATCGCCCGAGTCGATTCCGCGCCGCCCGAGATGAGATAGGGCATCTTCTCCTGCGCCATCAGATCGATTTCGAAGTTCGACGTGCTGGCATAGGGTGTCAGGATGACGTTGAGGCCTTCAGTGCCATTGAGGCGGCGAAATGCCGTGACCACCGCGTCGTTGCGCATATTGGTCGCGTCGGCCTCGACGATCTCGAAGAGATAGCGCTTGTCCTTGCCGCAGACGCCGCCGGCCGCATTCAGTTCGGCGATGGCAATGCCCGCCGCACGGGAGTAATCGGTGGCGTCGGCCGCCGTCGGACCAGTCAGCGGTGCCAGGACACCGATCTTCGCCGTTGCCGTCTCGGTGAAATCGCAGGTCGTCAGGCTCTCGACTGTCGGCGCCGGGAGCATGTCGGCAGCCGCAGGCAGGAGACCTGCCAGCAAGAGCGCACTCGAACCGAGGGCGGCGGTTCTGAACCGACGCAAGAGCCGGGAAGCTTTCGGGCACACACGCATGGGGTCATCTCCTTTGGCTGGCCGTCGGTCGATCAACGATCCGTTGGCGGGTTGAACAATGGCCGCCGCGAGCCGGTATCCAGCTCGGGCGGGTCGAGAGGAAAGCGCAGTAGGGTGAGGGCGAGGGCCTGGGCGCGGGGAAGGATCGAGCCCCGCTCGACATATTCGGCCTCGGTGTGGGCCTTGCCGCCGACCGGACCGAGACCGCAAAGCGTCGGAATGCCGAGCGAGGCGGCGAAGCCAGCGTCCGAGCAGCCGCCCGTTGCCTCGCCCTCGGCGGCAAAGCCGAGGGTCGCGGCGGCGGACTGGTAAACAGCCAGCAGTGCCCGGGAGCCTTCCGAGGGAACCATCGGGTGGAACTCGCCGATGACATCAAAAGCCGCGCTCGTCGCCGCGTCCCGGTTCAGCGAGACGATCGCGTCAATGGCCTGGAGGAGATTGGACCGCTGATCGGGGGTGGCATAACGGATGTCGATTCCCGCCCTGGCATCCGGCGCAACGGTATTGATCGACTGTCCGCCCTCCACCAGTCCCACATTGACAGTAATTCCCGAGTCGAGATCCGTCAGCCGCTCCAGGTCGACGATCTTGTGCGCCAGCTCGGTAATGGCGCTCGCGCCGGCCGGGAAGTCGATCCCGGCATGCGACGCCCTTCCGGTGACGCTGAGCCAGCCGAACATGCCGCCCTTGCGCTCGATGACGACATTGCCGTTGGCCCGGCCCGGTTCCGCGTTGAGAACGAAGGCGGCCGTGCGCGCCGCCGCATGGATGTGCAGGTGCGACAGCGGCGAGGCGATTTCCTCGTCGACGGTGAACAGGGCGGTGACGGGCCGCGCTGGCGTAGTCGTCGCCGCCAATGCCGCCAGGACGAAAGCCTCAATCACAAGGCCCGCCTTCATGTCCGCCACGCCCGGTCCATGAAGCTGATTGCCGGCGACGCGGAAGGGGCGCGCGGCGGCGGCGCCCATCGGAAAAACCGTGTCCATGTGCCCGAGCATCAGGGCGGGCGCGACGCTAGCGGCGCCAGGCACGCCCGCCGCCAGCAGAGGTGCATCGGAGCCGCTGGAAATCCGAGAGACTTCCACATTGGCCGAGTGCAGAAATTTCTCAAGTCGGGTCGCCACCGCGGCGACACCCGCAGCATCGGTGCTGTTGCTGTCGATAGATACGAGGTCGCAGAGAAGTGCCTCCATGTCGGGCACGCGGGCAGCCAGCCAGTCGAGCACGGGCGCCTCGGTGTCCAGCGCCGAGCCCATCAGCTTTCCGTCCCATGGGCGTGGCGCCGGCCGCCAAAAGTCGGGATGCCGGCGGTCACCGCATTGTTGTGGCTGAGGTGGCTCGCGGCTTCCATAGCGTGCGGCGCAAAGGTCCGCTCGAACTCATCGGCCTTCCACTTGTTGACGCTGGCGGCGATATGGACGGCAGCAGCCGGCCGCCCGGACGCATCGATAACGGGCGCTGCGATGACGAGCTCACCAGGTGAGCTTTCGCCGGCGACGAAGCCGTAGCCCCGCTCTCGGGCCTCATCGATCTTGTCAAGGATCGCGGCCGGATCCGTCAACGTCAGGGGAGTCATCGGCCGCAGGTCTGACATAGCCAGAATGGCGCGCACCTCCTCGACCGGGAGCCGTGCCAGGGTCGCCCTGCCGCCGGCCGAACAGTAGGTCGGCATGCGGCGACCAATCAGCGTGGAGTGCTGCGGGTATTCGCGCTTTCCATGCAGGCGGATAGCGTAGATGACCGTGGTTCCGTCGAAAAGACTGAGGTTGGTCCGCTCGCCGCAATCGCGTCGCAACTGGAGCAGGACGGGCGTCGCTGCGATCACCAGGGGATGCGCGCGCAGGAAATGGAAGCTGAGGTCGAGCACCTTCTTGCCCAGCGAGAAGCGCCCGGATTGCGGATCCTTTTCCAGATATCCGGTCTGAACCAGCGTATGGACGCACCGCTGCGTCGCCGGTTTCTCCAACCCTGACAGACGGACGATCTCGCTGAGGCTCAGCAGATGCTCGGCATGCGCGAACGCCTCGAGCACGAAAAGCGCTTTCTCCAACGACTGTATGAAGAGGGGTGAGCGCTCCACCGGGGGTCCATTCTTGCGTAAAAATCTAATTCGTAGTATTGCTATACGATACGATTCAGGAAAGCGCAATCGACTAAAGTGCTCAAATTATGGGCACTTGAAGCTGCGGAAAGGAGCTGAGAAATGCGTTTAAAGGGAAGGATAGCGCTGGTAACCGGGGGGCATCGCGGGATTGGCGGCGCGTGTGCCTCCGCGCTTGCGGCAGAAGGCGCGACGGTGATCGTTGCAGATCTCCTGGTGCGTGAGCCGTCGGAAAACGAGGCGTCCATCCGAGCCTGGCCGCTCGACGTCCGATCGGCTTCCGCTTGGGCGGAACTGTCCGAAGAAATCCTGCGCGTTCATGGCCGCCTCGATATCCTTGTCAATGCAGCGGGCGTCTCCCAGCCTCGCTCGGAGGTGCACGACCTCGATCTCGACGAGTGGGACGATGTCATCGCGGTCAACCAGACGGGCGTTATGCTGGGCATGCGCATGGCGATCGGCATGATGCTGGGGCGGGGGCCGCTTTCGATCGTGAACATCTCGTCGATCTGGGGCCATGTCGGCGGTTCCGGCCAATTGGCCTACCATGCGAGCAAGGGTGCCGTGTCGGTGATGACGCTGAACGCCGCGGTGACCTACGCCGCCCGGGGCATTCGCGTGAACGCCGTTCTCCCGGGCCTGATAGAGACCGAGATGGTGCGGGACCAGGATCCCGCCATGCGCGCTGAGACTATCAGCAACACTCCGATGAGCCGCGTCGGCTCCCCCGATGAGGTGGCGAAGGGGGTATTGTTTCTGGCGAGTGACGAGGCAAGCTACATCACGGGTGTCCTGCTGCCGGTAGATGGAGGATTTACGGCTCGCTAGAGCGTGGCAAGACGCCGACTGACCCTTGGGTGGATCGGAGCGGCGTCCGCGCGGCCGGCGCTACCAACGCGCCTCCCAGAAGGCCATCGGGTCCTTGGCCATGACTTCGTTGATCCCCGGCGGCACGACAAGAATGGTCTCCTCGCCGACGCGCTCGCGCAATTCGGCACGGGCGGCTGCGACAAGGTCCGGCCGCGTGAGAAAGGTCACCGCGGCGAGCGCCATTGCCTCCGACGCCATCAGCGGGCCGGGGCTGCTGGAGGGGTGGCCGGAGAGCGCCGTCCAGGCCCAGTGATGGATCGGCACGTTGGTGGGATAGGCCCAGTTGACCCGTGCAATCGGCACGATCCAGCTGCAGTCGCCATCGTCCTGGCCGTAATAGTCGATGCCCTCGTCGAAGAACTCGAGCCCGCGGTGCAGATCGAAGGGTTTTCCGGGACTGGCGGCCTCCGAAAGTTCCTGCATCCAGGCAATGTCGGCGTCGGTCCAGCGCGGCGGGCCGACCACCCGCAGGCATTCGTCGAGCACCTTGCCGGCGACGTCGTTGGCGAGATAGCCGCGGCAGGCCGCGATGAACTTTTCCTCGAACGCGACGCCCGTCTTGGCAGCGGTGGCAGCGAAGATCTCCTTCATCGCCTCATAGGCTTCCATCATCGGGGCAAGGTCGCGATGCCGGAGCGAGCACCACATCCTCACTTCTTCCGGCATCACCCCGGGCATGACCCCGGCGACGGAAGATATGCTTCTCGTCGGTGCCGGGAAACCGCTCCTCATAGACTGCGGTGAAAACGGCCATCGCCTCTTCCGCCGTCTTCAGGGCATTGCGTACAGTGCCTATGCCGGCATGGGCGCTATCTCCCCGGAATATGAACTCACCTGACATCACGGCAAAACACGGCCGCGACAGCGAACCGTTCTGATAGTCGCCATGCGAAGTGAGGATGACGTCGAATTCGTCAAAGATGCCGGCCTGCTGCAGCGCGATCTTGCCCCAGCCGATCTCTTCTGCCGGACAGCCAACGACGACGATCTCGCCGGCAAGCCCAAGCTTGGCGGCGGCGAGCGCCGCGGCAATTTCGGCGCCGGTGTTGGCGGGGCCGATGTGGTTGTGCCCGCAGCCATGGCCGGGCTTGCGGCCGGTGCCCTTGCGATAGGAAACCGCCTCGTTGTCGAGGCTTGCCAGCGCGTCGTACTCGGCCAGGACGGCGATGCGCGGGCCATGGCCTGAACCGTGGCGGGCGACGAAAGCCGTCGGAACGCCCGCGCTGCCGATCTCGACCGTGAAGCCGTAGCGCTTCAGGAAGCCGGTCAGAATCTCGACGCTGCGGTATTCGAGGCCCGGCATTTCGGGCACCAGCCACATCTCGGCGAACATCGCCTCGATCTCCGGCTTCAGCGTCGCCCAAACGGCGCGGACTTCGGCAATGTCGGTCATGGAATGTTCCCGGGACTCAGGCCAAAATGCCTTCGGCGCGCCAGCGGGCGCGATAGGTGGCGATGATGGCGCCCAGCCGATCCTTGCCGAAGCTCGGATCGTGGCCGGCGTGGACGATGCGGACCGGCAAGGCTTCGAGTTGCTTGAACGAGGCCTCGTAGTCGTCGACGTCCATGCCGAAGCCCTGGTAGAGCGGGGGGCCGTCATAGATGATGTCGCCGGCAAACAGGATGCCGGTGGCGTGCTCGAACAGCGCGATGCTGCCCGGCGAGTGACCGGGCCAGCAGGACCTCGAACTGGCGGTCGCCGAGGTTGACCGTCTCGCCCTCGCGAATCTGCCGCGTCGCCGGTGCCGGCTGGATGCGGTAGCTCGCCGGATCGTAGCCTTCGTACGGCAGCGCGTGGATCAGGTAGGTGCCAAGCGGCGGGTAGCCCGCGGCGACGAACTTTTCGCGCAAGTCCAGCGGCATGTCTTCCGACAGCAGCGAGCCGGAGGGTTGGGCAAGCCTTTCCGCCTCGATCGGGTGCACCCAGCGCTCAGAAAATTCGTGCATCGCGCCGATATGGTCGAGATGCGGGTCGTGTCCGTCAACGTGGTGGAAATTGAGTGTAGCTGAAGCGGCTCCGTTTCAGGCGACTTCGGTGGAAATCTGTTCGGGTTTTGCAGTGTTGCCCATGGCCATGAGGTCGGCCATGGGTTCGGTCTGCATGTAGCGGTTCTGGATCTGCCATTCGTCGTTGGCCTCGAGAAGGACGGCGCCGATGAGCCGGATGATGGATCCCTCGTTCGGGAAGATTCCGACGACGTCGGCACGCCGCTTCACCTCCTTGTTCAGGCGCTCCAGGGAATTCGTCGAATGGATCCGGGTCCGGTGCTGACTGGGAAAATCCATGTGCGCCAGCACGTCGGTCTCGCTGTTGTCGATGAAGGCCCCGAGCTTTGGACACTTTCCCCGAAGCTGGTCGGCGACGTGGCGCAGCGCCTGGCTGGCGCTAGCACGATCGGGCTGGGCGAAGGCTTGGCGCAGCGCGGCCGCCGCCATGCTCTGCTGCGCCTTCGGGACATACGACAGGGCGTTGCGCATCCAATGCACCCGGCAGCGCTGCCAGGAGGCGCTGAACACCCGGCGAATGGCGGCTTTCAGCCCTTCGTGAGCATCCGAGATCACGAGCTTCACGCCGGACAGGCCGCGGCGCACGAGGCTCTTGAGGAAGCTCGACCAAAACGTCTCCGCTTCCGAGGGGCCGATGTGAAGGCCGACGATCTCGCGCTTGCCGTCCGTGTTCACGGCCACGGCGATTATGGCGGCGACCGAAACGATGCGTCCACCCTCGCGCTGCTTCAGGTAGGTCGCATCCAGCCAGAGGTAGGGCCAGTCGCCAGTGAGAGGACGGTCGAGGAAGCCGCCGACGCGTTCGTCGATGTCTTTGCACAGCTTCGATACGGTGCTCTTGCCGATCCCCGACAGCCCCATGGCCTGTACCAGATCGTCGACCCGCCGGGTGGAAACGCCGCTGATCCAAGCTTCCTGAATGACGGCAACCAAGGCCTTCTCCGAGAGCTTTCTCGGCTCCAGGAACGGCGGGAAGTAGCTGCCCTGCCGAAGCTTGGGTATCCGAAGCTGCAACGAGCCGAGCCGCGTGTCGAGCGAGCGGTCGCGGTAGCCATTGCGATAAGTCGCCCGTTCCTGCGTCCGTTCGTGGCGCCCGGCGCCGATCATGCCTTCAACGTCGACCTCCATAAGGAGCTGCATCACGCTCTCGGCTATCGTTCTCAGGAAATCGCCGTCCCCGGCTTTCGCAAAAAGCTCGGCAAGCGGTAGTCTGTCCTCGGTCATCGGGTTCTCCGGTCAGGTTGAAGTCTCGCAACTCCACCTTAGCCGCCCTATCCGGTGACCGCCTCAGCCACACCTTTCAATGTCGGAATTTCCACCACGAGCGCGGACACTACCCGAGATGCGTGTGGGTGGCGAAGGCGATGGTCTCCCGGCCCTCGAAAAGCTCGGGAAGGGCCGGGCGCAGCGGCACGATACCCATGCCGCCGTTGATCAGGAGATCGCGGTCGCGGCCGCGCACGTGCCAGAGATTGGACTGCTCCAGCACGTCGACATTCGGCTCGAGGATCAGCGTGATGTCGCCGCCGAGATCGGTCTTGCGATACCAGTCGCCCTCGGCGACCGGGAGGGCGGCTGCGCGCGCCATCTCAGGCGCTCTTTGCCAGCAGCGCCGGCTGGGCGGCGGCGTGGGCGCGGAAAGCCTCGATCATCTCGGCAGCAGAGCGACGGGCGCCATGCTGCAGGTATTCCATCGCGATCAGCGCGGCGTCGTGGGCCGCAACATCCGAACCGCCGACGCAATCCTCGACCACGCGGGTGTGATAGTCGGCCTGGTGCGCGTCGGCGAAGGTGTAGTGGACGCGTCGCCACGCGTCTAGACAAAACCTTGCACAGCAGGGGGCGACCAGAGGGGCTGTGTCGGAAGAGCCATTATTGTGCAGAAATCTTCAATTCTGCCGATAAGGCAATCGATTGGCCGGTGTCACGCTACTCCTGCGCTTGATGCGCCTCGCTCTGATGAATTGGCACGCGCCTTGCACCGGGGTTAGGGAGCTAGTGGCTAGGGTTCCGGCGTCGTTTGACGTGCTGGTCCGAGAGCTGCTGTCGCGGCGGGAGACATCCGTCCGATGCACGGCGGGACAAAACCCCGGGAGATCTCACACCACAGGATGGGCGGATTGCGCCTGTTCTTCTGACGAGATCGAGGACTGCCATGCGCCAAAACCCCAACACGACTGCGTCGAACCTGTATCCGCTTCGCCGCCGATCTGGTCGGGCGCTCCTCCATCCAGCCGAGGAGGCTTGCTCGTGACCAATACCGCCATCGGCAATGACAGTGTTGTTCCACGCCTGCGGGTCGAGGGCCTGTCGCACCACTTTAGCACTCCCGGCTCGGCCGATACGATCGCCGTGTCAAACATCACGCTGGACGTCGCCCAGGGACGCTTTGTCAGTCTGATCGGCCAATCCGGCTGCGGCAAGTCGACCCTCTTCAACATCCTCGCGGGTCTGCTTTCCCCGACGAAAGGACGCGTGCTGCTCGACGGGACTGAGATCACCGGCCGCGCCGGTCTCGTCTCCTACATGCTGCAGAAGGACCTGCTGCTGCCCTGGCGCAACATATTGGACAACGTCATCTACGGCCTCGAGATCCAAGGCGCCGACCGAAAGGCGGCTCGCGCCATCGCCGAGCCGATGATGGAGCGGTACGGCCTCGGGGCCTTCAAGCAGCATTTTCCCGGCAGTCTGTCCGGCGGCATGCGCCAGCGCGCCGCTCTGCTGCGGACTCTTCTCTGCGAGAATGACGTGATCCTCCTGGACGAGCCCTTCGCCGCACTCGACGCGCAGACCCGCTTCCACATGCAGGAATGGCTGCTGACGCTGTGGAAAGACTTCGACCGCACTGTGCTTTTTGTCACCCATGACGTCGACGAGGCAATCTTCCTCTCCGATGAGATCTGCGTTCTGTCGCCGCGCCCCGGCCGCATCGCCGACCGTTTTGCCGTCGACCTGCCGCGGCCGCGGCACCGGGATGTCGTCACCTCACCCGCCTTCATCGCCCTGAAACAGCGCTGCCTGGACCTGCTGTTCGCCACTGCCGAGCCGGCGCCCGACCGGGAAGAGATCGCATGACCGTACTCGACGATACGAAAATCCGCCTCGCTCCCGTGCTCGACGTGCACGGCACGCTCCGGCCAAAAGTCCGCCGACGCCAAGGTGTGGTCATCGCCGGGGCGCGGCGCTGGACACGAATCACGATCTGGTTGGTGCAGGTATCGGTCTTCCTTGCCATCGTCGGCGGTTGGGAAGCGGGAGCGGCCACTGGGCTGATCGACCCGTTCTTCTGGTCCTCGCCCTCGCGCATCGTCACCGCGGCGATCATCGTGTTCCAGGAGGGCTCGGTGTTCTACGACACCTGGTTCACCTTCAAGGCGACGATCATCGGCTTCCTGCTCGGCTCGGCGCTTGGCGCGGTCATTGGGCTCAGCCTCTGGTGGTCGGTTAACGCCGCCGCCGTCGTGCAACCCTACATCGTCGTGTTCAATGCGGTGCCGAAGATCGCGCTCGGGCCGCTGATCATCCTGATCTTCGGTATCGGCATTGCCTCGAAGGTGGCCCTGGCGATCGCCTTCACCGCCGTGATCACCGCGCTCGCCGCCTATGCCGGCGTCCGGGCGGTCGACGACGACTTGGTGAAGCTGACGCTGTCGCTCGGCGGCAGGCGCCGTGACGTCTTCTTCAAGATCGTCGTGCCGTCTTCGCTGCCCTGGATTACCTCCTCGCTGCACATCAACATCGGCCTGGCGCTGGCCGGCGCCATCGCCGGCGAATTCATCTCCTCCCAGTACGGCCTCGGCAAGATCATCATGTATGCCGGCGCGACCTACGACATGGCGTTGATCTGGGTCGGCATCATCATCCTCGCGCTGCTCGCGACGGGCCTCTACGCCGCCGTGTCCTTCCTCGAGCGCCGCTTCATGAAGGGCCAGAGCGTCAAGACGATCTGAGTCCCCTCAACCTCTTTACCTTCCCCGTCGACCATCGCAACGCAGCCAACGTCAGGAGACACCATGTTCGAGCTCAACCGTCGCCAAGTCCTCGGGGGTGCCGCCGGCATCGCCGTCACCGGCCTCACGAGCCGCCGCGCCCGAGCCGACATGCGCTCGCTCATCGTTACCGAGCCTGGCCATTCCGCCGACTCGCTGCCGTTCTACGTCGGCATCCGCAAGGGTTTCTACAAAGAGGCCGGGCTCGACGTGCAACTGGTCACCTCGGAAGGCGGCGGCAAGGCGATGGCGGCCGTGCAGTCCGGCAATGCCGACGCCTATATCGGCGGCCCCGAGCACATCGCCTTTGCGAATGTGAAGGGCGGCAAGCCGGTGCGCGCCGTTATCGGCCTGTCCAACCGCGCCAACTCGTTCCTCGTCGCCCGCACCGGCGTCGCCATCGACCCGGCGAAATCCTTTGCCGAAAACATCAAGGGCAAGAAGATCGCTGTCGGTACCCGCGGCGGCACGGGCTATTCCATTCTGCTCTATTTGCTGAAGCGCGACGGGCTCGACCCGCGCAGCGACGTCGTACTCCTAGAGATCGCCACCAATGCCGGGACGGTCGCGGCAGTAAAGAACGGCGAGGCGGATCTCGCGATGGTCTCCGAGCCGGCGATCGCGCAGGGAGTGAAGACGGGTATCTGGCAAGAGCCCTTTGCCAGCATGCCGAAAGAACTCGGCCCCTTCGCCTGGACCACGGTCAACCTGCCGAAGGCGTTGATAGAGAGCGACCCGGACCTCGTCAGGGCAATCGTCGCCGCCTCGAAGAAGTCGCTCGACCTCGTGTTCAATGACGAGGCGGAAATGCGCGCCATCGCCGCCGAGGAGTTCCCGACATTGCCGAAGGACGATCTCGACGCCATCCTGACCCGCGCCCGCGCCAACGACATGTGGGAGCAGGACGGCGCCATGCCCGAGGAAGCATGGGCGAAGACGCTGAGCATCATCACCATTTCCGGCATGATCGCACAGGACGTCGCCTATGCCGACGTGTTCGACCCGACCTTCCTCTAGCTTGCACGGACCGGGGGTCTGCGGTGCCCCCGGTCGAATGACCGCTGCCCAGTTTCCCCATGCGAGAAATTCGATGTCCTTCACCATGCCGACGCTGAAGCTCACACACCACGCCGCCCTGACAGCGATCAATGCTGCGATCGACAAGGCGCTGGAGATCGGCTGGAACGTCGACATTGTCGTCGTCGACGACGGTGGGAACACCGTCGCCTGCGTGCGGATGGACGGCGCCAACCTGTTGTCGATGTTCACCGCGACGACGAAGGCGCAGTCCGCTGCCTCGCACCGTCGGCCGACCACCGAGATCGATGCGGAGATGGCACCGAGCCTTGCCTCGGCCTCAGGCGGGCGGCTGACCAACATGGCTGGCGGCCTGCCGATCGTCGTCGACGGCATCTGCATCGGCGGCATCGGCATCGGCTCGGCCCCGGACGCAGAGGACGTGGCGATCGCGCGTGCCGGCCTTGCGGCGATCGGCGCGGACGAGCGCATGCCGGGCTGAGCCGTGCGTTAGCCCCGCCTCACGGAACCACCTGGTTCCTTCTTTCGACAGGACGCGCCATGACCACCGACGTCACCAAAATGTACATCCTTCTCTGCGGCTACGAAGTCATCCGCAAGTCCGGCTGCGTGCGCGACGCCGATCCCAACATCGTTCTGACCGTGCCGATCTCGGCTTATCTCTTGGAGACCAAGCAGGGCTACGTGCTGGTCGATACCGGGCTCGACAGCGCGACGCTGGCCGACCCCGCCGCCAGCCGCGCCGCTTACGTCAACGCCACCTTCCCGGCGCCGCCGGTGGTTTTGCTGGAGCACGAAATGTTGGCGCAGCTCGCCGCCATCGGCGTCGCACCGGAGGAAATCCGGGAAGTGGTGCTGACGCACGCGCATGGCGACCACACCGGCAATCTCCACCACTTTCGCCACGCCCGCGTGACCATGCAACGGCAGGAGCACGAGGCGGCGTTCTCAGGCCAACGGCGTGAGGCGCGATCCTTCGCCGAGATCGATGCGCCCGGTATCCGGTGGCATCTGATCGATGGCGACTGGCAGATGATGAATGGCCTTGAACTGATCCTCACCCGCGGTCACACCGCCGGCCATCAGTCGCTGGTGATTACTCTGCCAGAAAGTGGCGTGAAGGTACTGACGGGCGACGCTGCCGACCTCGCTGAGAATTTCGAGCGCGAAGTGCTCGGCTCCAGCATGGATGACGCCGCCTCCTTGGCCAGCATTCGGCGTTTGAAGCAGATCGTTGCCACCACGTCCGGCGAACTCATCGTGCTTCACGATCCAGGTTTCATCGAGCAAGCTCGCCTTGCGCCTCTTTTCTACGCATAGCCGACAGCCCGCGCATGGTGCATGAGCGGCGCGACAACGGTTCGGCGATCGAGCTTCGTCGCACCGCCGGACCGATGCGCCAAAACGGGTTGAAGGTGCGGCAGAAGCGGCGGATCAAGCGCGCCACCGACAGTTCAGCGGGGACGGCGATGCTGCTCCGGTCCGCAATGAGACACGGCGTTCATCTCTCCGCGAGCTCAAGCACTGTCTTCGTCAGCACCTCCGCCCCAGCCGTGCAATCTGCCGGTTCGGTGTATTCGGCCTCGTTGTGGCTCCATCCGTCGCGGCTCGGCACGAACAGCATGGCGCTCAGTGCGAGCTTCGCGATGAAGAACGCATCGTGGAACGCGCCTGAGAGAAGCCGGCGACACCGGTGATGCGCGCAGGCGGCCTCGATGACCAGAAGCAGGGACAGATCGAAGGCCACTGGCTTCGTATCGAGTGTGCGGACGATCGTCGCGGTGCAGCCCTGCGCGGCGGCGAAGCTCGCGGCAGGGGAGCGGTTCTTGGTTTCCAGCTCGGCAAGCTGTGTTGCCTGGGGATGGCGGATGTCGAGCGTGAACATCGCTGTGCTCGAAATGGCATTGATCGAGCCGGGCAGCGCCGCGATTCGACCCACTGTCAGCCGTGCATCCGCGTCGTTGGGCATCACGGACTCTTGCAGGAGTTTGAGCAGGGAGACGGCGGCATCCATCGGATCCTGGCGAAAGGCAAGGGGCGTCGTACCAGCATGCGCGGCGCGGCCGCTGATCGTCACTTCAAGCCAGCAGGTACCCTGCACGCCCGTCACGACGCCGACAGGGATCTGCTCGCGCTCAAGAACCGGGCCTTGCTCAATGTGGAGCTCTACCCAAGCCGACAAGGGCGTGCCGAGCGGGCGCATCGATGCTGCCGGCAACGCGTCGAGCGTCGCCTGCAATTCGTCGGCGAACGCAAGGCGCGGGCGGAGCTTGACCGGCTGCTTGCCCGGCGCGCCGCACCAGCGGGAAATCGCGAAACGGGCTTTCGTAAGCGACTCGCCACCGCTTGTGAAACCAGACATAGAGAATCCCGTCCCCGACCAAGGCCAGTCTTTCATGAATCCAATTCGACGCCGCGCTTCGACAGCGACGGCATTCACATCGGCGTCTATGGCGGCTGGTCGGACGGCCCGTGGTCGCTGGCGGGATCGCTCGCCTATGCCGCCAATTCCATCTCGACGGAGCGCCGTGTGGTCTTCGGCGGCATCGACCGCACGGCCGATTCCGACTATTGGAGCCACACGATCGGCTTCTCCGGAGAGGCGCTCTATGGCTTCAACCTGGGCGGCGGCACGACGCTCTCGCCGCTCGCAACGCTCGACGCAGGCTGGTCCGGACATGGCGGCTTCACCGAGACCGGCGCGGGCGCGCTCAACCTCACCGGAGCCTCCGAGAGCTGGACGCGGCTCGACACCGGCCTCGGCATCGCTGAGCCACGTCATCCTGACCGAGAGCGGCAAGGTGACGCTGGACGGCCGCGCGGTGTGGGAACACGCCTTCGCCGACGTTGTGCCGAGCCAGAGCCTCGCCTTCGCGGGCAGCCCCACCGGCTTCGAGGTGCTTGGCCCCGATGCCGGCCGCGACCGCTCCCGCCTCGGCGCGGGCGCCTCCTTCGGGGCGACCGAGGATCTGACCATCCGCGCCAGCTATGACGGCGTGTTCTCCGACAGCCAGCAGAACCACACCGCGAGCGTCGGGCTCAGCGTGAAATTCTGAGTTCGCAGCATGAAACCCGCAAGGACGAAACTTGGGGCCGCACGTCGAGCGGAGACGATCCTGGCTGGCGTCGCAGCCGGGCTGGTCGGGCGGGCGTAACGCACCTCGCCGTCTCCGGAGGAGAAACATCCGGCGCCATCGCAGAGGCACTTGGGCTCGCGACCGTCCGCTGTCTGCCGGATCGCGGCTCCGGCGGCGGCCTCTGAGTCGCCGATCATCCACGACCTCTGTCGCTGTTCTTCAAATCCGGCAAGCTTGGCACAGACGACGTGATGCTGCAGGCGTTGACGCCGATGAAGTAGCTCAAGACTTCTGGCCTAAAGCGGATGGCTTTTCTTCGAAGCGCCGAGCGGCTTTAGTTCTTTGTTTCCGCATGATCTCTTTCCGAATGCCGGAAGCCACCTTTCGGGATCATGCTCAAGCTTTGAGCTTTCGTGCCCTTTTGCGGGAACGGCTCCGCTTCGGGGCATCGCCAGCGGTCGTTCCGACGGCCAGGCAGGCGGGCAGCCTTCGGCAAACCCGGGTTGGTTCAGACTGCCGCTATCGTCGTGGCGCTTGCAGGGTAAACCTCACCGATAATGCCTCCTTCCACTCGCGCGAGACCATCACAGCCCGGGATCAACCATCTGGTCCCGCAGCCGCCGCGTGGTGGTGGTCAGGTCCGGCCAGGCTGGGTGGCCAGGCGCGAAACGGGCGCGGACATAACCGGCGAGATCGGCGATCTGGCCATCGGTCAGGCTGGCGAGGCCGGGCATGCCGGCATGGGATCCGTCCTTTGGCGCTGCGATGCCGCCGAGGACGGTGCGCAGGAAATTGTCGGGCCGGTTGGCATGGACCTTGGTGCTGAGGGCAAGTGCCATGCCGGCATTGAGGAGGACGCCTTTCGCCTCCGGCCGGTGACAGGCCGCGCAGGATCCGTCAAAGAGCCGTGCCCCTGTGCCGATGGCCGGACGGGCGCCGGCTTCGCTCGCTGCCACGAGACGCGTCGCCACTCCGTCGTCGGCGGAAGCGGGCGCGGTGGCAACGGGCGCAGCCTCGCCGAGGGAGGCCAGATAGGTGGCCATCGCCCGGATGTCCGCATCCGGCAATGCCTGCAGGCCCTCGATCACCGGGGCCATCGGGCCGGCGCCGACGCCATGGCTTTCGCTCCGGCCGGTGCGCAGATAGGCGAAGAGCGCGTCCTCGCTCCAGGGTACGGGGCCGCCGGCATGGGCGCCGAGGCCCGGCGCGTCCCAGCCGTCGACAGTGCCGCCGGCAAACCGCAGCGCGCCCTGCTTCTCCACGCCGAGGGCATTGCGCGGCGAATGGCAGGCCGAGCAGTGGCCAGGTCCCTCGACCAGATAGGCGCCGCGGTTCCACGCCTCGCTCTTCTCAGGACGGGGCCCGAATGGCGCGGGATCGTGAAACAGGGCGTTCCAGACGGCCATTGCCGGGCGGATGTTGAAGGGGAAGGCGAGCCGCGTCTCCGGCACCGCGGCACGCACTGGCGCCTGCGCCATGAGGTGGGCGTAGAGCGCCTCGAGGTCGATGTCGGTCATCCTGGCGAAGGCGGTGTAGGGGAAGGCCGGGTAGAGGTGTTTGCCCTCCCGGCTGATTCCCTCGCGCATCGCGCGGGCGAAGGCGGGATAGCTCCAGGCGCCGATGCCGGTCGCGGCGTCGGGCGTGATGTTCGTGGCGATCACCGCGCCGAAGGGCGTCTCGAGGCGACGGCCGCCGGCGTTCGTCGCGCCGTCTTCCGCCGTATGGCAGACCGCGCAGTCGCCGACCTCGGCCAGCACGCGCCCGCGCTCCAGCGTCTCGGCCGAATAGAGCGAGGCGCCACGCGGGGCGACCGGCGCGATCTCGGCGCGCCAGGGTATCGCGAGGGCGGCGGCGCCGATAGCGGCGGCGAGCGTTGCGCCGAGGGGCGCGAGCATCCGCCAGGGCCCGGCCCGCGCGGGCGCCGGCAAGGGGGCCGACAGGGCTGCTGGCGGGCGCGGCAAGGCGATGCCGGCGAGCCCTGCCTTGATCCGCTCCGGCGTGAACGGCACTTCGCGGAAGCGCACGCCGGTGGCGTCGAAGATGGCGTTGGCGATCGCCGCCGCGCTCGGTACCGAGGCGGATTCGCCGGCGCCGAGCGGCGGGTCGTCCGGCCGGTGCAGCATCAGCGCATCGATGGCGGGCACGTCGGGGAAGGCGATGATGGGATAGGCGCCCCATTCGCGGTTCGCCACCTCTGTCGCGCCGAATTCCACCTTCTCCTGCATCACCCGGCTGATCGACTGGATGACGTTGCCGTGGATCTGGTGCCGGACCCCGTCCGGATTGATCATCTGGCCGCTATCCTGACCGACGGTGACGCGCTCCAGCACGACCTCGCCGGTCGAAGGGTCCACGGCGACGTCGGCGACCCAAGCGGATTGCGCCGCGGCCGTGCCGGGAAAGGTGCCGTGCACATAGGTCGCCTGGGCAAATCCCTGGCCGCGCAACAGCGTGCCGTCCCGGATCTTCCGGGGGCCGGTCCGCGGTACCCAGCCGGCGCGCTCGGCAGTCGCCCGCACGAGTTCCGCGGCGCGCGGATCGCCGAGATGCCGGAGGCGGAACTCGACCGGATCGACGCCGGCCTCGGTCGCAAGCTCGTCGATGTAGGATTCGTGCGCAAAGCAGTTGGGCATGGCCGAGACGCCGCGCATCCACGAGGCCCGCACGATCGGCGCCATGTCGTGCACGGTCACCCGGGCGGCGTCGTAGTGATAGGGCGGGATCGCCGTGCGGTCGCCCATGTCGGAGGGCTGCGGCGACGGCGGGACGATGCCGGTCAGGAGCAGCGCGAGATTGGGTCCGCGATTGGACGGATAGCGGCTCTCGAAATCGTAGACGGCGAGCGTGCCGCCCGGGCCGAGGCCGCCGTCGACGTCCATCAGCTGCGCCGCGCCCTTCGGCTCCCAGGCGTGCTCCTGCTCGCGCGTCAATTGCACCCGCACCGGTCGGCCGACGGCGCGCGACAGAAGCGCCGCGTCGCAGCCGACGTCGTCGGCGCAGTTTCGGCCGTAGCATCCCGCCGTTTCGTGCCGGCGAATGTCGATCTGGCTCTGCGGCAGGTCGAGCAGACGGGCGAGGTCAGCGCGCAGCATGTGCGGGTTCTGCGTGCCGGACCACAGCATCAGGCGATCGCCCGAGTAATCCGCGACCGAGCAGGACGGGCCGATCGAGGCATGCATGTGATAGGGCCAGACATAGGTTCGCTGCAGCCGAACCTCGGCCGACGCCAGAGCAGCATCGACGTCGCCGCGCTCGAGCAGGGTGCGCGCCGTGCTCGGATTTGCGCGCAGTGCCGCGGCGATATCGGTGAGATCGGGCAGGGACGGAACCGGGCGCCAGCGTACGACGAGTTGCCGCATCGCCGTCTCGGCCTCTTCCTCGCGTTCGGCGACGACGCCGACGAAGTCTCCCTCGCGGACGATGGCGACGATCCCTGGGAGATGCGCGATCGACTCCGCCTCGACGGCGACGAGGCTGGTGCCGATGAAATCGCCGCTGTCACGTCCGGCATAGGGCGGCCGGACGACCCGCCCGTGCAGCATGCCGGGTACCCGGACGTCGTGGACATAGGTAAACTCGCCGGTGGCCTTGGCCGGAATGTCGAGACGCGGCAGCGACCGGCCGACGAGGCGATAGGCCGAGGCCGGTTTCAGGTGCCGATCGTCGGGCACGAGCCGCAGCCTGACGGTCTCGCCGCCGACGAGCTCGCCGAAGCCGATCCGCGCATTGCTGGTTTCGTCGGCGAAAAACAGCCCGTCTTCCAGACGCAGCGCCTCGGGCGCAACGCCGAGCCGGATGGCGGCCTTCTGCACCAGATGGTGCCGGGCCTGCGCGGCGGCGCGGCGCAGCGGCACGGCCGCGACCTGGATCGTTTCGCTGGCGATCGTCGGCCCCTGGTCGGGTGTCAGAGCGGTATCGCCCAAGAACAGCGCGACCCGCTGCGGCGCGACGTCCAGCTCCTCGGCGACGATCTGGGTGAGGGCGGTGCGGATGCCCGTGCCGAGGTCGACATGGCCGTTGAAGGCGCGGATCACGCCATCCGCATCGATCGACAGAAAGATCTCCTCATGCGCACCAACGGTCGGCGAGACGATCGCGAGCGAGCCGGCGTCGGTCGCGGCTCCTGCCCTGTTTTCCGTCGCGCGCTGATCCATCAGCGCCCGGCCTCTGGCGAGCGGGCGCCGGTCAGGTCGGCGACGGCGGCGAGAATCTCGACATGCGTGCCGCAGCGGCAGAGGTTGTAGCGCAGCGCCTCGCGCGCCTCCGCTTCGCTGGGATGGGGATTGCGGCGGAGCAGGGCGGTGACGGCCATGATCATGCCGTTCAGGCAATAGCCGCACTGCGCCGCCTGGTGATCGATGAAGGCCTGCTGCACCAGGCCTGGGCGACCGGCAACGGCGAGCCCTTCCAGCGTCACGACGGTACGGTTCTCGGCGATCCGCACCGGAATGGTGCAGGCGCGCGCTTCCAGCCCGTCGACGAGCACTGTGCAGGCGCCGCATTGGCCAAGGCCACAGCCGAATTTCGGTCCGTTCAGCCGGAGATCATTGCGCAGCACATTCAGAAGCGCAGTGTCGGGCGGTACGGTGACGACGTGGTCGCTGCCGTTGACATGGAGCGTGATCGGCCGCGCGACCTTCGACGACATGGCCCCCTCACACCGCCAGATACTGGTCGCGAAGACCGGCGTCGGCATCGAGGTCGACGATGCTGCCGGAAAAACGAATGCGGCCCTTTTCAAGGATATAGGCACGGTTGCTGATCAACCGCGCAAAGTGCAGATTCTGTTCCGAGAGCAGGATCGCGAGGCCCTCCCGCTTCATCGCCAGGATCGCGTCAGCCATCTGTTCGATGATTTTCGGCGCGAGGCCCTCGGAGGGTTCGTCGAGGAGAATGGCCGAGGGATTGCCCATCAGCGTCCGGGCGATGGTCAGCATCTGTTGCTCCCCGCCGCTCATCTCGCCGCCGCGTCGCCGCCGCATCTCGGCAAGGTTTGGGAAGAGGGCGTAGAGCCGTTCCGGCGTCCAGGCGGCGGCACCCTCGCGCATTTTCTGGGTGCCGACCATCAGGTTTTCCTCCACCGTCAAGTCGCGGAAGATGCGTCGGTCCTCCGGCACGTAACCGAGGCCGCGGCGGGCGATGGCATAGGTTGGAAGTGCCGTTATGAGCGAGCCGTCGAACCGGATCTCGCCTTCACGCCGGACACTCAGCCCCATGACGGCGCGGAACGTCGTCGACTTGCCGGCGCCGTTGCGCCCGAGCAAGGCGACGACCTCGCCGGGCAACAGCTCGAAGGCGACGTCGAAGAGGATTTGCGCCGGGCCGTAGAAGGCGTTCAGCGCGGTGACGGAGAGCCTGGCCTGTCCGGTCATGCGGGCACCGATTTCTCACCGCTGTCGTAGACGCGGCCGTCGCCGAGATAGACGGCGCGGACCCTCGGGTCGCGTCGCACGCTTTCAGGACTGCCCTCCGCGATGAGCCGGCCGCGGTCGAGCACCATCATTCGGTCGGCATGGGCGAAGACGACGTCCATGTCGTGCTCGGTGAACAGGACGCCGATTCCGCGCTCCCGGGCTATGCGGGCGGTAAGGGCCATCAGCGCGACGCGCTCCAGCGGGGCCATGCCGGCCGCCGGCTCGTCCATCAGGAGCAGTTTTGGGCCGGCGGCAAGCGCGATGCCGAGCTCGAGCTTCTTGACGTCGCCATAGGCCATGTCGGCGCAGGGACGCTCGGCCATGTCCGCCATGCCAATCAGGTCGAGCACGGAGTCCGCGGCGGTGACATGACGGGTGCCGGCGGCACCCCAGAGTCCGCCAAGCCCCGTATCCTGCGTCATCAGCACCGCCTGGACGTTCTCGCGCACTGTCATAGAGTGAAAGACCTCGGCGATCTGGAAGGTGCGGCCGACGCCGAGGCGGAATACCTGGCGCGGCGACAGGCCCCGTGTGTCGCGGTCGCCGATGCGGATGCGGCCCGTGTCGGCCGGGATCTGGCCGTTCACCATGTTGAAGCAGGTGCTCTTGCCGGCGCCGTTCGGGCCGATCAACGCCAGCATCTCGCCCGCATGGAGCGAAAAACCGACATCGATCACGGCGTGCACACCGCCATAGGACTTCGACAGGTGCTCGACTTCAAGCAGGGGCGCCCCGGTCATGGTCTTGGCTCCGCCGCCACGAGGCCGCTTGTCGCGGCACCCCGCCGGGCGCGCCAGGCCTCGACAGGCCGCATCCCGGCGATCGTGCCGACGATCCCCTGCGGGAAGGCGACCACGAGGAAGACGATGAGGCCACCGAGGACGAGGCGCGACAGGTCGGTCTGGCTGACCAGCCAGATCGAGGCGAGCGTGTAGACCAGCGCCCCGACGACCGCTCCGGAAACGGTGGCGACGCCGCCGAGCAGCACCATCACCAGCGCGTCGATCGAGAAGGGAATGGACAGGACATCGGGAAAGACGCTGCCCTTGAGGAAGGCGAAAAGCGCGCCGGCAAGTCCCGCCGCCGTGCCGGCGATGGCGAAGGCAGCGTATTGCGTGCCACGACGGTCGATGCCGATGGCTTCGGCGCGGGTCGGTGAATCCCGCAAAGCGCGCAGGCGGTAGCCGAAGGGCGAGAAGGTCAGCCGGCGCAGCACCACGACGCAGACCGTCGCCGCGACGAGCGCCAGCCAGTAGAAGGCCTCGGGTCCGGACGCCCAGTCGGCCGGCCAGACACCGAGAATGCCGTTGTCGCCGCCGGTGACGTCGACCCACTGGAAGGCGACAGACCAGGCGATCTGGGCGAAGGCGAGCGTCAGCATGGCAAAGTAGACGCCGGACAGGCGCACGCAGAACCAGCCGAAGACGAGGGCACCGGCCAGGCCCATCAGCGGGCCGGCAATGAGGGCGAGCTCCATCGGCAGCCCTAGCCATTGCACGCCGAGCGCCGCGCCATAGGCGCCGAGGCCGAAATAGGCGGCATGGCCGAAGGAATCGAGGCCGCCGGTCGACATCATGAACTGCAGGCTGGCGGCGAAGATGACGGCGATCAGCATCTGCGCGCCGACGCCGAGTCCGTAGGTGCCGAGCACCAGCGGCATCAGCGCCGCGACCACCAGCAGCGCCAGACCCGCCGCCTGCAGGGCCGGCGACAGCGGTTTCCAGGGCCGGCTGACGGCGCCCGCCGGTCGGCGGTCGGGCTTGGTCGGGCGGCCGAGAAAGCCCCAGGGCCGGACGATCAGGACGGCGGCCATCACGAGGAACATCAGCACCAGAGAGATGTCGGGGAAGACGAGGATGCCGAAGGCGTTGAGTTCGGAAATCAGGACCGCGGCGAGGAAGGCGCCGGTGATCGATCCGAGCCCGCCGATGACGACGACGACGAAGACCTCGACGATGATGGTGAGATCCATCAGATGGGTGACGGCCGTTCGCGGGATCTGCAACCCGCCGCCGAAGGCGGCGAGGAAGACGCCGAGGGTGAAGACCGCGGTGAACAGCCATTTCTGGTTCACGCCGAGCGCGGCGACCATGTCGCGATCCTCGGTCGCCGCACGCACCAGAACGCCCCAGCGTGTCCGGTGCATCAGGAGCCAGAGGCCGGCCAGGACCAGCGGGCCGAGGGCGATCAGGAGAAGGTCGTAGGTCGGCACCGGCAGGCCCATCACCTCGACGGCGCCGGCAAGGCCCGGCGCGCGCGGGCCGAGGAGATCCTGCGGGCCCCAGACGAGGATGACGAGATCCTCCACCATCAGCGTCACGCCGAAGGTGGCGAGCAGCTGGAACAGCTCCGGCGCCTTGTAGATGCGCCTGAGCAGCGTCATTTCGAGCAGCGTGCCGAGCAGAGCGACAAAGCCGGCGGCGACGACAATGCCGCCCCAGAAGCCGAGGGCGCCGTCCAGCCGCGTCGTCAGGCTGTAGGCGACATAGGCGCCGAGCATGTAGAAGGCGCCATGCGCGAAATTGACGATGCGGGTGACGCCGAAGATCAGCGACAGGCCCGAGGCCGCCAGGAAGAGCGAAGCCGCATTGGCCAGGCCCGTCAGAAATTGAACCACGATGAAGGCCATCAGGCGATCCCCGGAACGAGCATGGGGGGAGCCGGGCCGGCGCCCGGCGCCGGGGTCAATCCTGCGGCCGAAGCGTCTTCACTTCCTCGTCCGAGGGCAGGTAGTCGGCGCCGTCGCGATAGCTGAAATTCTCCATCACGCCCTTGCCGTCCTTGACCGCCGTGGTGCCGACGAAGGCGCCGAGCGTCGACTGGTGGTCGATGGCGCGCATCTCGATCGGCCCGAAGGGCGTGTCCACCTTGATGCCTTCGGCCGCGGCCACGAGGTCGTCGACTTCGGTCGTCTCGGCCTTTTTGAGAATAGCGGCGATGGTCATCATCTCGGCATAGCCGACGACCGAGCCGAGGCGCGGATAGTCGTCGAACTTCGCCTGGTAGGCCTTCACGAAGGCATCGTGGGCTGGCGTCTCGATGGCGTACCAGGGATAGCCGGTGACGATCCAGCCGACCGGCGCCTCGGCCTTCATCGGGTCGAGATATTCAGGCTCGCCGGTGAGGAAGCTGACGACGGAGACGTCCTTGAAGAGACCGCGCGTCGTGCCTTCGCGCACGAGCTGGACGAGATCGGCGCCGAAGGTGACGTTGAGGATGGCCTCGGGCTTGGCCGCGGCGATCGCCTGGGAGACGGCGCCGGCATCGATCTTGCCCTGCGGCGGCCACTGCTCGGTGACGAACTCGACGTCCGGCCGGGCCTTCTGCAGCAGCTGCTTGAAGATGGCGACCGCCGACTGGCCGTATTCGTAGTTCGGCGCGATCGTCGCCCAGCGCTTGGCCGGGAGCTTGGCCGCCTCTTCGGCGAGCATGGCCGCCTGCATGTAGTTCGAGGGCCGAAGGCGGAAGGTGTACTTGTTGCCCTGGCTCCAGGTGATGGCGTCGGTCAGCGGCTCGCCGGCGAGATAGAAGACCTTCTTCTGCTTGGCGAAGTCGGAGATCGCCAGGCCGAGATTGGAGAAGAAGCCGCCGGTCAGCAGAACGACGCCGTCGCGCGAGACGAGCTCGTTCGCCGCGCTGATCGCACCGCCCGGCTTGCCGCCATCGTCCTTGGAAATGACGACGAGGTCGTCGCCCTTGATGCCGCCCGCCGCGTTGATCTCCTCGACCGCCAGCTGCCAGCCCATGCGGTAGGGCTCGGTGAAGGCGGGCAGGGCGGAATAGCTGTTGATCTCGCCGACCTTGATCTCGGCCGAGACTGCTTCGGGAGCGGACGCCGCGACCGTTGCGGCGGTGAGGGCGAGGCCCGTGGCCAGACCGGCGAAAAGCTTCGATAGGGAAAACGTCTTCGTCATGGGTGCCCTCATCTGCGCGGTGTGCCCGACGGGTCGGAGCGTTTCGGATCGGTCGATGGCTGCCAGTACCATTAGTATACGAATGATGCTGTGCCTCCCGTCAAGCCACTTTTTCGGCGCGCCTATTTATTGTTCAGTGCAGCATGGCACCGGGCGGATTTCGCAGCGCGGCAACTCGTATAGCCGGCGTCGGGACGGTTCCAACGCTATCGCAGCCGGGCGAGGAGGCTCAGAAGCCGCGCGCGTTCGGGCGCGGTGAGGGGTGCCAGCGTGACTTCCGACACGCGGGAAGCGTTCGGAAGGTGGTGCCGGAACAGAGCGTTCCCGTCCGGCGACATCGAGATCAGCAGTTGCCGCCGATCATCTGGGTCGGGACGGCGGGTGAGGAGGCCGCGCTCGAAAAGGCGCTGCACCACGCCCTTGATGGTCGCCACGTCCATCGCCGTGTAGCGCCCGAGCAGGTTCTGCGAGCATTCGCCGATCTCTCCGAGTTTGGCGAGGACGGCCCATTGCGTCGGCGTGAGGTCGCCGCCGAACAGTTCGGCAAAGAGGATGGAATGGCGCTGCTGCACCTGGCGAAGGACGAAGCCGACCTGCGTGTCGAGGGCGTAGTCGTCGCTCTCGCTCGCCGGGCCGGGTTTGATGTCCAATCGATTCTCCATGCGGCAGTCTATGCTCAGAGACAGGGTGCGCGACAGGGGGCGACGCGCCACGCTGCGGCGGCGTCGCGCCAGATGCTGCTGATCTGACGACCGCGCCCGCCGTCCGGTGCCGTCCGCCGGAGGGGTGGGATTCCGGCGGCAATCCGGGCAGATGAGGGCAGGTTGGAGCGCAGGGTCGCGCCCTCGCCGGTCCAAGGAGAGATTGCGCGAAAATCATCCCGATTGCCTGTCCAGGTCATTTGTGTACCAATAACCAAAGTGCGTTGCGAAGCGGGCGCGTGCTGAACGACCGGACGGCAGAGGCAAGGGAGAGAAGACCATGGCGCATGACGTTCAGCCGGCGGCGGGTGCCAACGAGAAGCTCGTGATCCGCAATATCGGCCTGCTTTTGTCAGGTGACATCCGCCAGCCCATCCTCGATGCCGACACGATCGTTTCGGTCGGCGGGCGCATCACCGGCATCGGCAAGGCGGTCGATCTCGATCTCGGCGAGGCCGACAGTGTCATCGACGCCAATGGCACGGTGGTCGTGCCCGGACTGGTCGATAGCCACGTCCACCCGGTTTCGGGCGACTGGACGCCACGGCAGAGCCAGCTGAACTGGATCGACTCGTCCCTGCATGGCGGCGTGACGACGATGATCTCGGCCGGCGAGGTCCACACCCCCGGCCGGCCGCGCGATATCGTCGGCCTGAAGGCGATGGCGATCTATGCCCAGCGCATCTTCACCGGCTACCGGCCGAGCGGGGTCAAGGTTCTGGCCGGCGCGCCGGTGATCGAGCCCGGAATGGTCGAGGCCGATTTCAAGGAAATGGCCGATGCCGGCGTGCATCTCCTCGGGGAGGTCGGGCTTGGCGGCGTCAAGGACGGGGCGACCGGCCGCCAGATGGTCGCCTGGGCCCGAAAGCACGGTTTCAATTCCACCATTCACACCGGCGGTCCGTCGATCCCGGGCTCTGGGCTGATCGATGCCGACGTGGTGCTGGAGGTCGATCCCGACGTCATTGGCCACGTCAACGGCGGACACACGGCACTGCCGGACAAGGAGATCCGCTGCATCTGCGAAGGCTGCAAGCGCGGCCTCGAACTCGTCCACAACGGCAACGAACGCGCCGCGCTCTATACGCTGCGGATCGCCAGCGAGATGGGCGAGCTCAACCGCGTGATGCTCGGCACCGACGGACCCGCCGGCTCGGGCGTGCAGCCGCTCGGCATCATCCGGATGATCTCGATGCTGTCCTCCCTCGGCGACGTCAAGGCCGAAACCGCCTTCTGCTTCGCTACCGGCAACACCGCCCGCATCCGCGCCCTCGACAGCGGGCTGATCGAGGTCGGCCGCGCCGCCGACTTCGTCTTCATGGACAAGGCGCAGCATTCGGCCGGGCGCGATTTCCTGCATTCGATCGAACTCGGCGATCTGCCGGGCATCGGCATGACCGTCATCGACGGTATCGTGCGCTCCTCCCGCAGCCGCAACACCCCGCCGGCGGAGAAACTGCCGAGTGTCGTGGCGGGGTAAAACCGAGGGCGCCTATCAAACTTGGCGCCGGTGCCTCTCGCCAACCCAACCGACACCTCAGCGCAACCCGTCCTCGCCCTTGATCTCGTCATGCTTCAGCCCGCCGACGCGCGGTAACGGGCGGCCGCTGTCGGTGACGACGATGGCGACCATGATCTCGTCCGCGCGCGGCGCATCGGCGATCCTGATCTCCATGCCGTCGAAATGGCTGCGCACATAGGCCGCATCCTTGTGGCCGAGCGGCACGTCGAGCGTGCCGCCGACGCCGCAGCGCTTCTTCGACGAAGGCACCAGCGCGGCGCCGCCGCCGAGCGCGGCGCGCACCGGCGCCCCCATCTTCGGATGCAGGATGGCGGCGGCATGTTCGAGCTCGCCGTTCTCGCCGACGGCCGCGGCCTTGCCGTAGCTCTGGACGCGCGAGCCGTCGATGCCGAGCGCCGCGACGGCGCGGGCCGTCAGGAGGGCGCCGAGCTCCTCGCCGATCTCGATCAGCGGCGTGAGGTCCTCGGCATAGGTGGATGCAAAGGGGTTGGCGATGACCGCTATGGCGGCGGCACGCCGCGTCGGCGGATCGACGGGCCGGCCCATCTCGGTCGCAACTTCCTCGGTGATCGTCACGATCTTGCGGATAGTGGCCTTCATCGCAGTCCGTCCTCGCCTTTGATCTCCGATGCCTTCAGCCCGCCGGTGCGGGCATGGATGCGCGCGCCCGTCGTCATGACAAGGACGAGGACCATCTCGTCGGCGCGCGGCCCGTCGCAGAGGCCGACTTCCATCGAGTCGAAATGGCTTCGCACGTAGGAGGCATTGATGTGGGTGATCGGCACGTCGAGCCGCGTGCTGGGGCCGCCGACCTTCTTGGCCGAGGGCACGATGGCGCGGGCCGCGCCGAGGAGTTCGCGCATGGCGTAGCCGCCCGGCGCATGCCAGAGCGCGCCGTGCTCCAATTCGCCGCCTGCCCCGACAATGGCGCCCTTGCCATAACCTTCGATCGCCGCCGGATCGTTGCCAAGGGCGGCGAGCAGCGTTCTCGCCATCTCCAGGCCGAAGGGCTTCAGGTCGTCCATAAACGGCATGAGATCTTCGACATAGCGCCCGGCATAGGGATTATGCAGGACCGCGAGCACGGCGCCGCGACGCAGCGGCCTGTCGGCTGGCGGGCCGCCTTCGTGAAAGATCTCCTCGACGACGAGGATGCGCTTGCGCATCAGGATGTCCGGCATGTCTGTTCTCCCTCAAGCGGCGATGATCGCGTGGCGGCCGGTGACGAGCGTCTGGCCGGCAAGGTGAAGCGCGGCGGCCTCGATCAGGCCGGCGCCGACGAGCCGTTCGGCCCTGTGCAGTCCGCGCCGCAGGGCCAGATCGATTTCGTCCGGGGCAAGTGGGCCGACGCCACGCGTCACCAGACGATGTCCGAGATCGCTGTCCGGCTGCAAGTCCGCGGCCGCAACCCGTGTGATCGCGGCATGACCCGGCAGGTCGACGGCGTTGGCGACGATCGTCGCCGCGGCATCGGCCTCCGCGGCGGTACGCGCCAGGATCGTGACGGCGTCGGCGATCCCCAGCGAAAAACTGCGGCCGCCCCGGCCGCTGGTGGCGACGCCGCGGACGGGATCGCCCTCGGCGATCTCGCAGCGCCCGAAAAGGAAAGGGCGGTCGCTGCGGCCGACGAGGCCCGCGGCCAGCCGCTGGCCCTGGCCAAGGTGCACTGCGATATCGCCGCCGTTGTTCACATAGGCACGGTCGAGCGGCGCGGCTGCGACCATGCTGGCAAGGACCGCGTCGGCCACCGCGCCGGCGACGGCGGCCATCGGCGTGACAAAGGCTTCCGCGGCATACGGCGCGACGGCAGCGTGCATGCGCAGCCCGACGGGATCAAGGGGACGCGCACTGCCGGGAGTGACCGGTGCACGCAGCAGCGACAGTTCCTGGCAGAGGGCCTCGAGCAGGCCATCCAGCCGCCGGATGGCTGCCTCGTAGGCCGCGGTGACCGCACCGGGTGAACCGAAGGCCTCGACGATCAGGTCGATCGGCCCGTCCTGCAGGTGCAGCCGGCGGCCGTCGGCAAGGAGGGCGACCTGGGGTCCGCGCCGCATGGCTGCCACTCCCGTCAGCTGGGGCGCCTGTCCGCGACGCCGCGAGCAAAGGGCCAGGGATTTTCCGCATGCGGAGCGACCTGTCGGCGCCCGGTGTCGCCGAGCGAGGTGAGCGGGCGGACATGGTCCATGTGGCCGCCGAGCGCCTCGTAGTCATCGAGGCGCAGAGTGAACTCGATCGGGGCGACCAGGGCCGGGGTCGGCACATAGCCAAAGGCGTTGGCGGGCAGGCGCGTGACGTCGACCATAAAGGTAATGCCGCCACCCGGCCAGAGATAGACCGGCGCGCCGCCCGAGGTGACCTTCGTCAGCGCCTCCTTGACCGAGCGGGTGAGGCGGACCGGATTATCGGTCACGCCCGCCCGCAGCGAGCCGCCAGCGCCGCCGACGAAGAGCACGGTGCACATGGCCGGCTCGCAGTTCTCGGCGATCTTGTCGACAGGTCCGACGAGGTCGGTGGGCATGGCTTTCGCCACCGGTACGAGACTTTCGTCGAGCTCATAATAGCCGGAATGCTCGCCGGTGGTGGAGACCATCAGCAGGCGCAGGCCGGGAAAGGCCGTCTTCGGGTCGAAGGGGCCGAGGATATCCAGCGGATCGGAAATGTTCGTCCCGCCCCAGCCCGTGCCGGGCTCGGCCACCTGGAAATAGCGGCCGGGCGTCGAGCGGCGTCCCTTCAGCCGGATGCCGGTGGGGGGAATGTCGAGGAGCTTGCCGGCCTGGTGCTCGGAGAGGACGCCGGTGATGTGGTCGTCGACCACCACCACCTCGTCGACCTTCCCCAGCCATTGTCGGGCAAAAATGCCGATCGTCGCCGAGCCGCAGCCGACGCGCATGCGCTGCTCGGTCGTGCCGTTGACGATCGGCGGATGGCCGGCCTGGACCACCAGCGTCGCGCCTGCGTCGACGTGCATCTCGACGGCCCCGCCATTGCAGAGATCGAGCAGCGCCTGGCAGGCGACGCGACCCTCCTTCTTCGACCCGCCGGTGAGATGGTGCACGCCGCCAAGTGAGAGCATCTGCGAGCCGTATTCGCCTGTAGTGACATGGCCGACGATCTCGCCCGCGACGCGCACCGCGTTCGTCTCCGGACCGACGAAGCGGTCGGTGTCGATCTTCACCTTCACGCCGCAATAGCTGAAGATGCCCTCGGTGACGACGGTGACCATGTCGACGCCGTCGACCTCGGAGGAAACGATGAAAGGAGCCGGCTTGTAGTCGGGATAGGTCGTGCCGGCGCCGATGGCGGTGACGAAGCGGTCGGGCGGCGGGAGGATGGTGCCGTCCCAGTCCGCCGGCTGGCTGAAGGGCACGAGGCCCCCGTCTTTCAAAACGGTGCGCTCGAGCAGGATATGCGGATCGACGCGGATCAGTTCGCCCGCCCGGTTGGCGTAGCGGTCGCAGGCGCCGGTCATGCCCGGCTTGATAATGCACATCACCGGGCAGGCGTCGCAGCGGACCTTCGCTTCGCCGAGCTGGGTGCCGGGTTGCTCTTCCTGGGACATCGATCGCACCCGCCGCCGCATCTTACATGACGTTTGTATGCTAACAATACGCCCGGCCTTGGCACTGTCAACCGAGCATGGCCGTCCGGCCTCTGCAGCGTCGTCCAACTGCGGGTTGGGACGGCTGCATCGGTCACCCCCGGAGAGAGATGGTCCCGGAAAATCGGACCAGTGTTTAAAGTGGATTGCCTGCTGACAGGGATGATCCAAGAATGTCGAAGAGGGCGCGATATAGCGCGGAAATCAAGGCCAAGGTCGCGCTGGATGCGAACCGGGGCGAGCTGACGCTGGCGAAGCTGGCCAAGAGGCGCGGGGTGCATCCGAACGCGGTCGGCCAATGGAACGCTTGGCCATCGAGAACATGGCGACAGCGTTTGGGGGCGGGGCCGCAGAGACGGCTCGAGACCGCGACGCGGAACTTGCGAAGCGCCGCGCCCAGCCTCCTTCGCCCAGGCGATCGACTTCATCAAGGTCCAGCGCGGGATGTCCCGCCGCTGCTTCATCGTCTCGGATCAGCCCACTGGCAGCTTCCGGGCAATCGCCGCAGGAATGCTGCCGATGGGCCCGTGACCTTCTCGTCACAGGAGGGGACGTCGCCGGTACTGACGCTGGCCGGCGATCTCCGCATTGGCAGCGAACTCTGGCTTCGAACAGATTTTCTTCTCGCGTCTGCCGGGGCGCTCCGAGCGGGCGGGCAGTATGCGCTTGGTCCATGTGGAGGGACGTGCGAAGCTGTGCCATGAAGCCTCGCTGAATGAACGGCCAGGCGGCCCGACCGTGCGGAACCGCCTATCCATAAGAGTAGAACCGCCTATCCATAAGAGTAAACGTAGGTTTTGGGATGTGTGGCCATGCCCGACGAATCTCAAGGAGGGAGCAATCGCCCCGCGCCCAAGCCAAGGGTGACGCCGATCCGCTATGCGGATGAGGGAGGCAGCGAGGTTGCCCTCCAGCCAGAGGTGGACGAGCCTTCTGCCGCCGGCGATGCCGATCCCGGCGTGAAATCGGCAGTGCCGATTGTCGGCATCGGCGCCTCGGCGGGCGGAATCGAGGCCCTGATTGGCTTCTTCGACGCGATGCCGAGCGACAGCGGCTGTGCTCTCGTGGTCGTGCTTCATCTCGACCCGAAGCGTGAAAGCGAACTGGCCCATATCCTCAGCGCCCACACGGCGATGCCGGTCGTCCAGGTCGAGGACGGCATGCGGATCGAGGCGAACCATGTCTATGTGATCGCGCCGGATTCCGATCTGAGGGTCCGCGCTGGCGGGCTGCACGTCTCGCCGCCCGAGGAGCCGCGCGGCCATCGCCATCCCGTTGACGTCCTGTTTTCCTCGATCGCCGCGGACCAGCAACAGCGGGCGATCGCCATTGTACTTTCCGGAACCGGCAGCAACGGGACCGCTGGCCTTAGAGATATCAGGGCGGAGGGCGGTATGGCTCTCGTCCAGTCGCCCGAAACCGCGAAATTCGATGGCATGCCGAGAAGCGCGATTGCGGCTGATCTGGCCGATCACGTGCTGGCGCCCGAAAAGATGCCCGAGACGCTTCTGGCCTTCATGCGGCACGGCTATGTCGCCGCAACCGCGGAGATCGAGACCGGTTTGCCGGGCGGCCAAGCGACGATCGGCCGTCTCCTCGAATTCCTGCGCGCCCACGGCCGACACGATTTCAGCGGCTACAAGCCATCGACGCTGAAGCGGCGCATTCACCGTCGTCTGGGTCTGCGGAACATCGAGACGCTTGCCGACTACATCGAAGAGCTGCGCACCAACGCCGACGAGGTCACCACGCTTGTCGGCGACCTGATGATCAGCGTCACTGGATTCTTCCGCGATGCCGATGCCTGGGAGGCTCTCGCCGACTTAGTGATCACGCCCATGGTCGCCGAGCGCGAGACGGGCGCATCTTTCCGGATCTGGGCGCCGGCCTGCTCAACGGGCGAGGAGGCCTACTCCCTCGCAATGCTGGTGACCGAGCTTGCCGAGGCGGCGGGAAAGCGCTTCGATCTGAAGGTCTTCGCGACCGACGCGCAAGAGATCAATCTGCGCAGGGCGCGCGCGGGCATCTATCCCGCGGCCGCCCTGGCCGACTTTCCGGCCGGGCGACTGGCCCGTTTCTTCGAGAAGCTCGACGGCTCGTATCAGGTGAGCAAGGAATTGCGCGACATGGTCGTGTTCGCGCCGCAGAACCTGTTGCGCGATCCACCGTTCTCGCGACTGGACCTCCTGTCGTGTCGCAATTTTCTCATCTACCTGGAGCCCGACGCCCAGCAGAAGATCATTGCGCTGTGTCATTTCGCGCTGCGGCAGGGAGGCCATTTGTTTCTTGGCAATGCCGAAACCATCGGGCGGCACGAAGAACTGTTCGAGACGGTGTCGAAGAAATGGCGCATATACCGGCGTCTGGGATCGACCCGGCACGACCTCTTGGAATATCCGCCGCCGCGCGGCCGATCGGAGCCGCGCACCATGGAACGCCTCCCCCCCCTCGATTCCGAGCCGATCGTTTCGGCTGCGGACATGGCGCGTCGCGCCTTGCTGGAGCGCTATGCCCCCGCATCGGTGCTGATCGACCGGAAGGGCCGCGTTCTCTATTTCCATGGCACCACCCGGGATTATCTGGAAAATCCGCCGGGGGAGCCCACGAGGGACCTGCTGACCATGGCCCGCGATGGGCTGGCCGCCAAGTTGCGCGGGGCCATCCGGGAAGCATGGAAAGACAACCGGAGTGTGACGGTCAACGCCCGCACCCGGGAAAGCAGGCCCGGCCGGGCCGTGGCGATCACGGCCATGCCCATGCCGGTGTCGCCGCAGGGCAGCTTTCTACTGGTGAGCTTTGCGCCCGTGGTGCTGGAGACCGAGACGTCCCCGTCTCTCGTGCGCCGGGAGGGGGGCGCCGCCTCGGCTGGCGAGCTGGCTCTTCAGGAGGAACTGAGTGCAATCCGCGCTGAATTGCAGAGCACCATAGAATATCAGGAAACCACGAACGAGGAGCTGAAGGCGGCGAACGAGGAAGCCACCTCGATGAACGAGGAGCTTCAGTCGACCAATGAGGAGTTGGAGACCTCGAAAGAGGAGCTGCAATCCTTCAACGAGGAATTGAACACCGTCAACGGCCAGCTTCAGCACAAGATTAGCGAGCTGGAAACAGCGACCAATGACCTCAACAACTTGTTGACCGGCTCCGAGACGCCGACGTTGTTCCTCGACGAAAAACTCTGCATTCGATGGTTCGCCCCTGCGACGAGGGACCTCTTCGATTTCGTCGCGTCGGACATCGGCAGGCCGATCTCGCATCTGGCGCGGAAGTTTTACGACGAGCACCTGCTGCAGGACGTGGAGACGGTGCTCGAGAAGTTGTCGACCATCGATGCAGAGGTGCTGAGCGATGCAAGCCGCTGGTATGTGCGCCGCATTCTTCCCTATCGCACACAGGACAACCGCATCGCCGGCGTCGTCATCACCTTCAGCGACATCACCGATCGCAAACGTGCGGCCGATGCGGTTAACGATGCGCGAGTCTACTCCGAAACCATTGTTCAGACGGTCCAGCATCCCTTGTTGGTGCTCAACGGCTCTTTGCACGTTCAGACCGCCAACAAGGCCTTTCGCAAACTTTTCGCGGTCTTTGACGAGGATCTTGAGGGCCAGCTGATCTTCGATCTCGGGACGGGAGAGTGGAACAACCCGCCTTTGCGGGCACTCCTCGACACAGTTCTTTCGCTGGGCAAGGAACTTCACAATTTCGAATTCGAGCAGGATTTCCATACGACGGGACGGCGATCGATGCTGCTCACCGCATCGAAGCTCTCGCAGGGAGGGAACCGGGAAGAGCTGATCCTGATCGCCATCGAGGACATCACCGAGCGCAAGCGCTTCGAGGAGCACCGGGAGATCCTCGTCGGCGAACTCAATCACCGCATCAAGAACGTCATGGCGACGATACAGGCCATTGCGTCGCAGACGCTCGGCAGCGCTACCTCGATGGAGGAGGCCCGTTCGGTGTTTGGCTCGCGTCTCATCGCGCTCGGCAAGTCGCACGACCTGCTCACCCGTGAAAACTGGGCCGGCGCCGAATTGCGTGACATCGTTTCGGACACTGTCGAGCCGCATTCGGGAGGGCGAAACCGCTTCCGCATCGACGGACCGCACCTCTTTCTTTCCCCGAGCGTCGCGCTGTCGATTGCGATGGCCTTGCACGAGCTTGCCACGAACGCGGCGAAATACGGGGCACTGAGGAGCGACAAGGGCGAGGTTCACATTGTCTGGCAGCTCAGGGGCGATGGCCGGGATCGAAGGCTCTCGCTTCAGTGGTCCGAGAGCGGCGGGCCTGCGGTGGTCGAACCGACGCGGAAGGGATTTGGCTCCCTCATGGTCCAGAGGGTGCTGGCAGCTGAACTCGGCGGCAAGGTGGACATGGCGTATTCGAAACTCGGGGTTGTCTGCACGATCGACGCACCCATGCCCGATGGTCAACAGAGGAGCGAGGCGGGTTGACCGGAATGGCAGTGAAACGGGTGTTGATCGTCGAGGATGAAGTCTTGCTCGCCATGCACCTGGAAGATCTTCTAATCGATCTCGGGCATGAGGTATTTGCCCACGCCACGCGCGTCGACGGGGCCATAGTGTTCGCCCGCGACGGCGATTTCGACTTCGCGGTTCTCGACATCAACGTGGCCGGGATCAAATCCTTTCCCGTCGCCGATATCCTGAGGACGCGCGGCATCCCGTTTGCCTTCGCAACGGGTTATGGGGCCGAGGGCCTGATGGATGGCTATCGCCAATGTACGACTTTGCGAAAGCCCTATGCGCAGGACGATCTGGAGCGGGCGATCGCGCAGAGTTTTGCTGCGTAACGAGCCCGCGTCCAACGCTGACCACGCCGCCGCCTACCCCAGAAACCGCGCCTGATCGCGGCCGTCAGGGTCCACGGCGTATCGGCGCGTCGTCTCGGGCGTCAGCCAGTCCTGCTGCACGAGGTCGCGCAGCTTGTATGCCCGATCGAGCGCCTGTCTGCTGGCGGCGTGCCACTCGCTGGACGCACCGTTCTCGGCGCTCCCGCCATGCTCAGCCATTTGGAGACAGAACTCGGCCCGTTCGTTCAGAAACCGCACGGCGGCCCGCATGACCTTTTCCATCTCCTGGAACTGCGCCGTGGCCATAGCCTCTGCCGTGTAGTTGTGCCCGATGTGGCAGCCGAATTTGACGATCGAACCGACGTGAAACTTCTTCAGCGCACCGCCACAGTCTGGGCAGGTCACGGTTAACGGGCGAGCGAACGTTTCGACATAGCCGATTTTGGACTCTTGCCCCTCTCGCTGCGGGGAGGCTTCCGACATGGCCCCGTCCCTTTCCTCTATTTGATCAACAAGCTTAGTCAGCCGTTCCGGCAATTCTGCAAGCGCGACACAATAATCGAGCGCGACATGCTCAGCGGCGCTGCGTGGCATTTCGGGATAGGCAGCATCAGACGGGTCCTGGCCAATGGCGACGCCGCCGCGTTCCTTGATCGCGAACAGACCCAGTGCGCCGTCGTTGAGATTGCCCGTCAGGATCACGCCCACCGCGTCCGGGCCGTAATGTTCGGCCACGCTCCGAAACAGAGGGTCAATCGCAGGTCGCGCGCAGTTTTCCTTAGGTCCGCGCGACAGGCGCAGGAGACCGTCGGCGACGACCATGTGCCTATCCGGTGGCGCGATGTAGATATGGCCAGGGAGTACTGCTTCGCCGTCCTCCGCATGTTTTGCGGGGAGGGATCCAGCGGTGTTCAACAGACCGGGGAGTTCGCTTCGGTAAGCGCCGACATGAAGAACAATGAGAATCGGGGCTGGAAAATTTCCCGGCAGTGCCGCGACGATCGCCCGCAGCGCCGTTACACCTCCAGCTGAAGCACCAATGGCAATGATCTGGGAACGAGCCATTACTACCTGCCGGCTGGGATCTGACCTTGGGAGAATCGAAGGTCAACGCTTCAGGACAAGGAAGGTTCGGCGGTGAGGGACCGTTGTCTGCCGCGGAATGGGGTAGTGTCCGCGCTCGTGGTGGAAATTCCGACATTGAAAGGTGTGGCTGAGGCGGTCACCGGATAGGGCGGCTAAGGTGGAGTTGCGAGACTTCAACCTGACCGGAGAACCCGATGACCGAGGACAGACTACCGCTTGCCGAGCTTTTTGCGAAAGCCGGGGACGGCGATTTCCTGAGAACGATAGCCGAGAGCGTGATGCAGCTCCTTATGGAGGTCGACGTTGAAGGCATGATCGGCGCCGGGCGCCACGAACGGACGCAGGAACGGGCGACTTATCGCAATGGCTACCGCGACCGCTCGCTCGACACGCGGCTCGGCTCGTTGCAGCTTCGGATACCCAAGCTTCGGCAGGGCAGCTACTTCCCGCCGTTCCTGGAGCCGAGAAAGCTCTCGGAGAAGGCCTTGGTTGCCGTCATTCAGGAAGCTTGGATCAGCGGCGTTTCCACCCGGCGGGTCGACGATCTGGTACAGGCCATGGGGCTGTCGGGGATCGGCAAGAGCACCGTATCGAAGCTGTGCAAAGACATCGACGAACGCGTCGGCGGCTTCCTCGACCGTCCTCTCACTGGCGACTGGCCCTACCTCTGGCTGGATGCGACCTACCTGAAGCAGCGCGAGGGTGGACGCATCGTTTCGGTCGCCGCCATAATCGCCGTGGCCGTGAACACGGACGGCAAGCGCGAGATCGTCGGCCTTCACATCGGCCCCTCGGAAGCGGAGACGTTTTGGTCGAGCTTCCTCAAGAGCCTCGTGCGCCGCGGCCTGTCCGGCGTGAAGCTCGTGATCTCGGATGCTCACGAAGGGCTGAAAGCCGCCATTCGCCGGGTGTTCAGCGCCTCCTGGCAGCGCTGCCGGGTGCATTGGATGCGCAACGCCCTGTCGTATGTCCCGAAGGCGCAGCAGAGCATGGCGGCGGCCGCGCTGCGCCAAGCCTTCGCCCAGCCCGATCGTGCTAGCGCCAGCCAGGCGCTGCGCCACGTCGCCGACCAGCTTCGGGGAAAGTGTCCAAAGCTCGGGGCCTTCATCGACAACAGCGAGACCGACGTGCTGGCGCACATGGATTTTCCCAGTCAGCACCGGACCCGGATCCATTCGACGAATTCCCTGGAGCGCCTGAACAAGGAGGTGAAGCGGCGTGCCGACGTCGTCGGAATCTTCCCGAACGAGGGATCCATCATCCGGCTCATCGGCGCCGTCCTTCTCGAGGCCAACGACGAATGGCAGATCCAGAACCGCTACATGCAGACCGAACCCATGGCCGACCTCATGGCCATGGGCAACACTGCAAAACCCGAACAGATTTCCACCGAAGTCGCCTGAAACGGAGCCGCTTCAGCTACACTCAATTTCCACCACGTTGACGGACACGACCCGGAATGGCGCAGCAGCCTTGACGCCGGGCGGCGGGGCGAAAAGGCCGGAGGTCACCCGGAGCTCACGATGGCATCCGGTCCGCCCCTGGGAATTCGGCCGGGATTGGCACCCCAAATGTCATGGAACGGCTCGCGGCAAGTGGCATTTTCGAAGCCCAGCTCGACCATCCGCTTTCAACGCGCAAACGGTTTGGGTCGATGGAAGAAGTCCGAGGCCAGGATAGGCGTGAGCGAGGGTCCGCCAGGTCCTCGCAACGGGTTCATGCTGCCGTCAGCGACGTTCGGACATCGATTTCCTTGATTTTGCACTCGAATTGTTGCCACGCTCGCGAAGCCCCCAAGGTCCGGAGCAGAATTCACATTGGCGAATGATATTCCCCGCGATGAAAGGTCGACCCGCAGGTTTCTCTCCGGTGGAAACGAAGCGGGCCGCATCCTGCGGTCGATCGACTGGAGGTTGACTCCGTTGGGAGTGCCGGAACAGTGGCCCGAGACCCTGAAGGCCATGGTCGCGACGATGCTTTCATCGCCGCACCCGATGTTCATGGCCTGGGGCCCCGCCTTGATTTCCTTCTTCAACGACGCTTATCGGCCGCTTCTCGGAGCCAAGGCCGAGGGTGCGCTCGGCAGGCCGTTCGCGGATCTGTGGTCGGACATCTGGACGGAGATCGAGCCGATCGTCGGGAAGGCGCTCGCCGGTGAGGGCTCGCGTTTCGAGGACATGCCGCTCGTCATGACGCGGAACGGACGCCCCGAGGATACCTGGTGGTCGTTCTCCTACATGCCGCTGCGGGACGGATCCGGCGAGGTGCGGGGAGTTCTCTGCGTGCTGGAGGAGACCACGGCAAGGGTCAGGTCGGTACGACATTCCGCCGCCGAGCGCGAGCGTCTCGAGCAGATGTTCGACCAGGCGCCGAGCTTTATCGCGCTCCTTCGCGGACCGGAACACGTCTTCGAAGTCGTCAACCCTGCCTACATGCGTCTGATCGGACATCGCGATGTCATCGGGCGCACCGTTGCCGAAGCCCTCCCGGAAGCCGTCGAGCAGGGTTTCGTCGGCCTCCTCGACAATGTCTTCCGGACCGGCGAAGTCTTCACGCTGACAGGGGCCAGATTCGACGTCCAGGCGGTGCCGGGCGGCTCGTTCGCCGAACGCTACGTCGATCTCGTCTATCAGCCGATCAGGGACGAAGCGGGCAATGTCGCCGGCATCTTTGTCGAAGGGTCGGACGTCACCGACAGAACGAATGCCCAGGCGGAACTGCGCGAGCGTGAGCAGTTCCTCCAGAGTGTCCTCGCGTCGTCGAACGACTGCATCAAGGTGCTCGACCTCGATGCCGAGCTCGTCTTCATGAACGAGGGCGGTAAGGCCATCATGGAGGTCTCGGACTTCAACGCCATCGCGGGTTGCCCATGGCCCGATTTCTGGGCCGGGGCAGGCAATGCGGACGCCACGGCGGCCATCAAGGCGGCGAAGGAAGGCAGGGCCAGCAGCTTTCAAGGCTTTGCCGATACGATGGGCGGCAACCGGCGCTTCTGGGATGTGCAGGTGACGCCGATCGTCGATGCCTCTGGCAGTCCGAACCGCATTCTCGCCGTGTCCCGCGACATCAGCTTCATGAAGCGCGCCGAGGAAGAACGTACGGCGGTATCGCAGGAGATGGCGCATCGCATGAAAAACTCGATGGCCATGGTTCAGGCCGTCGTGACGCAGAGCCTGCGCCATGCATCCTCCATCCAGGAGGCCGGTCGGCTGGCCTCGGAGCGCATCCAGGCCCTGTCTCGGGCACAGGACATGCTGACGAAAAGCGACTGGGAGGTTTCCCAGATCCGGGATGTGGTCGAAGCTGCCACGGCCGCCCATGCCGACGGCCCGGAGCGCTTTTCGTTCGACGGGCCGTCCGTATCCATCTCCGCGCAGCAGAGTCTCGGACTGTCGCTGGCGGTTCACGAGCTTGCGACCAATGCCACGAAATACGGCGCACTTTCCGTCGATGAGGGACGAGTGTCCATCTCCTGGACGCACGGCCCGTCGGGAGAGTTTGGCTTCAGCTGGAGTGAACGCGGCGGGCCCGCGGTGAAGGTGCCGACACGTCACGGGTTCGGCTCTCGTCTCACCGAACGCGTCGTCCCGGCATATTTCGATGGAACCGGCGGGACAGAGTACCTGTCAGGCGGAGTCCGTTACGTGCTCGGTGGAAAGTTGACGTCAGACAACGATCGACCAGATCGAGGATGAACTGCGTCTCCGTGCCAGAACCCAAGTAGACATCGAGCATTGCTCCGGGCAATTTCGGCCCATGAGCGAGCAGGTTGCACACAGCGTCCTTTTGGAAGAAATCGCCCTGGCTGCGACTGCAATGGCGCAGGCGGTGAACTGGCGCGACGGTATCGATGTCCTCCTCGCACGCCTCGGACAAGCGGCAGAGGTCAGCCGGGTCTACCTCTTCGAGATCGGACGTACTGAAACCGGACACCTCACCCAGGGCTGCTTTCACGACTGGGCCGCGCCGGGGCTCGAGCGACTTGCCGGCCATGCTCGCTATGCCCGCGAGATTGTCGAGCAGTTCGGTCCAACGTTTGATTGCTGGATCGAGAGGCGACGCCGCGGCGAACTGATCAAGGGTCACACGCGGGAACTGAGCGGCCCCCTCAGGGAGGACTTCGACTACCAGAAGATCCAGTCCTTCATGTCGGTACCAATCCATGTCGAGGGCGAATGGTGGGGCCATCTCGGCTTTGACGACTGCATCAACGAACGGGAGTGGTCGCGAGACGAAGAGCATCTCTTGAAGACGACAGCCGCGCTGATCGGTGCCTCCGTCGCGCGGGAGGGAGTCTCCCGCAGGCTGCGTGACAACGAGAAGATGCGAGCGGCGATGCTGGACGTCGCGCTCGACGGCATCATCCTTGTCGACGACGAAGGAGTGGCCTTCGAATGTAATCCGGCTGCACAGACGATGTTTGGACGCTCGCGCGAGGAGCTGATCGGCGAGCGGATCGCCGATCACCTGGTTCCCGAAAGGCTGCGCGCCAGCCACATGCAGCGCTTCCGGGAAGCCGTGCGCGAGCGCAAGCGCGGGGTGCCCGCCCAACGTCGCGAGATGATAGCGATGCAAAGGGATGGGACCGAGTTTCTCGCGGAAGCCTCGTTTGTCCAGATCGCGCGAGGCGAAGAATTCATCTATGCGCTGTTCATCCGTGACCTGACCGAACGCCAAGCGGCAGAGGAGGGCATGCGGCGGGCGGAGCGTGATCGCGCCAACCTTGCCCGCTTCTTCTCGCCGCAGCTTGTCGAGCACATGATCTCGATCGAGAAGCCGCTTTCGGTCGACCATTACCAGCCGGCAACGGTCCTGTTCGCCGATATGATCGGGTTCACATCGTTTTGCGCGGACAATTATCCTCGAACGGTGATCGACATGCTGAGAGAGCTGCTGGCACTCCTCAGCGAGCAGGTGTTCGCCCATGACGGCACCATCGACAAGTTCATGGGCGACGGCATGATGGCGGTCTTCGGCTCGCCAAAACCGGGGCGGCGGGACGCGACGAATGCAATATGTTGCGCCCGCGCCATGCAGGCGGCTGTCGACGACTGGAACGTTGGCAAGGGGCGGCGGGGAGAAGATGCTATCCGCGTCGCGATCGGCATCCACACGGGTCACGTGATCCTTGGGGACATCGGCAGCGCCAAACGGCTGGAATTTGCCGTTCTCGGTGATGTCGTCAACATTGCCAGCAGGGTTGAGGGCAAGAATCGATCGCTGGACACCAACATCCTGCTGACAGCTGAGGTGATGCAGGCGCTCGAGCGCGAGGATGGTCTCGACGTCGCCATCGATGCGGAAGACTTCGGCCTCCAGCCACTGCGCGGGCGAACAACTGGGGTCCATCTCTATGGATGGCGGCGGTCCTGACCCGATCTGGCGTTGCGGAGACATGAAGGGCCTCTGGCCGTGCCGTCCCTGTGTCCGGAATGCCGGACTGATGACGACCTCCGGATGACGGCGGAGGGGCGTCCAGCCTGCGAGAGCGATCGGCTGGAGCCGATCTACTGCCCGACGCAGGAACTGCGGCGCAGAGCCAAAGGCACGGAAGACCTCGTTCGACGTGCCGCTGCGTGGTGCGCCGCAGGCACCCGTTACTGCTGCAGCTTATTTCTCCGAGTCCGCAACGGGTCGCCCTCTGCGTTCTTCGACCATTTCTGCGAAATTGGGCTTGGTTCATACCTTCGTCGAGGTTTGCCGTGATCCCCCTGTTGCGCATCGAGCCCCTTTCGGCGCATGCCCAACGCAAAATGCACCCTGTGATTTTCGGCAGGTTTCAGCCGGCCTTCCGGCTGTCGCCGAGGAGATCGGAAAAACGGTCGCGCAGGAGATTCTTCTGCACCTTGCCCATGGTGTTGCGCGGCAACTCGTCGACGAAGACGATGCTTTTGGGCTGCTTGAAGCGGGCGAGGCGGTTCCCGAGGGCGGTGATGATCTCCGTCTCGCTGGTCTCGCCGTCCTTCACCACCACGCCGACGACGCCCTCGCCAAAATCCTGATGCGGCACGCCGATGACGGCGCTCTCCAGGACGCCCGGCAGTTCGTCGATCGCCAGTTCGATCTCCTTGGGATAGATGTTGAAGCCGCCGGAAATGATCAGGTCCTTGCCGCGGCCGACGATGGCGACGTAGCCGTCCGCATCGATCTGGCCGAGATCGCCGGTGATGAACCAGCCGTCGCGAAATTCCGATGCCGTCTTTTCCGGCATCTCCCAGTAGCCGGCAAAGACGTTCGGCCCCTTCACCTCGATCACCCCGATCTCGCCCTGCGGCAGCGGCGCGCCGGTGTCCGGATCGGCGATCTGCAGGTCGACGCCCGGCAGCGGCATGCCGACCGTTCCCGGCCGGCGCTCGCCCTCATAGGGGTTGGAGGTGTTCATGTTGGTCTCGGTCATGCCGTAGCGCTCGAGAATGCGCTTTTCGGTCCGCGCCTCGAAGGCCCGGTGGGTCTCGGCCAGAAGCGGCGCCGAGCCCGAGGTGAACAGCCGGATGTGACCGGTCGCGGCCGGCGTCAGCCGGGGATCGGCGAGAAGGCGGGTGTAGAAGGTCGGCACGCCCATCATCGTGGTGGCCTGCGGCAGGTGGGCGAAGACGGCGTCCGGAGCGAACTTCGGCAGGAAGATCATGGAGCCGCCAGCGATGGTCACGGTGTTGGAAGCGACTAACAGGCCATGGGTGTGGAAGATCGGCAGAGCGTGCAGCAGCACATCGTCCGCCGTGAACCGCCAGGTATCGCGCAGCACCTCGGCATTGGACAAAAGGTTGGCGTGGGTCAGCATGGCGCCTTTGGAGCGACCGGTCGTGCCCGAGGTGTAGAGGATGGAGGCGAGGTCGCCGGCGGATCGGGCGACATTGGTGAAGCTCGACGGCTGGGTCTCGGCCGCGCCGGCAAGGGAGCCGGACCCGTCGGCATCCAGTGTCTCGACACGGGCGCCGACCTTTTCTGCCACGGGGGTGAGTTCGCCGACCTTGCCGGGATCGCAGACGAAGATCCGCGGCCGGGCGTCGGAGAGGAAGTAGTCGATCTCGGTGGCGGTGTAGGCGGTGTTGAGCGGCAGGAAGACGCCGCCGGCCCGCACGGTCGCGAAATACAGCATCAGCGCCTCGAGGCTCTTCTCGACCTGCACCGCGACCCGGTCGCCCGGTGTGAGACCGGCTGCGACAAGCGCATGGGCCAGCCGTGCCGAAACGGTGCCGACATCACCATAGGTGAAGCGCCGCCCATCCGGGAGGAGGGCGAAGGTCTTGTCGGGGGTCGCCGCGCCGACCGCGAGGAGGCCGTCATAGAGATGGTTGGTCATGCCGGTTCCCTGTTGGGATTATCGTTGAAGCGGCTGGAGAGGAGCGACGTGACGGCGCGGCTCGCGGCCACCTGCCGCTCGGCCGCATAGGCCTCGTGGTACTGCTCCAGTTTCGGAAGGTCGTAGAGGTAGTTCACCATCAGCCCGGCCGATTGCGCCAGGCCCCGGGGCGAGGGGTCGGCAAGATGCATGATCCGGTTCAGCATGGCGCCGTTGCCCAGATGGAAGCGCGCCACGGGATCGCGCGGCTGGCCGTCGGGGCGCTTGACCTTGACGAGGAACCTTGCGCCCAGCGCCAGCAGTCCGGGCCGTGCCGCCTCGACCTTGGCCGGGTCGGCGGCCCAGCCGGTTTCGGCGATGATGGCCAGCGCCCTGCCTTCCCCCGCGTCGAGGGGCGGGTTTGCCGTGGCGTCGAGGCTTTGCAGCCAGGGCTGGAAGCCAGGGACGGGCGAGAGGGTGACGAAGGTCTTCAAGCCCGGCAGGTCGGCCCGGAGATCCTCGGCGACCTGCTTGATCAGGAAGGATCCGAACGAAATGCCGGCAAGGCCGCGGTGGCAGTTGGAGATGGAATAGAACACCGCCGTGTTTATGCCCGCCGCCGGACGGACCAGTCGGTTGGAGTCGAGCACCTCGGTGATCGAAGCGGGCGTTTCTCCGGTCAGCGCGACCTCGACGAAGATCAGCGGATCGTCGGGGATCGAGGGATGGAAGAAAGCGAAGCAGCGCCGGTCGCCGGGGGCGAGCCGCTGTCGCAACTCGTCCCAGTTGCCGATGGTGTGGACCGCCTCGTAGCGGATGATCTTCTCGAGCACACTGGCCGGCGTATCCCAGTCGATACGTTTCAAGACAAGAAAGCCGCGGTTGAACCAGGACTGGAAGAGGTGGCGCAGGTCCTCGTCCACGGCCTCGAGGCGGGACGGGTCCTGTTTCAGGCGCGGCAGCAGGCGCTCGCGCAGGCGCACCAGTTCCGCTGTCCCGCCGGCGGCCAGATTGAGGCGGCGGAAGAGCTCCTGTCGCGGGGGTTCGGCGGCATGCTGTAGGGCGGAGAGGGTCTTTGGCGTCGGGGTCGCGGCATAGGCCTCGGCCGCCTTGCGCAAAGGCTCGGCGGGCGGGCCGAATTCGTCCGCCAGGATGGCGAAGAAACCGTCGGCCTCGGCCGCGTCCATCTGCCGGAAAGTCTGGAGGATCTGCGTGGCGATCCTGACGCCCGAAGGCTCTCCACGGGCTGAGACGAGATCGTGACAGAGCCTTGCCGTCTCGGCGAGCGTCAGGCGTCTGCTGCGCGGGTCGGACAGAAATCCGGTGCGCGTGGCGATCGACGATAGGAGGTCCTGGAGCAAGGAGGTCCGGCTCATAGCGAGGGGCCCATGACGAGATCGGGAAGGAACAGGGCGATCTGCGGGAAGATGCACAGGAGCACGATGCCGAGCACCATGCACATGACATAGGGCAGGGAGCCCCTGAGGATCTGGGCGAGCGAGATGTCGGGGGCGATGCCGTTGATGACGTAGAGGTTGAGGCCAACCGGCGGGGTGATCAGCCCGATCTCCATGTTGATCGTCAGGATCACCGCGAACCAGTAGGGGTCGAAGCCGGCGCCGATGATGATCGGCAGCAGGATCGGCGCGGTCATCAGGATGACGCCGACCGGCGGCAGGAAGAAGCCGGCAAAGAGCAGAAAGAGGTTGATGACGCCCATCAGCGCCCAGCGATTGATGTCGAGATCGCCGATATATTGAGCGATCGACTGGGTGATGTAGAGCGAGGACAGGGCGAAAGCGAAGAGCTCGGAGGCGCCGATGATCAGCATGATCATCACGCTCTCCCTCAGCGTGTCGCGGAAGATCGTCCGCATCTGGGAGAACTTCCAGGTCTTGGAGAAGATGCCGTAGATCACCGCGACGAGGACGAGGCAGAACAGCGCGCCGACGCCAGCCGCCTCCGAGGGCGTGGCGACGCCGCCATAGAGGACGAAGAGCACCGCGACGATGACGGCGAGGAAGGGCAGCACCCGCGGCAGGGCCTGGAAGCGCTCGGACATGGTGAAACGCTGGCTGAGCTCCGACAGGCCGAGACCCCGGCGTTTGCAGGCGATGATCGTCCAGGCCATGAACAGCACGGTCAGCATCAGGCCGGGGAGCACGCCGGCCAGGAACAGCCGGCCGATCGAGGTTTCCGTGGCGATGCCGTAGACGATCATCGTCACCGAGGGCGGGATCAGAATGCCGAGCGTGCCGCCCGCCGCAATCGAGCCGGCGGCGATCTCGGCGGGATAGCCGCGCTGGCGCATCTCGGGAATGCCCATCTTGCCGATCGCCGCGCAGGTGGCGGGCGAGGAGCCGGACAGGGCGGCGAAGATCGAGCAGGCGCCGAGATTGGAGAGGACGAGGCCGCCCGGAACGCGGTTCAGCCAGCGGTCCAGTGCCTCGTAGAGATCCTTGCCGGCCGGAGAGGAGGCCACGGCCGCGCCCATCAGGATGAACATCGGGATCGAGACGAGGCTGAAGGAGGAGAGGGCGGTGAAGAACTGTTCGCCCAGCGTCTCGAGGAAGAAGGCGCCGTAGACCGAGAACAGCGCACCCATGGCGACGAGGCCGAGCGAGAAGGCGATCGGCGTGCCGATGGCCAGCAGTCCGAGAAGGGCCGCCAGCATGGAAAGACCGCTGATCATGGGGCTCATGGCCGGGCCGCCTTCGTGGTGTCGGTAAAGGGCGCGTGGCGCGTCGCCCGTTCGCTCGGTGTCTCGCTGAACAGACGCATCAGTTCGGCGATGTATTGCAGAGCGAGGACGCCGGTGCCGACGGGCATGGGCAGAAGCGGGATCCACAAGGGCGTCGCCGTCACCGTGTCGCTGGTCCAGCCGCTCGACAGGGCTTCGTGAAAATGCAGCCAGCCGGCATAGGCGAGAAGCGCGACGAAGAGGAGCGAGGCGAGCCCTGCAGAAGTCTCCAGCACGACGCGCAGGCGCGGCCGAACCGAGATCTGCAGGAGGTCGACATTGACGTGCCCGCGCTCGATCAGCGTCCAGGGGGCGCCGAGAAAGGTCGCGGCGACAATGGCATAGGCGGTAAATTCGGTCTGCCAGGCGGTCGAGCGTCCGAGAACATAGCGCTCGAAGACCATGTCGCTGACCACCAGGACCGCGGCCAGCAGCGCGAACATGGCGACCACGGCGAGGAGGCGGGACAGGGCGGATACGATGGCGATATAGAGCCGCATGCGCGTCCCCTGCTGGTGCACGGTCGTCGGCCGCCATGAATGCGGCCGAAGGAACCGTGCGAAAACAAACGAACCGCACCGGGATGCCGATCTCGCGACAGGTCATCACGCTGCGGTGCCGGAGACGGGCGGGGGCGGCGCCGGCCGCCGCCCGTCAGGCCGCGCGCCTACTCGACCGCGAGGGCGTCGTCGATCAGCTTCTGGCCGTTCGGCACTTTGGCGGCGAACTCCTTGTACGACGTCTCCTTGGCGATCGTCAGCCAGGCGTCGTAGTCGGCCTTCGACATCTCGGCGACTTCCACGCCGCTCTTCTTGAACACCTCGATCATCTCGGCATCGAGCTTCTTGGCCTCGGTGGCGAAATAGGCCTCTGCCTTCTCGCCGGCGGCGACGAGGGCGTCCTGCTGCTCCTTGGACAACCGGTCGAAGGAGCGCTTCGACATCAGGATCGGCTCGTACATGAACCAGAGCGCGTTCTCGCCGGGAGCGGTGAGGCACTTCGAGACCTCGAAGACGCGATAGGAAACAAGGGAACCCGACGAGGTGTTGGCACCGTCCAGCACGTTCTGCTGCATGCCGGTGTAGATTTCCGAGGACGGCATGGACGAGATCGAGGCGCCGGCGCCGACCAGCATCTGCTCGAAGGCGGGACCGGCGGCGCGCAGCGTCTGGCCCTTGGCGCTTTCCGGCGAGGTGATGCAGCCCTTCGACGAGACGAAGCCGCCGGCCAGCCAGGCATCCGACAGGACGATCGCGCCGGCCTTGTCGATCGAGGCCTTGATGTCGTCCATGAAGGGCGAATCGTTCAGCCGCGCGGCGCGCTCGTGGTTGCCGACGAGGCCCGGCATCAGCGTGGCGGAAAATTCCGGGTGGCGGCCGGAGGCGTAGTCCAGCGGAAAGGCCGTGATGTCGACCTGGCCCTTGGTGACGGCGCCCCACTGGTCCTTCGCCTTGAACAGCGACTCGCCGGGGAAGACCTGCATCGACAGCCCGACATTGGCCGCGGCGACGTCCTTGCCGATCATCTGGACCATCTCGTCGCGCACGTCGCCCTTGCCGCCCGGCCATTGATGGGAAGCGCGCAGCACCACGTCGGCGGCAAAGGATGAGGTCGTCAGGGCCAGCCCACAGGCCAGCGCGGTCACAACGGTCTTCATGGTTCCCTCCCAGGATAGGCGCTCATTGGCGCATTGTTCGTCAGAAAACGACTCATTGCATGCGTTGTCAACGATGTTGTATACGATTTCCATGATAACCAGGTCACCATCCGCCCCAGAACCAGTCACCGACTTCATCCCGGCACGGCGCAACGGGGCGAGCGCACAGCCGAAGGCGGCCGACATACGCGACTATCTCGAGCAGGAGATTGCGATGGGGCAGCGAGCCGCCGGTGAGCGGCTCGACGAAAGCGAGATCGCCAACCGTTTCGGCGTGTCCCGAACGCCGGTGCGTGAGGCGATCAACCAGCTCGCCTCGATCGGCATGGTCGAGCAGATCCGTCACCGCGGCGCTTTCGTTCGCCGCGTCGGTATCGGGGAGATGGTCGAGATGTTCGAGGTCATGGCGGAGCTGGAGGGGCTGGCCGGGCGCCTCGCGGCCCGGCGCATCGACGGCGCGGCGCTGGCAAAGCTGCAGCTGCGGCTGGAGGACTGTCGGCAGGCAGCGGCCCGCAACGATCCGGACGCCTATTACTACGAGAACGAGCGCTTCCACGCCGCCATCTATGCCGCCAGCGCCAACACTTTTCTGCAGGGCGAGGCCGGCCGCCTGCATCAGCGGCTGAAGCCGTTTCGCCGGCTGCAGCTGCGCGTTGCTCACCGCATGCGTCAGTCCCTGCTCGAGCACGAGACGATCGTCGCCGCCATCGCGGCCGGCGACGGTCCGGCGGCGGAACATGCGCTCCGCTTGCATATTATCGTCCAGGGCGAGCGGTTCGGGGACCTCAACGCGCAGCTCGGGATTGGCTAGTCCTGCTGGATATTGAGCCTCCAGGTCGCCACCGCCGATGCCGCGCCCTCCGCGTGTGCCGCCCGTCTCCTGCCGTCCGGGTGAAACCCGGAGCGGTCAGTCGGACCGTCCCCACGCCAGAACCGAGGCTTTGCGCGGTCATATGACGACAGGGCGGCGCCTTCCGGCACATCAAGGCGGTCTGCGGCGTCGGCCAGCGATCCCGGCCTGATCGCCCGCGACGAAGCCGTCCCGGCCCTCGACGTTTCGGTCCGGGCACAGGTCATCGCCCTCCTGGCCGACCTGCCCGTGATCCGCAATTTCGCCGACAGGATCTTGGTGATGCGCACGGACCGTGTGGTGGAGAAAGGCGAAACCGCCGCGCTCCTTGCCAACCCGCGCGAGGCCTGTACGAAGGCGCTGGCCTCATCGAACCCGAGACCGAAATGGTACGCGGAGCGTGCCGGATGGGGCGACATCCGGCTGGCTTGCCCGTTTGACAGTGCCGTCAGTAAAGCGTGGCCTTGTAGCGTTCCGCGAGATGACGGTCGAGCTCCTCGGCGGTCTCCTCAAGCGCAATCTGATCCTTCATCATTGCGCCGAAAGAGGGAAAACTGCCGCGTTCGATGAAGGTGGACGGGTCCCACAGGCCCGATCGCAGAAAGGCCTTTGCGCAATGGAGATAGACCTCCTCCGTGCGCACCACCATGACGCTGATCGGCAACTTGCGCTGGTACTCGAACCTCGCCAACAGAGCCGCATCGGTGCTGATCTCGGCCTTGCCGTTGATCCGCAGGGTCTCGTTCATTCCCGGGATGAGAAAGATCAGCCCGACCTCGGGATTGCTGAGGATGTTCTCGAACGTATCGAGCCGGTTGTTTCCCGGCCGGTCGGGAATGGCAATCGTCCGATCGTCGAGCGCGTGCACGAAGCCGGGCTGATCACCCTTGGGGCTGACATCGGCGCGGCCGCCCTTGGCGCAGGAGCCGATCAGCACGAAGGGACAGCGCTGCAAAAACGCGCGGGCATGCTTGTCGAGCCCAGTCATCTCCTTCAGGACCGCCCGCTCCAGCGGTGCCTTGTAGACCGTCCGCAATTCCTCGACCGTCCTGATCGTGCTCATCTCTGTAACTCCTCGCCCGGCAGTTCCACCTGGCCGGGCCCTGCCCGACTGCCGGCTGCCATCCCTGCAGATTACGGCCTGCGCCTGCTGCCGGCCAAGGCACCGAGCCGCCCGGCCGCCTCATGCCCTGCGGGCGCAAAAGCCTTGCCCCTCACGACAGCGTCTCGGTCCCGCACCATTCGGCAATGAACAGCGCCATGGCCCCGGTAATGCGCTGGACTGAGGACAGGCTGACGCATTCGTCGAAGCCGTGAATGTTGCGGGAGATCGGACCGTAGCACAGCGCCGGCACGCGGTCGTAGAGCGCGTAGACGCGGGTATCGAGATAGCCCGGCGTGGTGAAGCTCTTCAGCGGTGCGCCGACCGCACTCTCGTGCGCCCGCCCCAAAACCTCTTCCGCTGCCGAGCCCGGAGCAAGCACATAGCCTTCGGCGCGGAAGCCGTTGAAGGCCACCCGCGGCGGGTTGTTCGAGAGGTAGGGATCGTGCCGGGCGAAAGCGGCGATGTGGTCGCTGATTTCCTCGGCGGCAAGGGAGGCGTCGGTCCCGGGATAGATGGCGATGCGGCAATCGATCCGGCACCAGCAGGGCACCGACGAGGCCCAGTCGCCGCCTTCGATCTTGCCGATGTTCAGATTGATCGGATGCGGAGTCTCGTCGAAATAGGCGTGATCGTCCTTGCGCGCGTTCCAGGTCGCCTCGAGCTCTCGCAGCGATCCGATGATGCGGTAGGTCGCGTCGATCGCGTTCGTGCCGGTGGCCATTTCGCGGACATGCGCCGGAAGGCCGTTGACCTCGACCTGGAACCACAGAACGCCGGTATTGGCGCGCACCAGCATCTCGTCTTCGGGTTCCGGAATGAGCGCGGCGTCGGCGGCATAGCCCCGCAGATGCGTCATCAGCGCTCCGTTGCCGGTCGACTCTTCCTCGACGACCGACTGGATGTAGACCGTCGCCGCCGGCTGCAGGCCAATGCGCCGGAGCGCGTCCAGTGCATGGAGATTGGCCGCGGCCCCCGCCTTCATGTCCGCCGCGCCGCGCCCGAACAGCCAGTCGCCGGCGATCCTCGGCTCGAACGCGCCGGCCGTCCACATGGCGGCGGGGCCGGGCGGCACGACGTCGACATGCGACTGCAGGATGAGCGAACGGCCAGTCTCCTCGCGCGGATGATGGATCCCGACGACGATCGGCGCGTCGGAATGTTCTGGCGTTAAGGGCGCGCCGCCGGGATGACCGGCCAGCGCCGCGTCGTCCATCGCGAAACGATCGACACGGTAGCCGCGAGACTTCATCGCCCGGAAGACAAAGTCCTGGACCGCGTGTTCGGCGCCCCGGGTGGAAGGAAACGACACGAGTTGACGGGTGAAAGCCACTTGCTCTTCGAAGCCGGTCGCAACCGATTCCAGAATTTCCTGCCGGACAACGGGGTCGAGGGGCATGGCCAACTCTTCCAAAAACGAGCAATCGATCGAGCCGCGTCGCCCTTGGATAGGGTGGGTGGCGGCGGGGCGTCAACCCGTCGGAAGAGATGAAAGCACACAAAATATACATGGATAGGCGGGTGGTCAGATTCTGGGCGAGTTAATTCGCGGACATATTGCCATATCAGAATTGCACGGCTAGCCTGCCTTCGCAGAAAAGGTTGTTGAATGCTGGCAGATCTTCTGAGCATCGAGATAGTAACCGTCGCTTTCGGTGGCATCGTCGCATTGAAGGACGTGCATCTTTCTGTTCGAGATGGGAAGACCACTGCAATTCTTGGGCCCAACGGGGCCGGTAAGACCACACTGTTCAACGTCATTGCGGGGGCGGTCAATCCGACATCCGGAACGGTGGTGTTTCAGGGCGAAGACGTCACCAACCAATCCCCCAGCAAGAGGTGTCATTTCGGGATCGCCCGAACCTTCCAGATCACCCAGCCCTTCGGCGGGCTGACCGTCCTCGAGAATGTGATGGTCGCGCTGGCGGCGAAATCCACGCCCATGAAGCAGGCGCGTGCGGAAGCGGCGAGCTATGTCGATTTCGTCGGCCTGTCGGCCAAGGTGGACGATCCGGCGCGGGTGCTGAGTACCGGTCAGCGCAAGCGCCTGGAACTGGCACGGGCGCTGGCGACCAAGCCGCGCCTCCTGCTGCTCGACGAGGTCACCGGCGGCGTCGATCGCCCGAGCATACCGCAGATCCTCGATCTGATACGCCGGATGCGCGAAGAGCGCGGCATCACCATCGTGGTGATCGAGCACAATATGGAAGTGCTCTTTGGTCTGGCCGACGATGCGATCTTCCTCAATCGCGGCGAGGTGATCGTTTCGGGCTCGATGGCCGAGGTCGCCGAGCACGAGAGCGTCCGGCGCATTTATCTGGGCGATGGCGATGCTTGAGCTTGAGAACATCGACGTCCATTACGGCGCCACGCAGGTCCTCTGGGACGTGTCGATCTCCGTCGGCGCGGGCGAGATGGTTGCGGTGATGGGGCCGAACGGCTCGGGCAAGAGCACCATCCTGAAGGCGGCCATGGGGCTGAAAAAGGCCTCTGCCGGCAGGGTCATGCTCGACGGCGAGGATTTGCGCGGCAAGTCGGCGACGGTCCGCCCGCAGCGGCGGATGAGCATCGTGCTCGAGCGCCGTCGGCTGTTTCCCCGGATGAGCGTGCGCGAGAACATCATGCTCGGCGCCTACACGCGCACCGGCGCGGAGGCGCGCCGCTCCTTCGACTGGGTTCTGGACATCCTTCCCGAGATCACCAGCCATTTGAATGCCACGGCCGGCAAGCTGAGCGGCGGTCAGCAGCAGATGGTGGCGATCGCACGCGGGCTCATGGCCGATCCCCGGATTCTGCTGATGGACGAGCCCTTCCTCGGGCTGTCGCCGGCGATGGTGAAGAACGTCTACGCCATCATGCAGATGATCAATGCGCGCGGCGTCGCCATCCTCTTCAACGAGCAGAACGCCAAAATGTCTTTCGCCATGAGCCATCGCGGCTATCTTCTGGAGGGCGGGCGGGTCGCCCTCAGCGGCTCGGGCGAACAGATGCTGGAGCATCCCGAGGTGAAGCGCGTCTATCTTGGCCTGCGCGAGGAGGCGTCGTGAGCACCGCGAACTTCCTGGAACTCCTGATCAATGGTCTGATCACCGGGTCGATCTATGCGCTGGTCGGTTCCGGCATCGCGCTCGTCTACGGCACGACGCGCGTCCTCAACTTCGCCCATGGCGAACTCCTGATGCTGGCGGGCTATCTCATCCTGCTGTTTGCCGTGACGCTCGGCTGGCCGCTTCTCGTCGCCTCGGTGATCACGCTGGCCATCATCGTCATCCTCGGCGCCGGGATCCAGCGTCTGACCATCGCGCCGCTGCTGCGCCGCGACGACTGGGCGTTCCAGGTCGTCGCGGCGACGATCGGCCTGTCGATCTTCCTGCAGAGCGGCGCCCAATTGATCTGGGGCGAGCAATTCCAGGCAGTGCCCTATTTCTTCCCGGGCATCGTCGTCATCGGCGAGTTGCGCATGCCCTGGCAGCGGATCGCGATCTGCCTCATCGCGGTGGCGGTGATGGCGGCCTGCGCGCTCGTGCTCTATCGCACCAAGCTCGGCCGCATCATCCGCGCGACGGCGCAGGATTCGGAAGCGGCGCTGGCGGTCGGCATCCCGGCCGGCCTCGTCCACACGGCGGTGTTCTCGATCTCGGCAGCGCTTGCCGGCGTCGCGGCCATCCTGCTGTCACCGCTGATCTCGGTGAACCCGTGGATGGGGACCTCCTACCTCCTGAAGGGATTTGCTGTCGTCATCCTCGGCGGTCTCGGCTCTTTTGGCGGGGCGGTCGCGGCGGGCTTCCTGCTCGGGCTGATCGAGTCCTTCTCCGTCGCCTTTGCACCGAGTGAGTGGCGGGACGTGATCGCCTTCACATTCCTCATCGCCGTCATCTGGGTCCGCCCGAACGGCCTTTTCAGCGGCCGCGAGGCCTGAGGAAGATCATGCTCGAAGTCTTCGGCAAGCGACCCTTTCTCCTCCTCCTTCTGTATGCGGCGCTGCTGCTGGCCGTGCCCTTCCTGCCCGTCGACGACTACATCCTGCATATTCTGACGCTGTTTCTGATCTTCGCCGTCTTCGCCACCGGCTGGAACCTGACGCTCGGCATTCTCGGGCTGAAGACCCTCGGCCACCACGCCTTCTTTGCCATGGGGGCCTATGTCTCCGCGCTGGTGGCCTTCTACGGCGGGGTCAGCCCGTGGATCACGATCTGGATCGGCGCCCTGGCGGCCGCTGTCTCCGGCCTCCTCATCGGCCTGCCGATCCTGCGCATCCGCTCCATGCCGCACGTGGCGATCGTCACGCTCGCCTTCGCCGAAATCGTCCGGCTGGTGTTCTCCAATCTCAAGGAGATCACCCGCGGGGAACTCGGCTTCTGGGGAATTCCGCCCTTCGATCCGATTCAGATCGGCGACCTCACCCTGCGCTTCGGCATCGGCAATGCGATCGGCTCCTATGTCCTGGCGGCGGTGTTCTTTCTGGCGGTGAACCTTGCTCTCCTCACGCTCCTGACGTCGCGCCCCGGGCTGACCTTTCTCGCCATCAAGGATTCCGAGACCGCCGCCGAAAGTCTCGGCATCCATCTGTCGACGTGGAAGCTGCTGGCCTTCGCCGTCAGCGCTGCCGTCGTCGGGCTGAGCGGCGCGATCTATGCCCACTACGTCCTGATCCTGACGCCAAGTTCGGTGGCCGGGCCGGAAATGCTGATCACGCTCCTGGCGATGATCATCGTCGGCGGCGTCGGACGCTTCTTTGGACCGATTTACGGCGCGCTTCTGCTGACGGTGATGTCGGAAGCGCTGCGCGAGGTCGGCGACTACCGCATGCTGTTCTACGGCGCGCTCATCGTCGTGTTCGTCTTCGTCGCGCCGCAGGGCATTGCCGGGTTGACGCGCCCGTGGCGCGGACGCTCCGCCACCGACGCCGCCCGCGCGACCTGAGCCCGCAGGCGCTGGACCCGTAACCGCCAGTTCGTGAAACCCCAAAGGAGACGAAGCCGATGCCAAGATTGAAGATCCCGGGCCTCCTGTCGGCAGGCCTTCTGTCGGCAGCCCTGATGGCCGCTGCAACGCCCGCCGCCGTCGCACAGGATGTCACGATCGGGGCGATCGGGCCGCTCACCGGGCCTGCCGCCAATACCGGCAAGGCCCACAAGGAGGGGTTGGAACTTGCCGTCAAGGAATGGAACGAGGGGAAGGGCGACTACGTCTCCCAGAACCCGCCGAAGATCAAGCTGGTGATGGAGGATTCCAACTCCAAGCCCGAAGTCGGCATCAGCGCGGCCCAGCGCCTGATCACCCGCGATCAGGTCAAGCTGATCATCGGCGACACGCTGCACAGCCACGTGACGCTGGCGCTGATGGAGATGGCACCGCAGTACAACATCCCGATCCTCAGCGCCGAGCCGGTCGCCTCGGCGATCGCCGACAAGGTGATGGCAGACCCGGACCGCTTCAAGCTGTTCTGGAAGGGCGGCTACAACAGCGACGGCTACGGTATCGCGGTGCACGATTTCTATGCCTGGGCCTTCGAGAAGGGCACCCTTGCCCCCGGCGACAAGAAGATCGCTTTCGTGGTCGAGGACACCGATTACGGGATCGCCAATGCCAAGAAGATCGGCGAACTGTTCGAGAAGGACGGCTGGTCGGTCGTTGCCACCGAGACCGTGCCGACGGTGACGACGGACTTCTACCCGCAGCTCTCCAAGCTCCGCGACGCCGATCCGGATGTGCTGGTCTCGGTGTTCACCGTGGTCAATTCGGGTGTCGCCTTTGTCCGCCAATTGCAGGAACAGGCGCTGGAGACCTCGCACCTGGCGATCTACTATCCGACGAAGCCGGAATTCATGGCGCAAGCCGCCGACATCGCCGAGGGCATGTACTGGGCGGCGCTGCAGTATGCCCCTGAACTCGACGCGGATCAGAAGGCCTTTTCCGATCGCATCGAAGCCGAGTTCGGCGCGCCGGCCAACTACAGCCATGCTCACGCCTTCTGCACCATGGAGATCGCGCTCCGTGCCATCGACAAGGCGGGTACCGAGCCGGAGGCGCTCGCGAAGGAGATCGGCGCCACCGACTATGACTGCCTGCTCGGCCGCATCCAGTTCGCCGAAGACCACGCGATCAAGGCCGGCGCCGACTTCGTGCCGATCCCGGTAGCGCAGATCCAGGAAGGCAAGAACCAGCTGATCTGGCCGGAGAACGTCGCCTCGGCGAAGCCGAAGTAAGGATGGCGGGACCTGGGGCCGGTGGCCGCCACGTCCCGTGATATCCGCGACGGATATTGACGATGGGGCGATGTCAGGCCATTCGGGAGCAGCAAAATGCGGCCGGGACGACGGCAGGCGGCAGCGGCCTGTGGCAAGGCTCGTCAGTACCGGCCTCGCCCTCGCGGGTCGGGGCGCGGGTCCGCGGTTTGGCGCCGCGAGCCGGCTAGACGACACCGGTCCGCGCCGGATCGCCCAGCCATCGCGCCTCGTGCCGAATTCCCACCAGACAGCCAAGGACGCCCATGGATCGAATGAAAGACAAGATCGTGCTCGTGCTGGGGGCCGGCTCGGTGGGGGAGGGCTGGGGCAACGGCAAGGCGGCGGCCGTCGCCTATGCCCGCGAGGGCGCGAAGGTGGCCTGCGTCGACATCCATCTCGATGCCGCGCTGAACACCCTCGGCGTCATCGAGAGCGAGGGCGGCGAGGGCCTGGCCCTCTGCGCCGACGTCACCAAGGCGGCCGATATCGCGGCTGTGGTGGACGCGGTGATGGTGCGCTACGGACGCATCGACGTGCTGCACAACAATGTCGGCATCAACCTGCCGGGCGGTGCGGCGGATGCGACCGAGGAGAGCTGGCGGCTGGTGATGGACGTCAATCTCACCAGCGTGTTCCTGGCCTGCAAGGCCGTCCTGCCGATCATGGAGCGGCAAGGAAAGGGCGCGATCGTCAACATCTCCTCGCTCGCCTCGATCCGCTGGACCGGCTATCCCTACATTTCCTACTACGCCTCGAAGGCGGCCCTCAATCATTTCACCCGCGCCGTCGCGGTCGAGTACGCTGGCAAGGGCGTTCGTGCGAACGCCATCCTGCCCGGCGTGATGGATACGCCGCACATCCAGAAGCAGATCAGCGGCTACTACGAGTCGGCGGACGAGATGCGGCGCAAGCGAGACGCCATCGCGCCGATGCGGCGGCAGGGCGATGGCTGGGACATCGCCTGGGCCTCGGTTTTTCTTGCCTCCGACGAGGCGAAATACATCACGGGGATCGAACTTCCGGTCGATGGCGGGCTGCATGTCACCGTGTCCGGCAGCCTGCCGACCTGAGCGGGGAGACCAGAAGAGGCGAACGGCGCGAGGGCGTCGCCCCTCTGTTCCATATTGTGGAGTGAGATTTCGCCTTTTCGGCGTGGCTGGGCTTTGTCTCTTGCCAGTTTGAGGCGTTTCGCCCATGACGATGGGCAAGGCATCAGAACAAGATCCACCCAGTGGACCTGATGCCCGGGCGGCAAAGGCGGCTGTCGGGGAGGAGGGGAGCGGCACATCCGCGTTCGGGCGCCAGTCCGATCGCAAGGTGCAAACCCCGCTGCAGACCTCCCGGTGACAACGGTTGCCGATCGATGCGGCATGGTGCCGAGGGGAGGATGCAAGCGTGAGCTTAGTCAACGAGCCAGCCGGCGACGCCGCGCTCCTCGCCGGACTCGAAGGCGCGTCGGTTCAGTCCGGATCGCGCTGGATGCGACCCGTGGAAGCGATCGCGGCCCTGCTGCTCGTCGGCATCATCGGCCTGCTTTTGACCGGCGTCGTATCGCGTTACGTGTTTTCCGTCCCGGTGATCTGGATCGACGAGGTCGCCTCGATCTCCTTCCTGTGGCTGGCGATGCTGGGCGCCGGGATGGCGGTCGATCGCAGCGAGCATCTGCGCCTGACCATCTTCCTCAACCTGCTGGCCCCGGAGCGGCGGCAGTTCGTCGCCACGCTGGGCCTGGTCCTGATGGCGCTGTTCCTGGCCGTTATGCTGCGGCCAGCGATCGACTACGCCGCCGAGGAATCCTACGTGACCTCGGCCGCTCTGAACATTCCGATGAGCTGGCGGGCCTCGGCCCTGCCGGCCGGCATCGCGCTGATGCTGCTGCTCGCTCTCGTCAACGCGTTCCGGGGCGTGAGGCTTGTCCATCTCATCCTCTCGGCGGCGTTGATCGCCATCGTCGCCGCCGTGCTGTGGCAGGTGGGCCCAAGCCTGCGCACGCTCGGCAACTGGAACATCCCCATCTTCCTCGTCGGCTTCGTCGGCCTGTTCCTCGTCATGGGCGTGCCGATCGCCTTTTGCTTCGGCCTTGGCACGCTCGCCTTCCTCGCCACCACCACCTCGGTGCCGGTGATGGTGATGATCGGGCGGATGGATGAGGGCATGTCGAGCATGATCCTCCTCTCGGTGCCGATCTTCGTCCTTCTCGGCTGCGTGCTCGACGCGACCGGCATGGGAAAGGCGATCGTCGAGTTCCTGGCTTCCCTCCTCGGCCATGTCCGCGCCGGCATGTCCTATGTCCTCCTCGGCTCGCTTTTCCTCGTTTCCGGCATTTCCGGCTCGAAGGTCTCGGACATGGCGACGGTGGCGCCGGCGCTGTTTCCCGAGATGAAGCGGCGCGGCCACAAGCCGAAGGAGATGACGGCGCTTTTGGCGACCGGCGCGGCGATGGCCGACACGGTTCCGCCGTCGATCGTTCTCATCGTGCTCGGCTCGACGGCCGGTGTCTCGATCGCCGGTCTCTTCACCTCCGGCTTCGTCATCGCGATGGTCTTGCTCGTCGTCCTGGCGCTGCTGGCACGCTGGAAGGCCAGGGCCGAGCTGATGGAGGGGATCAGGCGCGCGCCGATGAAGACGGTCGGCAAGACGCTTCTGATCGCGATCCCCGCTCTGGTTCTGCCCTTTCTGATCCGCTCGGCCGTCGGCGGCGGCGTCGCTACGGCGACCGAAGTGTCGACCATCGCCGTCATCTACGCGATGGCGGTCGGCGCGGTGGTCTATGGCGGCATCCGCTGGTCCCGGATCTACACCATGATGACCGAGACGGCCGCCCTGTCGGGCGCCATCCTCCTCATCCTCGGCACGGCGTCGGCCATGGCCTGGGCGCTGACGCAGACGGGGTTTGCCGGCAAGCTGGTCGGCCTCGTCCAGGTCATGCCCGGCGGCTGGATCAGCTTCATGGGGGTGTCGATCGTCATCTTCATGGTGCTCGGCTGCGTGCTGGAAGGCCTGCCGGCGATCGTCCTGATGGCGCCGATCATGTTCCCCGTCGCCAGGAGCCTCGAGATCAACGACGTGCACTATTCCATGGTCGTCGTCACCGCGATGAACATCGGTCTGATGGCGCCGCCGATCGGCATCGGCTTCTACATCGCCTGCAAGATCGGGGATACGCCGCCTGATCAGGTGATGCGGGCGATCTGGCCCTATATCGGCGCCCTGTTCATCGGGCTGCTCTTGATCGCCGCCTTCCCCTTCCTGTCCACGGCCTTGCTGTGAGGTCTGCCTGAAGCACTGCCAACAACAAAAGACTGCATTTCAAAAGGAGGAAACGACATGACCATCACCCGCAGAAAGATCCTGCTCGGCTCCGTCGCCGCCGGCGTCGCGACGCATTTTTCGATTCGCACGACCCCGGCACGCGCCGCCGAGTTCACCTTCAAGTTCGCCAACAACCAGGCGGTGACGCATCCCTTGAACATCCGCGCCAAGGAGGCCGCGGACAAGATCGCCGAGGAGAGCTCGGGCCGGATGGAGATCCAGATCTTCCCCTCGAGCCAGTTGGGCGCCGACACCGACATGCTGAGCCAGGTGCGCTCCGGCGGCGTCGAACTGTTCAGCCTGTCGCCGCTGATCCTCTCGACCCTGGTGCCGAATGCCTCGCTGAGCGGCATCGGCTTCGCCTTCCCGGACTACGATTCCGTCTGGCCGGCCATGGATGGCGACCTCGGCGCCTATGTCCGCGCCGAGATCGCCAAGAAGGGCCTCGTGACGTTCGACAAGATCTGGGACAACGGTTTCCGCCAGATCACCTCGTCGAAGGCGCCGATCGCGACGCCTGCCGACCTCGAGAACTTCAAGATCCGCGTTCCGGTGAGCCCGCTCTGGACCTCGATGTTCACCGCCTTCGGCTCGGCACCGGCCAGCCTCAACTTCGCCGAGGTCTACACCGCGCTGCAGACCGGCGTCGTCGACGGCCAGGAGAACCCGCTGGCGATCCTCTCCACCTTCAAGCTCTACGAGGTGCAGAAGTTCTGCTCGATGACCAACCACATGTGGGACGGCTTCTGGATTCTGGCCAACCGTCGCGCCTGGGAAGGACTGCCGGACGATCTCAAGGAGATCGTGTCGAAGAACTTCAACGCCTCCGCCGACATGCAGCGCAAGGACGTCATGGATCTCAACGCCTCGCTGCGGGGCGAGCTGGAGTCCAAGGGCATGGCCTTCAACGATCCCGATCCCGCGGCCTTCCAGGAAAAACTCAAGGCGGCCGGTTTCTACAGCGACTGGAAGAGCAAGTACGGCGACGAGGCCTGGGCCATCCTCGAAAAGGCTGTCGGGCGCCCGCTCGGCTGATCGAGGGCAGGCGGCGGTGGGCAAAGCGATGAACGACGCTGCGGTCGGTGTTCCTGACGGGGACCTAGCTGCGGGCGCCATCGCCGGTTCCGGCGCTCAGGCGGTGGAGCGGGCCCTCAGCCTGCTCTCCGCCGTCGGCCGCGGCGCCGAACGCGGCGTCACGCTGAGCGAGGCGGTGTCGGAGAGCCGTCTCAACAAGCCGACCGCCCGGCGTCTCCTGATGGCGTTGATCCGGGCGCGCATGGTCGATCAGGACGAGGTCAGCCGGCGCTATTTTCTCGGGGGCGAGCTCTATGTCCTCGGTCTCCTCGCGGCCCGCCGTCACGGACTTCTCGAGATCGCCGGCGAAAGTCTCAGGCGGCTGTCGGCCGTCACCACCGATACCAGCTTCCTGTCGATGCGGCGCGACGACTATGCGGTCTGCCTGCACCGCGAGGAGGGCACGCATCCCGTTCGAACGCATGCGCTGCTACAGGGCGACCAGAACCCGCTTGGCGTCGGCGCCGGCTCGCTGGCGATGCTGTCGGCGCTGCCCGACGGCGAAGTCGAGGCGATCATCGAGCGGATCGTCGAGCCGATGGCCACGCGCTATCCCGGCTACTCCCAGGCGATCATCCGCGCCGACATCGCCCGCACGCGCGAGACGGGATTTGCGCTCAATCCGGGACGGGTACTGGCCAGCTCCTGGGGGATCGGCATGGCGCTGCGGTTTCCCGACGGCCGTGTGGCCGGGGCGCTGTCCATCGCCGCCATCGACAGCCGGATGACGCGCGATCGGCAGCCCGAGCTGGCGGCGCTGCTCGGCGAGGAAGTTCGCCGCATGGAAGCCAAGCTGGCGCGGCTGTTCCGCGACGGGCGGCCCGCTCCCCGGGCACCGAGGATCACTCTCCCCGACACGAAATCCCATTCCGCCGCCTGAGGCGATCGGATCTGAAGGAGAATACCCATGGCAGAAGCGCAGATCGTCGGCTGGGCCCATTCGAAATTCGGCAAGTCCGAGGCGCCTTCGACGCGCGAACTGATGGCCGAGGTGATCGGTCCGGCGCTGGCGCATGCCGGCATCGCGGCCGGCGACGTCGACGGCATTTTCGTCGGCGTCTACAACAACGGCTTCTCCAAGCAGGATTTCCAGGGTGCGCTTGTCGCGATGGCGTCCGATGGCTTCGACCACGTGCCGGCGGTGCGGCTGGAGAATGCCTGTGCGACCGGCTCGGCGGCACTCTTTTCGGCCATGGACTTCATCGCCGCCGGGCGCGGGCGGATCGCGCTCGTCGTCGGCGCGGAAAAGATGACGGCCCTGCCGACGCGCGAGACCGGGGACATCCTCCTCAGCGCCTCCTTCCGGCAGGAGGAAGCCGATGTCGAGGGCGGCTTTGCCGGCCTCTTCGGCCGCATCGCGGGCGCCTATTTCCAGCGCCATGGCGACCGTTCCGAGGAACTGGCGATGATCGCCGCCAAGAACCACCACAACGGGCTCGCCAATCCCTATGCCCACATGCAGAAGGATTTCTCCGTCGAGTTCTGCAACACGGTCTCCGACAGGAACCCCTATGTCGCCACGCCCCTGCGGCGCACCGACTGCTCGCTGGTCTCGGACGGCGCGGCCTGCCTCGTCCTTGCCGATGCGGAGGTCGCGGCGACGATGCAGCGCGCGGTGGCGTTCCGGGCAAGAGCGCATGTCAACGACATCCTGGCGCTGTCGCGGCGCGATCCGATTGCCTTCGAAGGGGCGCGGCGCGCCTGGAGCGCGGCACTGGAGAGTGCCGGCGTCGGTCTCGACGATCTCGACCTCGTCGAGACGCACGACTGCTTCACCATTGCCGAGCTGATCGAATACGAGGCGATGGGGCTGGCAAAGCCCGGCGAAGGGCATCGCGTCATCCGCGAAGGCGTGACGCAGCGGGGCGGGCGGCTGCCGGTCAACCTCTCGGGCGGTCTGAAATCGAAGGGCCATCCGATCGGTGCCACCGGCGTCTCGATGCATGTGATGGCGGCGATGCAGCTCTGCGGCGAAGCCGGCACGATGCAATTGGAGGGCGCTTCGCTGGCCGGCGTCTTCAACATGGGCGGCGCCGCCGTCGCCAACTACGTGTCGATCCTGGAGCGCACGAAATGACGGGCGATCCGAAGGGCGGGGTGGCGCCGCAGTCGGTGCGGGTGATGAATCTCGCCCGCTTCGTCACCCAGGCCGCCCGCCGCGAGCCGGAGGGCGTGGCGCTGGTCTGGGGCGCGGCGACGTGGAGCTGGACCGCCTTCGACGCCCGCATCGATGCGATGGCGACGGCACTGGCGAAGCGCTTCGGCGTCGCCAAGGGCGACCGGATCCTGGTGCAGTCGCAGAACTGCAACCAGATGTTCGAATCGATGTTCGCCTGCTTCCGCCTCGGCGCCGTCTGGGTGCCGACGAACTTCCGCCAGACACCGGACGAGGTCGCCTTTCTTGCCAAGGCGAGCGGCGCCACCGGCATGATCTGCAATGCGGCCTTTCCTGATCATGTCGCCGCCAGCCGGCGCGACTGTCCCGAGATCGGCTTCGTCATCGCGATCGGCGACGCGGATTTCGGCCCTTCCTATGACGGGCTGGTCGAGGCGTTTCTCGGGCGGAAAGTCGAGGAAGCCCGCGTCGATCGCGACGATCCCTGCTGGTTCTTCTTCACCTCCGGCACCACCGGCCGGCCGAAGGCGGCGGTGCTGACGCATGGCCAGATGGCTTTCGTCATCAACAACCATCTCTGCGACCTGATGCCGGGCCTCACCGCGGACGATGCCGCGCTCGTCGTCGCGCCGCTGTCGCATGGGGCGGGCGTCCACCAGCTGACGCAGGTGGCGCGCGGCGTGAAGACGATCCTTTTGCCGACCGAGCGTTTCGACATCGACATGGCCTGGCAGCTGATCGAGCGCTGGCGTGTCTCCACCCTCTTCACCGTGCCGACGATCCTGAAGCTCCTGGTCGAGCACGAGGCCGTCCGGCGCTACGACCATTCCTCGCTGCGCTACGTCATCTATGCCGGCGCGCCGATGTACCGCGAGGACCAGAAGCGCGCGCTGAAGACGCTGGGTCCCGTGCTGGTGCAGTATTTCGGCCTCGGCGAGGTCACGGGCGCCATCACCGTGCTGCCCCCGGCGCTGCACGCGGAAGAGGACGGCGACGGTGTGCGCCTCGGCACCTGCGGCGCCGAACGCACGGGCATGCAGGTATCGATCCAGGACGAGACGGGCAGGGAAGTCGCGCCGTTCGAGACCGGCGAGATCTGCTGCACGGGGCCCGCCGTCTTCGCCGGCTACTACGACAACCCGGAAGCCAATGCGAAGGCGTTTCGCGACGGCTGGTTCCGTACCGGCGATCTCGGTCATGTCGACGATCAGGGTTTTCTCTACATCACCGGCCGTGCCTCGGACATGTACATATCCGGCGGCTCGAACGTCTATCCGCGCGAGATCGAGGAGAAGATCCTGACGCATCCGGCGGTCAGCGAGGTGGCGGTGCTCGGCATGCCCGATCCGCTATGGGGCGAGGTCGGCATCGCCGTCTGCGTCGCGCGCGCCGGTGCCGTCGTCACCGGGGCCGAGATCGCCGCGCATCTCGATGGGAAGATGGCGCGCTACAAGCTGCCGAAGCGCTACCTCTTCTGGGAAGCCCTGCCGAAATCGGCCTATGGCAAGATCACCAAGAAGCTCATTCGCGAAGAACTGGAGCGCCGCGGGGAACCCGCCACGGAAGCGGAGGATGCCGCATTCGATGGCGGCTCCGGCGCCCGGCAGACCGCCTGATGCGCCCGATCGTCCATCCCGGCCCTCCCGCGCAACCGCGCGTTGAGGCCGTCGCCACCGCGCTCGTGCCGCTCGACGGCTACCTTCTGCCTGGCGAGACGGTGATGGCAGGGGTCGCGCGAACATTCGCCGCCGCCGGCTGCCGGGGCGGCGTGCTGCAGCTCGAGGGCGGCGCTTGCGACCCCTTCCGCTACGTGCTGCCGGCGCTGTCCTCCGATCCCCGGCATGCCGCCTGGTACAGCGACACGCTGGCGCCGGAGCACGGCGCGACGATCCTGCAGGCCACCGCCATGGTCGGCCGCCGCGACGGCGGGCCCTTCCTGCACTGCCACGGTCTCTGGGCCGTCGGCGCAGAGGCGCCGCGCATGGGCCACATGCTGCCTTTCGACAGTGTCGTCTCCGTGCCGATCCGCGTGAGCGGCTATGGAAGTGCCACGGCCTGGTTCGAGGGGGCGCCGGATGCCGAAACGAATTTCACGCTGTTCTCGCCGAAGGGCGCCTCGGGGTCGGAAGGGGCTCGCAATCTTTTCCTGCGGGTGCGGCCCAACGAGGATATCGGTGCGGCCGTCGCCGCGGCCTGCGAACGTCAGGGGATCGGCGCGGGGCAGATCCTCGGCATCGGCAGCATCCACGAGCCTGCCTTCGATGACGGGCGACACGTGCCATGCCCGGCGACCGAAATCCTGATCGAACGGGGCGAGGTGACCGACCTTGCGGGCGGTCTGGTGGCCGAACTGGATGTTGCGGTCGTCGACGTCGCCGGGGCCATTACGCGGGGTCGCCTGCAGCTTGGCGAAAATCCGGTCGGCGTGACGTTCGAGCTGCTGATCGTCGGCGCCACCGATACCGGCCGATCCTAGCCCTGGCCGCCAGGGACCGAAAAGCTGACCGACAGTTTCGCCTCACATCGGCGGATGGACTGAGTCGCCGTTCATCCAGCATCTCAGCAGGCAGCTGCTGCGTGGCAGGAATAGGCCGGGAAGGAAGCGTCGGCTGGAGCCCGCCGTACTGAAGATCGGCGTCGGTATCGCATCCGATCAGGCCCGGCAGTCCGTGATCGCGCACTTGGAGGGATCTTTGCCAGGAGGTGTGCGGGCCGCACAGGCGATGTCCCCGAATCGCTCGAAGCCGCTGGTCGTTCAGTCTGCAGTGCCTGGCCCGAATACCGGCTCGCGCTTGGCGAAGAAGGCCGCGGCTCCCTCCTTGAGGTCCTTGCCGTCGAAGATCATCTGTTGCGCGGCGTTGCCACGCGACAGGGCCGCGTCGACGGGGAGGTCGAGCGCCATGTCGACGAGCGTCTTGGCCAGGCGGTTGGACAGGGGCCCCCGCTGGGCGATTTCGACCGCCAGGCCGCGCGCCTCCTCCAGCGCGCCGCCGGCCGTAACCCGGTTCACGAGGCCCCAGGCCAAGGCGCGCTCGCTGTCGAGGATCATGCCTGTGAACAGCATCTCCTTTGCGCGCGCCGGACCGACAAGCCGGGCAAGACGCACGGCGCCGCTGGCCGCCAGGCCCCCCAGCCGGCTCTCGGGAAGGCCGACACTTCCGCTTTGTGCCAGCACCCGCAGATCGCAGGCCAGCGCCAGTTCGAATCCCCCTCCGAGCGCCGGTCCGTCGATCGCCGCAATCGTCGGGCACGGGAGCGCCGCCAGTTTGCGCAGGACATGGTCCTCGTAGAGGATCTTATCCTCGCTGGCGTTCGCGCCGAGCGAGGAGAATTCGCGGATATCGCTGCCGGCGCAGAAAACCGCCGGTCCGCCATGCAGGATCACGCAGCGGATGGAAGGATTGCCGGTCAGGGCGGCGATCGCGGCGTCGAGGTCGCGCAGGAGCGCGCGCGTGACCAGGTTGAGCCGGCCCGCATCCAGGCCGAGCTCGGCCACCGCACCGTCAATGCGAAGGCTGACCATGCCGGCCGTGGCGCCAGTGCGGTCCGTCACCGGGTCAGCTCGCGATCTTGGTCTGCGGCGTGACGCCGTGCAGCACGCCCATGCGCTCGAAATGCTGGTGGATGCGATCGACGTAGGAGGCAAAATCGGGAGCGTCGCCAAGGACGATCGGGCGCGGGCGCGGGAGGCTGACCGTGATGTCGTCGACCACCACGCCCGGGCTCGGGCTCATGACGATGATGCGGTCGGAGAGGCCGACGGCCTCTTCGACGCTGTGGGTGATGAAGATCACGGTGGGGCGGCGGCGAAGCCAGAGCTGCTCGAGATCGGTGCGCACCTGCAACCGGGTGAGGGCATCGAGCGCGCCGAAGGGCTCGTCCATCAGGAGCACGTCCGGCTCGTGGACGAGGGTCCGGATCAGCGAGACGCGTTGGCGCATGCCGCCGGAAAGCTGGCGCGGGTATTTGTCCATGGCGTGCTCGAGCCGGAGCTGAGCGAAGAGGTCCCGGGCGCGGTCGGCGATCATCTTGCGGTCGAGCCCGCGGATGTCGGCGTGCAGCATGACATTGTCGAAAGCCGTGCGAAAATCCAGGAGCAGATGGTCCTGGAAGGCGATGCCGACATTGGTGATCGGACGGGTGACGGCCTTGCCGTCGCAGAGGATCTCGCCGGTCGAGTGCTTCATCAGCCCCGCCACCATCAGCATCAGCGTGCTCTTGCCGCAGCCGGACGCGCCGACGACGGAGATGAACTGGCCGGCCGGGATCTCGAGGTCGACCGGACCCATGGCGCGGAAGGGCGTGTCCCCGCCCTCACCGAAAACCTTCGAGACGTTGCGGATGGAGATGGGAACGCCGGTCTTCTCGGCGTGGGTCTCGGAAAGCGCCATGGTAGCCTCCTGCCGTTCAGGCCGCGGGAGCGGCGGATGCCGCAACGGCGGCAAGGGGTGTCTTGGAAAGAAGAAGCGCCTTGCGCCCCTTCTGCACGACTTCGTCGCGCTGGTTCACGAGCTCGACATCGAAGGTCGCGATCGCCTGGTCCGGTCGGGAGCGGGAATCGCGGATTTCGGCAATGACGTAGCTCACGAAAATCGTGTCGCCGAGGAAGATCGGGCCGACGAACCGCCAGTCGGAAATCCCCAGAAAGGCGATCGCCGTTTCGCGCAACTCGCCCGTCCGCGCCCACATCAGACCATGGGCAAAGGACAGGCCGAGCATGCCGTGCGCGACGCGGCGACCGAACTGGCTTTTGGCCGCGTATACGTCGCTGGTATGCAGTTCCGAGAAATCGCCGGTCAGGCCCGCAAAGGCCATGACGTCTGCCTCGCCCACGGTGCGACCTGGGCTGCGGAAGCGCATGCCGGTAAAGAGGTCGTCGAAGCGATAGCTCATCGGTTTGTCCTGGGCTGGATGGCGGGCGGAGAGCCCCCGGCCGATGCCGGGGGCCTTCGGTGCAGCCTTACTGGCAGGGACGAAGGTCGCCCTCGGGCGGCAGGTAGTCATTGGTGTAGTAAGTGACGGGATCCTGGCCGTTGGGCAGGAGGCCGACCTGCGAGAGCAGCTCCTGGGTCTTGACCCACTGGGCCGGTTCGGCCCTTCCGATGAACTTGGCGTCGCCGCTGCAGAACAAGGGCGTGATGGCGGCCAGCTCTGCCGCGACCAGCTTCTCGTCGGAGTCGGGGAAGAGTTCCTTGACGTCCGCCACGGCCTCTGCCGGCTTGTCGAGGGCAAAGCTCCAGCCCTTCAGGCTTGCGGCGATGAAGCTCTTCACGACTTCAGGGTTCTTCTCGAGGAAGTCGTTGGCAGCGAAGATCGAAGTCGAGACCGTCGGGACGCCGTTGTCGGCGAAAGGAAACTCGTCGATCTCGGCGCCCTGGGCCCGAAGCTGGATGGCATAGGCGTCGAGCGAGCCGAGGATCGCCTGGACCTGGCCCGTGAGCAGGCTTGGCACCATCGAGGTCATCGGCATGTTGAGGAGCTGCAGGTCGGATTCCTGGAGTTCGTTGGCCTTCAGCAGAAGCGGCAGCATCGTCGTCTGCGACGAGCCCGACGGCACGCCGATGGTCTTGCCCTTGAGGTCGGCGAAGGACTTGATGCCGGTCGCCTTCAGCGCGATCAGCTCGTTCGGGTTGGACTGGTAGATCGTCGAGACGACGCGCATCGGCGCGCCCTTGGCGATCAGCTGGCTGACGGCGACCGCGTCGGCATAGGCGAGCTGCGACTGGCCGCTGGCGACGAGCTGGGCGGTGTTGCCCGAGCCATTGCCCTGGACGATGGTCACGTCGAGGCCGGCTTCCTTGTAGAAGCCTTGTTGCAGCGCCGCCGCGAAGCCCGCATTCGCGCCGCCGGCCGTCCAGTTGAGCTGGAAGGTGACGGCGGTCTGGGCGGCGGCGGTGCCCGTCAGCGCGGTCATCGCGAGCAGTCCCGCCGCGGCGGTGGTCTTCAGGATATGCAGCATGTTGGTTCCTCCCAGGATTGAAATGATGACGGCCGCCCCTCCCGGGCGGGCGCCGGTTAGTCCGCCCCGGATCGCTGCCAGGGCGTCATCAACCATTCGCTGAACTCGACGACGTAGTTGATCAGGATACCGATGAACGTCAGGACGACGAGGACGGCGAAGGTCAGTTCGATGTCCATGGTGCTGGTGCCGCGCAGAAGCACGTAGCCCAGACCCTGGTTGGCGCCGACGAATTCGGCGACGATGGCCGCGGTGGCCGCGATGGTGGCCGACGTCTTGACGCCGGAGAAGATCACGGGGAGCGCCGAGGGCACGCGCAGGTAGCGGAACGTCTGCCATATCGAGGCGCCCATCGAGCGTGTCAGATAGAGAAGCCGCTGGTCGAGGATCTGGAAACCGCTGATGCTGGCGATGAGCAGCGGAAAGAAAGTCATGAGGACGGTGAGAAGAACCTTCGATTCCATGCCGAAGCCGAGCCAGACCAGGAACAGCGGCGCGACCGCGATCTTCGGGACGAGCTGGAGAAGCATGATCGGCGGATAGAGGACCTGCCGGGCGAGCGGTGACAGGGCGATCACGAGGCCGATTGGAATGGCGGTCAGCAGCGTCAGCCCGAAGCCGAGGACGATCTCCGTCAGCGTCACCAGAGAATGCGTCCAGAGCATCGGCGCATCGGAAATGACGCGGGAAAACACCGCGCCGGGCGCCGGCAGCAGGTAGGCCGGGATCTCGAAGAAGCGCACCGAGAGCGACCAGAAGGCGATGATCACCAGGAATGTGAGGGGCGGAAGCGAATTCCACCCGAGCGCGCGCGCCCGCCGCATCGCCTTCGAGGGGCCGCGTGCTGCGGGCTCCTGCGTGTCTGCCGCCACGGGACCTGAAAGACCCGGCGCGGGCGTCATCTGCTGAATGGCCATCGACCTTCCTCCCTGTTCGGTGGCTCCCTTAGGGAAGCCTTGCCGCTCCGTCCCTCTGCCCTCGGCTGACCCGGGCGCTACCCGGTCGCCCTCCCGGCGGACGGAATGTATCCGCTTGCATTTTCCCACGCCGTGTTCCACCCCGACGGGGTGGCGCAGGCCGACCGTCAGGCCGCGGCGCGATCTTTTCCGCCAAGGCCCGCCTCCGCCGCGAGCCTGCGGCGGGGGGAGCGGGCACTGTGGCCGAACTTGCCGAACTCGGCGGCCAATCCCATCGGTTCGGGCTTGAAAAGCCGTGCATCCATGAGCTGAAGGCTCGGGGAGACGCTCGGCCGGAACGCCATGTGGGCGAAGATATCGCGTTCGAGATCGACACCCGGGGCGATCTCCACGAGTTCCAGTCCCGCCGCCCCGACATCGAAGACGGCGCGTTCGGTGACGAACAGGGCCTTGCGTCCTTCCTCACGAGCAAAGGCGCCGCTGTAGCAGATCTGCCGTACCGCCTCGACGAACTTGGAATGCCGCCCCTCTTCCAGAACCGTCAACTTGCCGCCGCCGCCCTCGACGCGCAGGCCGCCGGCCGTGAACGTGCCGCTGAACACGACCTTGCGGGCGTTCTGGCTGATGTTGATGAAGCCGCCGATGCCGACAATGGTATCGCCGAAGCGGCTGACATTGACGTTTCCGGCGGCGTCGATCTCGGCAAAGGACAGGAAGGCGATGTCGAGCCCGCCACCGTCGTAGAAGTCGAACTGGTAGGGCTGGTCGACCATGGCGTCGAAGTTCTGCGCGGCCCCGGAATCGGGCCCGGTCATCGGCGCGCCGCCGATGAAGCCCTGCTCGTTGCTGAGGGTGATGCTGTCGAGGATGCCCTCCTCGGCCGCAACGGCCGACACGCCGGTCGAGATTCCCGCGCCGAGGTTGCAGACGGCACCGGGAATGATCTCCATTGCCGCGCGGCGGGCGATGATCTTGCGCTCGGTGAACGGCAGACGGCGCATGGCCTCCGTCGTCACCCGCATCTCGCCGGCATAGCTGGGCTCGTAGGCGCTGGCATAGGTCTGGCGCTGCTCCGGGTCGACCACGACATAGTCGACGAGAATGCCGGGAATGCGGACGCTGCGCTGGGGCAGGGTGCCCCGCCGTGCCAGCCGCTTGACCTGGACGACGACGGCGGCGCCGAGGCGCCGGGCGGCCTGGGCGCAGGAAAGCATCTCGCCCGGAATCGCCTCCTCTTCCATCGAGACGTTGCCGTCCTCGTCCGCGGTGGTCCCGCGCAGGATCACGACGTCGAGCGGGAAAGGCTTGAATCGAAGCCATTCCTCGCCGCCGATGGTGAGGAGTTCGACAATGTCCTCCTTCGCGGCCTCGTTCTGGCGTCCTCCCGACTGGCGCGGATCGACGAAGGTATGAAGACCCGTGCGGGTAATGAGCCCGGGCCGACCACCGGCGATCTCGCGGACAAGCTGCGAGATGACGCCCTGCGGAATGGTGTAGGATTCGATCGCCTCGTCGAGCGCCAGCTTGATCAGCGGCGGCGAATCAACCAGGGCGCTCGTCAGCGACCGCTTCAGCATGCCGGGGTGGCGGAACCGTGCCGCACCCTTCAGCTGGCGATCCCCGATGCCGACCGCGTGGATCAGGGTGAGGTCGCGCGGCTCGCCGACGTCGAGGAAACGCGCCTCGATCGCCGCCAGCACCGCCTCGGGAACGCAGTGGCCGCCGCCCGAACCGCTGACGAGAACGCTGTCGCCGGGCTCGATGAGGCTTGCCGCCTCACTCGCCGTGATGACTCTCATTTCGCCTCCCTGCCACCGTTGACAACGGTCCGATTTGTCATGTAACCGATTGCATACTGAACCGGACCAGACCTTGTCAAGCGGTCTCAAGAAATGGCAAGGACGATTAAGGCCCCCGAAGAGGGCGCTTCACCGACAGCCTGCTTTTCAAGAGCAGGACGGCAACCGGTTGCACAAGGAGGGGATTCGAGATGGGCCTGGCGGGCGGCGGCGTATTGGCGATCTGGAACGGCATCGCCGATGAGGCGGAGGCTGACTTCCTCTCCTGGCACGTTCGCGAGCACATTCCCGAGCGAGTGGCCGTACCAGGATTTCTGCGCGGCCGGCGTTATGTCGCGGTGCGCGGTGAGCCGAAATACTTCAACTTCTACGAGACCGATACGCCGGCCGCCCTCAGCTCTCCGGCATATATCGAGCGCCTCAACGCTCCCTCCGAATGGACGAAGCGGGTCGTGCGTCATTTCCGCCAGACCTCCCGGACGGCATGCAGCCTCGTCTACTCCGCCGGTGAAGGCGATGGCGCCTTCGTGGCGACGTTGAGGATGGCGACGCGGGCCGCGCCTGAGGAATTTCTCGGCCGTTTGACCGCCGGCCTCGAGAACTTGAGGGACCAGCGGGGGGTGGTCGGGGTTCATCTCCTGCGCGGCGAAGCGGGTTCCGACGGCGGGGCAACCGCAGAAAAGGCGTTGCGCGGCGAGCCGGACCAGACGGCCGCCTGGATCCTGCTGGCCGAGGCGACCAATCCCGAGCCTCTCGAAGCAATTCTCACCGGCGAGCTCGACGTCCTCCTTGGAACTGTCGAGGCGACTTGCCCGCCCGAGGATCGCGGGATCTATCGTCTGCAGTATTCGCTCGGCCGCGAGCAGTTGTCGGGCCCGAGCCTCAGACGGTGAGCAGGGGAACGCCATGGCAAGGATGAAGGCGGGGGGCGAGGCGCACGAAGTGCCGCGGCGCGCGATCGAGGCATCGGAATCGCCCCACAGGGGCGGCGTCGGCCTTCGTGACGTGGCGCGAGCCGTGGGCGTCTCGACCGCGACGGTGTCTCGCGCCATCAACCGGCCGGAGGTGGTTTCTCCGGAATTGCGCGAGCGCATTTCCCTGGCCGTCGCCGAGCTCGGCTGGATTCCGGACGGGCGCGCGCGCGCCTTCACGACGGGCCGCTCGCAGACCATCGGCGCCGTGTTTCCAACCCTCGGTCTCGGCGACTTTCCCCGGGCTGCCAACGCCATCCAGCGCCAGCTTCTCGACGTGGGCTACACGCTGCTCCTGGCCTGTTCCGAATATGACCCGGAACTGGAGTTTCAGCAGGTCCGCAAGTTCGCCGAACGCGGGGTCGACGGCGTCATCCTCGTCGGTCTCGCCCACCATCCCGAACTGCTGCCCTTCCTGAAGCAGCGCAACCTGCCCTTTATCAGCTCCTTCATCTACGAACCTGCCTTCCACGGCAGTTGCGTCGGCCCGGACAATCACAAGGCCCTCGTCAAGATGACGGATTATCTGGCCGATCTCGGACATGTCCGCTTTGCGGTGATCGCCCAGGAGACCGAGAACAACGACCGCGCCGGCGCCCGGCTTGCCGGGATCCGGGACGCGCTGGCTTTGCGCGGCCTCGCGGTCCGCCCCCAGCACCTGGCGATCGGGACGTGGACGATCGAGGAAGGGCGCCGTCTCTTTGCGCAGGTGATGGACACTGATCCAAAGCCGACCGCCATCATCTGCGGCAATGCCCCGCTCGCCGTCGGCGCCATGCTCGAGGCCCTCGCCAGCGGACGACGCGTCCCCGAGGAGGTGTCGATCGTCGGTTACGACGACATCGAGATCATGAGCCATCTGGCGGTATCCGTGACCACGGTCCGCGTTCCCGGCGAGGAGATCGGCTACCGCGCGGCGCGGCTGATCGTCGACCGGGTCGAGCAGCGCGAGCCCGATTATCCTCTGGAGAGCGAGGCGGAGATCGTCATTCGCGAGTCCTCCGGCCCACCTCCAAAGGAGTGAATACGATCGCATGAACACGCCCGTCGACAGCCACGACATCACCAAGCCTTCTGCCTCGCGCCCCGACATCACCGGCGAGACCCGCATCGTTGCCATCGTCGGCGATCCGATCCGGCAGGTGAAATCGCCGGTCAGCTTCAACGCGGAGTTCGCGCGGCGCGGAATCGATGCCGTCATGGTGCCGTTCCAGTTCCCTTCGGCGTCCTTCGATGCCGACATGCCGGCCCTCATGCGGCTCGCCAATCTCGGCGGCATCGTCGTGACGATGCCCTTCAAAACCCGGATCATGCCGATGCTCGCAGGCTTCAGCGCGGCCGCACGGTCGGTCGGCGCAGTCAACGCCCTGCGCCGGCTGCCGACCGGCGACTGGTTCGGCGACATCTTTGATGGCGTGGGTCTCATCGGCGCGGCGCGCAGCATCGGCATCGAGCCGGCGGGGCTTCGGGTCGGCCTGATCGGCGCGGGGGGCGCCGGCAGCGCGATCGCCTTCGCCCTCGCCGGCGCCGGCATCCGCTCGCTCGCCATCGTCGACCAGGATGCGGCGCGCGCCCGCGATGTCGCCCGGCGGATCGGCGACGCCGGCACGACGGCGCAGGCCGTCGCCGCGCTCGTGCCCGGCGACCTCGACCTTCTCGTCAATGCCTCGCCCGTCGGAATGTCGCCCTCCGACGGCCTGCCCGTCGATGTCGCGAGCCTTCACGCGGGTGTTGCCGTCGTCGACATCGTGACGCGGCCGACGACCCCGCTGCTGGATGCGGCGCGACGTCTCGGCTGCCGCCATGCCGGGGGCGCCGCGATGGTCGCCGCGCAGACGTCCGCGATCATCGACTTTCTTCAGATCGGGTCCGACCGGGCCTGAACCATCACACCTTCAGCTTTGGGAGATGAACATGAAACTACTCCGCCACGGGCCGGCCGGCGCCGAAAAGCCGGGAATTCTCGATGCCGAGGGGCGCGTCCGTGACCTCTCCGGCATCGTCCGCGACATCGACGCCGCAACGCTCTCGCCCGAAGGGCTCGACCGGTTGCGCGCGCTCGACCTTTCATCGCTGCCGCTGGTCGAGGAGAACGTCCGGCTCGGCGTGCCCGTCGCCCATGTCGGCAATCTCGTCTGCATCGGCCTCAACTACACCGACCATGCCGAGGAAACGAACGCGCCGATCCCGTCGCAGCCGATCATCTTCAACAAGCACACGGGGTCCCTCAGCGGCGCCTTCGACGATGTGATCCTGCCGCCGGGTTCGACGAAGCTCGACTGGGAGGTCGAACTCGCCTTCGTCATCGGCCGGCCGTGCTGGCACGTCTCGGAGGAGGAGGCTCTTTCCTACGTCGCCGGCTACACCATCCTCAACGATCTCTCCGAGCGCGAATACCAGCTCGAATGGGAGGGCCAGTGGGCCAAGGGCAAGAGCTATCCGACCTTCGCTCCCTGCGGCCCCTACCTGGTGACGCCGGACGAGGTCGGCGATCCGCAGAACCTTGATCTGTGGCTGGATCTCAACGGCCATCGCGAACAGACCGGCACGACGACCCGCATGATCTTCACCTGCGCGCACATCGTCGCCTATGCCAGTCGCTTCATGGCGCTGCAGCCCGGCGATATCATCACGACCGGCACGCCTCCCGGCGTCGGCCTCGGCCGCAAGCCGCCGGTTTTCATGAAGGAGGGCGACGTCATGCGGCTGGGGATCTCGGGTCTCGGCGAGCAGCAGCAGACGCTGAAGTCGCGTACCGCATGAGCGGCGCCAGAAGGGAACGGCTGAACGGCGGCTAACCAGCCCGATGACGGCAGGCGATCAGAAGGAAAGTCTGTCGTCCCAAACGATCGATGCCGGATGGCTGTCACCGGAGGCGGCATTTTAGCTTCAGAGCAGCAGGTCGTGCATCCGATTTCATGATGCGGCATCGTTCAACGCCTGGTCGATCCAGGACCGGTCATCGGCACCAGAGCGGATCGCTTCCAGCATTTTCTGCTCCGCGGCATGTTTCTCGGCGGCGCGATCGTGGATCCGTTCGACCTCGGCGGGGGCGATGGCCAGCAGTCCGTCGGTGTCGCCGCAGACGAGGTCGCCGGGCGATACCGACAGGCCCGCGACGGCGATCGGCATGTTGATCGTGCCCGGACCGTTCTTGTACGGGCCGCGATGGGTGATCCCCATGGCGAAGACCGGAAAGGTCCCGCGCCTCAGTTCGGCGCTGTCGCGGATCGCCCCGTAGATGATAAGGCCGGCCAGACCGCGCTCTTCGGCATAGGCGGCCATCAACTCGCCGATGATGGCGTTCTCCAGCGCGCCACCCGCGTCGACGACCACCACGTCGCCCGGCGCGGCGAGATCCAGCGCCTTGTGGACGATGAGGTTGTCGCCGGGCCGTGTCTTCACCGTAAAGGCGCTGCCCACCATCCGGCCGCCCCCATGCATGGCGCGCAGCGGCGCCCCGATGCCGTGCAGGCGCTCCATGGAATCGCTGATGGTGGCGACCGGAAGCGCCCTGAAGCGCTCGATCCAGACGGGACTGATGTCGCCGCGTCGGGGATAGATCGTAAAGCCCATCGTCGTCGCTCCGATGCCAATATGTCCGTCGTCATCGGCCGCGGCGCGGCGCCGCGATGATCCGGCACGCCGCGGCCGCCTCCGTTCAGACGAGTGCCTCACCGATCGTGACGCGAAGCGCGGGAAGCTTGTCCACGCGCGCCTCGATCCTGTCGCCCGGATTGACCGGCCCGACACCATGCGGGGTGCCCGTCATGATGACGTCGCCCGGCATCAGTTCGAAATAGGTCGACAGGTTCGCGATGATCTCCGGAATCTTCCAGATCAAGAGGTCCACGTCCGATTCCTGGCGGGTCTCGCCGTTCACCGTCAGTGCGATGCGGCCGGCCTGGATATGGCCGACTTCCGTCGCCGGCACGATCGCGCCGCAGGGAAAGGAATGGTCGAAGGACTTGGCGATCTCCCAGGGGCGTCCACCCCCCTGAATGTCACGGCGCGTCATGTCGATGCCGACGGCGTAGCCGTAGATCTGCTCGAGCGCGCTTTCCTGCGGGATGTTCAGTCCGCCACCCTTCATTGCCAGGACCAATTCCACCTCGAAATGGAAGTCCTTGGTCATCGTCGGATAGGGGATGGTTCCGCCATCCAGCACCAGCGAGTCGGCCGGCTTCTGAAAGAACAGCGGCGCGTCGCGTTCCTCATGGCCGCCCATCTCGCGGACGTGAGCGACATAGTTGCGGCCGACGCAATAGATCCGCCGGACCGGAAACTTGGCGTCAGATCCCAGCACCGGGATCGCCGGCGTTTCAGGGGCGTCGACAACGTACTGACTCATGGATCTTCCTCCCATCATTGGATGGCCAGAAGAAAACACATGAAAACATCCGAGAACAATAAAAAAACATTTTGCATCGCCGCATTCGAGTGCCTGCGGGGCGGTGGAAACTGATAGAAAGACACAGATACTAGAAAAATTGGCAGCCAAATATCCGGAAAAGCCGACCTTTCGCCCTGTTGCTCGCAGGTGCAACACAGGTTGTGGCTTTCGAAAACGTTTTTTCTGATGCTATCCTTCCCTTCGCACATACGCCGAACAAGAGCGACGGTGCGCTCATCAGGGAGGAATCATCATGGCATTTCGCAGGTCATCGACCCCCATTGGCATCCTGGCCGGCTTCGCCGCGCTGGTGCTCTCCGGCAGCGCGAGCTTGGCCCAGGAGCCCGTCGCCCTCACCATCGTCGTTCCCAACCCCTCGGCGCTAAACAATTTTCCGCTGCACAATGCGGTCGGCGAGGGATATTTCGAGGAGGAAGGGCTGACCGTCACGGTGGAAGCGGTCAACGGCTCGGCCTCGGTCCTGCAGGCGCTCGCCTCCGGCCAGGCGCAGATCGGCAATCCCGGCCCTGGACCCGTCCTGGCGGCGCGCGAACGCGGGGAAGAGATCGTTTTCATCTACAATCAATATCCCAATTCGATCTTCGGCCTCGTCGTCCCCGAAGAGTCGACCGTGAAGGATCCCGCCGAGCTCAAGGACCAGACGATCGGCGTGGGAACGGCGGACGGCGCCGAGGTGGGCTTCACCCGTGCGATCATGGCGGCTTCCGGGTTGATGGAGAACCAGGGCTACCAGTTCCTGTCGATCGGCGACGGCGGCACGGCGGCCGCGGCGATCCTCGGCAAGGAAGTGGCCGCCTATGCCGCGGCGGCCAGCGACGCCGCCATCATCGAGGCGCGCGGCATCCCCTTGCGTGAAATCACGCCGGACGGCTTCCTCAGCTATTTCGGTAATGGCTGGGCTGTCACAAAGGACTATCTCGACAAGAACGAAAGCGTCATCGAGCGTTTCGGCCGTGCCCTGGTCAAGGGAACGCGCTTTGGTCTGGACCCCGCCAACAACGAAAAGACACTGGCCCATGCCGCGGCGGCGAACCCGCAGGAGGGTGAGGACACGGCTCTCGCGGCCTTGCTTCTGGAAGCCGCACAGACACGGATCAATCCGCAGGAGCAGGTGCGCGGCAAGGGCTACGGCTTCCAGCCGCCCGAGCATTGGGAGTTGTGGCACAAGGCTCAGGTCGAGACCGGGGCGCTGAAGGCGCCGTTGGCCGATCTCGAGGCCGCCTACACCAACCGGTTCATCGACGGCTGGAACGCGCAATGAGCGCGGCGGCCGGCGCTATGGATCGCGTCGTCGCCGACGCCGGCCGCCCCATCGTCTACGAGCTGTCGCGCGTCACGAAGAGTTATGGGCGGGGTGCGATACACGCGATCGACACCGTCGACCTGACGCTGAAGCGTGGCAGTTTCTCGGCGATCATCGGGCCATCGGGTTGCGGCAAGTCCACGCTGCTGAAGATCATGGCGGGTCTTGTCCCTCCGACCAGTGGCCGGGTCGTGCTCAACGGCACGCCGGTCATGGGCCCCCGCCGCGACATCGGCATGATGTTCCAGCAGGCAACGCTGTTTCCCTGGCGAACGACACTGGAGAATGTCGTTCTGCCGATCGAGATCCGGGACGGCTCTGCGGCTGCAAAGGCGGGCCATGACACGGCCCGCGCCTTGCTCGACCTCGTCGGCCTCTCGGGCTTTGAGAACGTCTATCCCGACAAGCTGTCGGGCGGCATGGCGCAGCGTGCCGCGATCTGCCGCATGCTGGTGACAGACCCTTCCATGCTGCTGCTCGACGAGCCCTTCAGCGCGCTGGACGAGCTGTCGCGCGACTTCATGAACATGGAGTTGCAACGCATCTGCCTCGAAAAGGGCGCCACCGCCTTTCTCGTCACCCATTCGATCCCCGAGGCGGTCATCCTGTCTGACGTCGTCTATGTGATGTCGCCGCGGCCAGGCCGCTTTGTCGAGATCATCGAGATCGACCTGCCACGGCCCCGTACCCTCGACATGCTGACCGATCCGCAGCTTGCCGCCTATGTTCGCCGCATCCGGTCGCTTCTCGACGAAGGAGCTCTCCAATGAGCGAGTATTCCGCCACGGAGGTGACGGCTCCGGACACGGTCTGGACGGAACGTGCTTCAGTCATCGACCGCGTGCCGCGGCCTGTCGCCATGGCGCTGCTTTTCGCCGTGTTCATTGGACTCTGGCAACTCGTCCACCTTTTTGAACTGGTGTCGCCTATCATCCTGCCGTCACCGATCGAAGTGGCGGAGGACATCATCTTTGTCGGCACGAATCTCTTGTCAGGCGGCTACATGCTCGCTGCACTCTGGATCACCATCAAGGAAGTCATCTACGGCTTCATCATCGCCATGGCGATCGGCTTCTCGCTTGGGCTCCTGGTCGGCGAAACCAGCTTTGGCGAGAGGGTGGTCCTTCCCTATCTCGTCGCGATCGACACCATGCCGAAGGTCGCCTTCGCGCCGCTGTTCGTCGCCTGGCTCGGTTTCGGCATCTCCTCGAAGGTCGCGCTCGCGGCATTCATCGCCACCTTCCCGATCGTCGTCGCCACGGCGGCTGCACTGCATGTCGCCAGCGACAACTCGCGCATGCTGTTCAAGACGCTCGGCGCCAGCCGATGGCAGACGCTGTTCCGCATGAAGTTGCCGACCGGCCTGCCGCAGATCTTCACCGGGCTGAAGATCGCCTCGGTCGGCGTCATGGCCGGCGCCATCACCGGCGAATTCCTGGGGGGCGGCAAGGGTTTTGGCGAATTGATCCGCGTCGCGGCATCGCAGCTCAACACGCCGCGCATCTTTTCCCTGATCGTCTTCCTGTCGGGCTTGGGTCTGGCTCTGTTCTGGACCGTCGTGTGGGTCGAGCGGCGCTTCGTCTTCTGGCATAAGTCGTCGGTTGCAGGCGGTCCCGGTCTCTGAGGGCCGCCGAGAAAGGCGCGCGTCTATGATCTCACTGGCCCCCGAGCCGCCGTTGCAGAAGCCCTCCGACAAGACGACGTCGGCAACCCTCGTTTATCACAAACTGCGGCGCGACATCCTCAACGGCACGATGAAGCCGGGACAGAAGCTGCAGATCGACCAGGTGGCGCAGCGCTACGATTCCGGCATCAACCCGGTCCGGGAGGCGCTGAACCGGCTATCGGCCGAGCGTCTGGTCGACCGCCGCGACCAGCGCGGCTTCTTCGTGCCGCCTTTGACCCTCAGAGCGTTCCGCGAACTGGTGCAGTCGCGGTGCTGGATCGAGGCGCTGGCACTGGAGCAGTCGATCCTCAACCGGACGCAGGCCTGGGAGGACGAGCTGATCACCACCCACTACCGGCTGGATCGCGAGCCGGTTCGTCTCGCCGGCGAGGAGGGCGACAATTCCGCCTGGGAAGAACGTCATCGCGCCTTTCACAACGCGCTGATCGGCAACAGCGGCTCGTCGTGGATCACCGGCTTCTGCCACGACATGATGGACCATGCCGAGCGCTACCGCTTCGCCTCGATGTCCGGATCCTATCCCCGCCGCGATTCGCGCGAGGAGCACCGCGCCATCATGGAGGCGACGATCGACGGCGACATCGCCCGGGCGACGGAGCGCCTGACCGCACACTACAGGCTGACCCTCAGACAGCTCGAGGAACAGACCAGCGCGCCGGTGCCGGGCGAAGCGGAGGCGGCAGCCACGGACTGACACGCCGTCCCCGCGAGGGACGGCGGCAGCCACAGACAACGGGAGGAAACCACATGCGACCCAATTGGATGATCACCGCCACGGCGGCGCTGGCCGGCCTGATGGCGACCGGCCTGGCGGCAGCCCAGGACAGGCCGGCGCCGCGCGAGATCACCGTGGTGCTCGCCAATCCCTCGGCCATCAACATCACGCCGGTCTGGACCGCCATCGGTGAGGGCTATTTCGCTGATGAGGGGCTCAAGGTGACGATCCAGGCGGTGAATGGTTCGGCTGCCGTTCTGCAGGCGGTGGCCGCAGGCCAGGCCGAGATCGGCCAACCGGGCGCCGGGCCGACCATCAGCGCGCGTGCCAACGGGCTCGACGTGCAGTTCTTCTACAACCTCAATCCGCAGAGCGCCTTCGGCGTGCTCGTTCCGTCGGATTCGGGCATCGCCTCGCCGCAGGACCTGCGCGACAAGGTGATCGGCGTCGGCACCGCCGACGGAGCCGAGACGGCTTTCGCGCGCACGATCATGGCGGCGGCCGGCATGAAGGAAGGCGAGGACTACGAATTCCTCGTGGTCGGCGATGGCGGCCTGGCGGTCGCCGGGTTCAGCCGCGGCGACATCGACGCCTATGCGGCGGCGACCAGCGACGGCGCCATCCTCAACCAGCGCGGTCTGCCGATGGCAAACATCACCCCGGATCGGTTCCGCACCTTCTTCGGCAACGGCTTCGTGGCGCTCGCGCCCTTCATCGCCGAAAACCCGGATGTCATCGAAGGCTTCGGCCGGGCCGTGGCGCGCGGCTCGACCTTTGCGATGGACAAGGCCAACATCGAGACGGTGCTGCGGCACACGGCGACCGGCAATCCGCAGGAGGGCGAGGATCCGGATTTCGCGCGGGCCCTGACGGAAGCGATCATTGCCCGGCAGACTCCGCCGGACGGCAAGCGCCTGGGAGAAAACGACCCGGCTGCCTGGACAGCCTGGCACGACAGCCTGCTCGCCTCCGGCGACCTGGCCAAGCCGTTGCCCGATCTCGACGCGGCCTACAGCAACGATTTCGTGGAAGCCTGGTCCAAGGCCCGCTGATCGTCTTGGGCAGGTTTGGCGCCCCCGGCGGAAAGCCTGGAGCATTCGGGGCGAGGGGATTTGCCAGCCCCGGTAAAGCGGATCGGCAGCATCTTGGCACCGCGCCAGCAGAAAGCGCCGCGCCGCTTGCGATGCAGGGGAAAACCGCCGGCTCCGAACAAGCGGCACTGCAAGGCCTCCGCGCTATCGAGGCCGGGCGGCCCCGGCGGCGGCTGCAAACCGCCATCGCACGGACAATCAGGGGGTCGCACGCTCCGGCTCCCTGGTTTCATGGTCCAGTTCGTCGGCTTCGGCTCGCGTGCTGGGCCGCATGGCCTGCGATCGCGCCATGACGATCCGCCTTCCCCGCCCGGGTGTTGCAAGGCATCTGCCGCCGGACACGACGATCTCGCCGCGCGACAAGACGGTTTCCGGCCATCCGGTCACCGTCCGTCCGGCAAAGGGATTGTAGCCGGTCGCGTCGTGCAGGTCGTCCTTGCCGAAGGTGACCTTCCGATCGGGGTCCCAAACGGCGATGTCGGCATCGGCGCCGACGTCGATCCGGCCCTTGCCGGTGAGGCCGAAGATCTCTGCCGGGGACGTCGCTGTCAGCGCGACGAACTTCTGCGCTCCCAGCCGGCCGCCGCTGACCATCGCGTCGAACATCAGCGGCAGGCGCAGTTCGAGGCCCGGCATCCCGTTGGCGATGCGGTTGAAGGGCGCAGCCGCGCCATGGGCGAACTTCCCGGTCGCGTCCAGACGGTAGGGCGCATGGTCCGACGAGACCACCTGAAGCGCGCCGCCCTCGAGACCGGCCCAAAGCGCATCCTGATCATCGCGCCGTCGTTGCGGCGGGCTGCACATCAGGCCGGCGGCTTCCTGTCCGGCGAGGTTCAACTGGTCGCCGGTCATGAACAGATAATGCGGGCAGGTCTCCGCCACGACCGGAACGCCGCGGGCGCGGGCCGCCCGCACGATCTCGACGCCCTCGCGGGTCGAGACGTGGAACAGCATGATCGGTTGCCCGGTAAACTCGGCAAAGACGCACATCCGCGCCAGCGCTTCGATCTCGGCGGCGCGGGGATGCGACAGCGGGTGGAAGCGCGCTTCGGTCCTGCCGCTGTCCAGAAGCCGGCGGGTCATCCAGCGGATCAGGCCGTCGTTTTCCGCATGGAAGCAGACGAGGGCGCCGCTTTCCTTCGCCGTCCACAGGACGTCGAGGATGGCCTCGTCGGCAAGGCGCACCTTGTCATAGGTCGTGAAGATCTTGATCGACCGATGTCCTTCCCCGATCAGTTCGGGGAGGTCGCGCGCGAGGTTGTCGCCGGCAATGTCCGACACGATCAGGTGGAAGGCATGGTCGATCATCGCGCCCTTGGCGGCAAGCGCCTGGTAGGCGTCGACCACGCCGCGCAGCCGCTGCCCCGGATGCTGGGCGGCGAACGAGACGATGCTGGTCGTGCCGCCGCAGAGGGCGGACCGCGTCGCGGACTCGAATGTATCGGCGTTCATCAGTCCAGCGCCGGAAATCTGTTCCACGTGGCAATGGGTATCGACACCGCCCGGCATGACCATTTTGCCACGCGCATCGATGCGCGTTCGAGCAGCGCCGAGGTTCGAGCCGACAGCCTCGATGCGGCCTTCGCGGATGGCGACGTCCGCCTGCATGGTCTGGCTGGCTGTGACGACCAGGCCGCCCTCGATCAGCACGTCATGCATGACTTGTCCTCGCGGCAGTGGCCGAATATCCTCATCCCGAATACCTGCAGTATACACTTATTCGCAAGCGATTTCGTTTCGAGGCGAAACCGCGTAAGACCCAGAGAGGGCAAAGACCCGATCAAAGCCCAGGGGCCGACATGAACCAAGACAGACCGGTCGTGCAGACCCTCGGCCATTCCGTGCACGAACGCCTCCGGGGGATGATCCTCGCCGGCGAGCTGCCGTCCGGCACGCCGTTGCAGGAAAAGGTCTTTGCCGAGCGGCTGGGGGTCTCCCGCACGCCTGTTCGCGAGGCGGTCGCCAAACTGACGAGCGAGGGACTGGTGACACGCAGCGGCGGCGGCGTGCCGACCGTCAGCCGCATTTCGGTGTCCGAAATCATGGAGATCCTTCATGTTCGCCGGCTGCTGGAGAGCGAGACGGCGCGGCAGGCGGCAGGGGTCAACGCTTCGCCGGAGCCCTTTCTGGCGCTCAGGGGGCGACTGACCCAGTATCTGCAGGGAGCCCGTCCCAGCGTGACGGAATATGCCGATTTCGACGAGAGCCTGCATTGCCTCGTCGCCAAGACGGCCGGGTCCAGCCTTTTGACCGAGCTGGTCAAGGGATTGAAGCTGAAGACGCGGATGTTCGACAAGGGGTCCATTCCGGAGCGGTTCGAACCCGGCTGCCACGAACATATCGAAATCATCGACGCGATCCTGGCGCGGGATCCCGAGCGCGCCGAGCTGGCCATGCGCACCCATATCGAGAACGCCCGCAGCGCGATCCTCAACCACCTCTCCCGGCTGTTCTAGTTTCGCCAGGTATCCGCGTCGCCGACTGAGCGGGGGCTAAAAAAGCACTTGCCATTCTGTGTGTATACCGCTTGGATGGCGGGAGTATACGGAATGAGGTGCGACATGGATGCGGATGCGCGACCCGAGGGACCGATCCTCGGCATCACTTTTCTCTACTATCGCGACCTCGCCGGTGCCGTGGCCTTCTACGAACGGGTGCTGGGGTTCAGCCTCGCCATCGACCAGGGCTGGTCGAAGATCTACCGCATCACCGGCGCCGCCCATCTCGGGCTCGTCGACGAGACGCGCGGCATGCACCGCGCATCCGACCCCAAGCCGGTCCAGATCTGCATCCGCGTTCCCGACGTCGATGCGTGGCACGCCTTCGTCGCGAGCCAGGGCGTCGATGGCCTGAGCGAGCCGAAGAGCAGTGCGGCGCTGCGCATCCGCGCCTTCGTCTTCAACGATCCCGAAGGCTACCAGATCGAGGTTCAGTCGGCGCTCGACTGACCAGGTTCGCAACGAGACGGCGAAGGCCGGCGAGTCATTCCAGTAAGGAGAACGTCCATGACCCTACACCTCACGATGCGCCGTCTTTTGACCACCGCGACCCTGGCGCTGGCGCTGCCCTTCGCCACTCTGGCGGATGCCAAGGATCTGACCATCGGCCTGACCTCGGACCCGACCATCCTCGACCCCCAGGCGGGTGAGGAGCTCTCCAGCAACATCATGTTCTACCACGTCTACGACCCGCTGGTGCGGCGCGACGCCGACCTCCAGTTCGGCCCCGGCCTGGCCGAAAGCTGGTCGCAGAAGGACGAGAAGACCTGGGTGTTCAAGCTGCGGCCCGGCGTGAAGTTTCACAATGGGGAAACGCTGAAGGCCTCGGACGTGGTATTCACCATCGATCGCCTGAAGGCGTCGGTGATGTCCAACCTCTCGGCGAACATTGCCAGCGCGACGGCGGTCGACGATCTCACCGTCGAGATCGCGACGCCCGGCCCCTACGCCGCCTTGCCGAACGATCTGGCCGCCATCCTCATCCTGAACGAGGCCTATGTGAAGTCCGTCGGCGATGCGGAACTCGGCCTGAAGCCGATGGGCACGGGGCCGTACCAGCTGAAGGAATGGGCGAAGGAGGATCGTCTGACCCTCGAAGCCTTCCCGGATTATTACGGCGGCAAAGCGAAGATCGACACCGTGGTGTTCCGCCCGATCACCAATCCGGCGACGCGCACCGCCGCTTTGCTCACCGGGGAACTCGATGTCGTCCAGGATCTCGCCGTCCGCGACATCGAGCGCGTGAAGGCGGAGACGGGCGTCACGGTCCTGACCCGGCCGAGCCTTCTGAACATTCTCCTGGCACTCGACGTGCGCGAAAAATCACCGACCATCGCGCTCGACAAGAACCCGATGACGGACCGCCGCGTCCGCGAGGCCATCGCACGCGCCATCGACGTCGCCACCATCGACAAGGTGATCATGAACGGCCTTGCCACCGCGTCGCAGCAGTACGTGCCGGAGTCGCATCTCGGCTATGTCGACGGGGTCGATTTCCGCGCGATGTACCCGTTCGACATTGCCCGCGCCAAGGCGCTGATGGCGGAAGCCGGTTTCGCCGACGGCTTCGCGATGACCCTCGATGCGACCAACAACCGCTACGTCAACGACGCGCAGATCGCCCAGGCCCTGGCTTCCATGCTGGCGAAGATCGGCATCCAGCTGAAGCTCAACCTGATGCCGAAATCGAACTTCTGGGGCTATATCCGCGTGCCGTCCGACAATTCCAGCCTCATCATGTCCGGCTGGGACGTGCCGTCCGGCGACGCCGGTTCGATGTACGGCGCGCTTTACTACAGCCGGGACAAAAAGCCCGGCTATGGCGAGGTGAACCGGACCGGTTACACCAATCCCGAGGTGGACGCTCTCCTCGACAAGGCGGATTCGACGTCGAAGCTCGACGAGCGCGACGCCCACCTGCAGGAGGCGACCAGGATCCTGTTGCAGGACATCCCGATGGTTCCCGTCCACTACGAGCAGGACGTCTACGCCTCGCGCAGCGGGGTGACCTTCACGCCGCGCGTCGACAAGTTCATCTGGGCCTACGAAATGGACGTCGCCGAATAGTTGATCCCTTTGGCTCGGCGCCCCGCTGGGGCGCCGGGTCTTTCGGCTGAGGACCAGAAATGTTTGCTTTCACAGTCCGGCGGCTGGTCCAGATGGTCGTCGTCCTCTGGGCGGTTTCCGTGATCGTCTTCCTGATGATGACCTTCACCGGCGACCCGGTGTACATGGTCGTTCCGATCGATGCGACGCAAAGCGAGATCGACCAGGCGCGCCGCATTCTCGGCCTCGACCGCCCGATGATCGTCCAATACGGCATCTTCCTCTCCGGGCTGCTGCAGGGCGATTTCGGTCTGTCCTACGTGTTTCGCCAGCCGGCCTTCGGCCTGATCCTCGAGCGGCTCCCCGCGACGATGGAAATCGTCCTCGTCGCCATGGCCTTCGCGACCGCCGTCGCGATTCCGCTCGGCGTCTACGCCGGTGCCAATCCGGGAAAGCCCCTGTCGCGGCTGATCATGTCCGGCTCGCTGCTCGGCGTGTCGCTGCCGGGCTTCTGGGTCGGCATGATGCTGATCTGGGTGCTGGCCGTGGAATACCGGATCTTTCCGTCTTCCGGCCGGGGCACGGTCGGCACGATCTTCGGGGTCGAGACCTCGCTGGCGACGGCGTCGGGGTGGCAGCACATCGTCCTTCCCGCCGTCACCCTGTCGGTCGGCACCCTCGCCATCGTGCTGCGGATGACGCGCGCCGGCATGATGGAGGTGACGCGGCAGGACTACATGAAATTCGCCCGCGCCAAGGGAGTTTCGCGACGGGGCGTTCTCTACGGTCACGGCCTGCGCAACGCCCTGATCCCGGTCGTCACCATCTTCGGCCTGCAGCTGGGCGATCTCATCGCCTTCGCGACCATCACCGAAACCATCTTCGCCTGGCCCGGCATGGGAAAGCTCTTGATCGACAGCATCTACCGCGCCGACCGGCCGGTGATCGTCGTCTATCTGATGCTGGTCGCCCTGATTTTCGTCGTCATCAACTTCGTCATCGACGTTCTCTATACGTTGATCGATCCGCGCATCACGGTGAAATAGATGATCAGCGGATTTCTGGCATCGCAGATGGCGTTCAACTGGCGCCGGAACGTCTCGGCGATCAGTGGCAGCGCCATCCTGCTGGTCTGTCTGTTCATCGTCACGGCCGGGCCGTCGCTCGTGGCGCAAAATCCCTACGACGTCATGCAGCTCGAGCTGCTGGACAGCTACCTGCCGCCGGCCTGGCTCGACGGCGGCAGCACCCAATATCTCCTCGGCACCGACGGCCAGGGGCGCGACGTCCTCGCCGCCGTCGTCTACGGCACGCGGATCTCGGCGCTGATCGGGGTCGCGGCGACCCTTCTGTCCTGTGTGATCGGAACCTTCCTGGGGCTGATGGCGGGGTATTTCGGCGGCTGGATCGACGCGCTGATCATGCGGATCGCCGATATCCAGCTGTCGTTTCCCTCGATGCTGATCGCTTTGTTCCTGATGTCGGCCTTCGGCACCGGCATCGACAAGATCCTGATCGCGCTGACGGCTGTCGGCTGGGTCGTCTACGCCCGAACCGTGCGCGGCTCGACGCTCGGCGAGCGCAGCCGCGAATATGTGCAGGCGGCGCAGGTGGCCGGTCTTCGCAACCGGGCGATCATCTGGCGGCACATCCTTCCCAACGTCATGACGCCGCTGATCGTCATCGCCACGGTGCAGGTCGGCACCTTCATCCTGATCGAGGCCTCGCTGAGCTTTCTCGGCGTCGGCGTGCCGGTCACGCAGCCCTCGCTCGGCCTCCTGATCAAGAACGGCTTCGACGTGCTGTTCTCCGGGCTTTGGTGGACCTCGCTTTTCCCCGGCCTGATGATCATGGCGATGGTGTTCGGCATCAACCTGCTCGGGGACTTTCTCCGCGACGAGCTGAATCCGCGGTTGAAATAGGATTGCCGATGATGGCCGAGCCCCTGTTGCGCGTGCGCGACCTGCGCACCTGGTTCCACACCTTCGCGGGCGTCGTGAAGGCGGTGAACGGCGTGAGCTTCGATCTGGCCGCGGGTGAGATCATGGGGCTCGTCGGCGAATCCGGCGGCGGCAAGTCCGTGGTGGGATACTCGCTTCTCGGCCTCATCGATCCGCCGGGCAAGATCGAGGGCGGCACGATCGAGTTTGCGGGAGAGGATCTGGCCAAGGCGCCGGAGAGCCGTCTGCGCGAAATCCGCGGTCGTGAGATCGCGATGATCTTCCAGGACCCCATGACCTCGCTCAATCCGGTCCACACCATCGGTCGCCAGATGGACGAGATGCTGCGCCTGCATACGGATCTCGACAAACCCGCCCGCCGGCAGCGCTGCATCGATGTCCTGGAAACCAACGGCATTTCACGCGCGGCAGAACGTCTCGACAGCTATCCGCACCAGTTTTCCGGCGGCATGCGGCAGCGCGTCGTCATCGCCATTGCGCTCTTGGCCAAGCCGCGCCTCATCATCGCGGACGAGCCGACCACCGCCCTCGACGTGACCATCCAGGCGCAGATCCTTCGCCTCATCCGTCGCGAGATCCGCGATCAGGGGTCGTCCCTGATCCTCGTCACCCACGATCTCGCCGTCGTGGCCGAGATGGTCGACAAGATCGTCGTGCTGTACTGCGGCCGCGTGGTCGAGACCGGCCCGGTCCGGCAGGTGCTGGAAGCGCCGGCGCATCCCTATACGCGCGGTCTCATCGATTCCATCCCGGACCCCGACCATCGCGCGTCCCGGCTTCGGCAGATTCCCGGCACGGTGCCGGATGTCCGGCACCTTCCCACGGGCTGCGCCTTTCGCGCTCGCTGCGCCCGCGCGCAGATGATCTGCGCCGAGGTCGAGCCGCAGCTCGTCGCACAGCCGGACGGCGGGAGCGCCGCCTGCCACTTTCCGCTCCGGGCAGGAGAGGCGGCATGACGGCCATGCTCGACGTGCAGGACCTGCAGCAGGAGTTCCGGCTGAATCCCGGCCTGCTCGAGCGGATCAGCCTGAAAGGCGGCCGCCTGCATCTCAGCGAGCTGGTGGTCAGGGCGGTCAACGGCGTCAGCTTCTCCATCGCCAAGGGCGAGGTGCTGGCGATCGTCGGCGAATCCGGCTGCGGCAAGTCGACCCTGGCCAAGGCCGTGGCCCGCATCTACGAACCGACCGGGGGCTCAATCCGGCTGGAGGGCGCGGACATCGCCTCCCTCGGCCAGACGGCCCTGCTTCCCTATCGCTCGAAGATGCAGATGATCTTCCAGGACCCTTATGCCTCGCTCAACCCGAGGCAGAAGGTGCGCGACATCGTCGCCGAGCCGCTGCGCGCGCAAGCGGGCCTCTCCGCGCCCGAGGTTCGCGAGCGCGTCGCCGCGCTGCTGGCGAAGGTCGGCCTGAACGCCGAGCATGCCGGGCGCTATCCGCACCAGTTCTCCGGCGGCCAGCGCCAGCGGATCGGCATTGCCCGCGCTCTGTCTGTCAATCCCGGCCTGATCATCGCCGACGAGCCTGTCTCGGCGCTCGATGTGTCCGTCCAGGCGCAGATCCTCAACCTGATGATGGATCTGCGCGACGAGTTCGGGCTGGCCTATCTCTTCATCAGCCACGATCTGTCGGTGGTGCATCACATCGCCGACCGCATCGGGGTGATGTATCTCGGCTTCCTGGTCGAGATCGGCCCGCGCGACGGCCTTTTCGCCCGGCCGCGCCACCCCTACACGCGGGCTCTCCTGTCCGCCGCGCCCAGCATCAATCCGGCCCGCTCGCGGCCGGAAATCCTGCTGCAGGGCGAGGTTCCCAGCGCCCTCTCCCTGCCGAGCGGCTGCTGCTTCCGCAACCGCTGCCCCTTCGCCTGGGACCGCTGCGCCGCCGAGCGCCCCCTGCTTCGGGACGTGGGAGACGGCCAGTCCGTCGCCTGCCACCTGACCGACGAACCCGAAAGGGACACGCCGTGACCGCGCCGCTCGTCATCCTGCAGCGGAGGGCCGATCTCGTCGATCCGCACGACTGCACCGACGCCGCCGACGATCTGTCGATCCTCTCCGCCGCATTGGAGACGCTCGTCCGCCGCGTCGGGACCCACTTCGGCCCCGGTCTGGCGGAGAGCTGGACGGTCAGCGCCGATGCCTGCACCTGGGACTTCGTGCTGCGCGCCGGCGCCGTGTTCCACGACGGCACCGCCTGCGACGCGCCGGCCGTCGTGAAGTCTCTGCAGCGCATGGCGCGCGAGGACAAGGGTTATACGCTGGGGGCCCCGGCCGTGTGGCGGCAGTATCTGGGGAACGCGGCTATCGAGTGCGACGGATTGGCGCTCCGGATCCGACTGGATGAGCCCATGGCCGACCTTCTGGATGTTCTGGTGCAGGCTTTTGTCGTCTCCCCCGCCTGTCTCGGGCGGATGGACGCGGGCGAGCTGACGGCCATGGCCGGCACCGGACCCTACCGGATCGCCGGGGTTCGTGCGGGCGAGGTCCAGCTGGAACCGGCGTCCCTGAAGCCCGCGGCGCCCGGGCTGATCTTCCGGGCCATGCCGGACGCCGAAGAACGGGCGAGCGCCTTGCGTGAACGACGGGCAGACGCGGCGACGAACCTGCCTTTCCGAACGGTGCTCGGGACGGGGATCACGCGCGTCGAGGTCCTCAATCCGGTGGCGATCATCTTTCTGATGAATGCATCCGAGGGTCCCCTGACGGACAGTCGCCTGCGGCGCGCCCTCGATCTCGCCCTCGACCGCGAGGCGCTGGTGCGGGACGTGATGGAGGGCGGCGCGACGCCGCTTTACGGCTTTGTCAGCCCCGTCCACTTCGGCGCCGAGGCGACGGCGGCGCGGCCATCGGATCTGGCGTCGGCCCGCCGCCTGATGTCCGAGGCGGGATATCCGGAGGGGCTCACCCTCGGCGTTTCCTGCCCGACCCGCCTGCCGGACGAGGCGGTGCGGCTGACTGCGGCGCTGGCGGAGCAGCTGTCGCGGATCGGGGTCACGCTGGACGTGACCTATCACGAGGATCGCGAGGCCTACGCCCACATGGTCCGGCGCAAGGAGATACGCGACCTGGCGGTCTTCGATTCCAGCCCGCTGTCGACCTATCGTGTCCTGGCCGAAAAGCTCGATGCGCGGGTCAGGGGCTCGTGGTGGGAGGGCTACCACAATGGCGAGGTCGAGGCGCTGATCGACGCGGGCCGGCGCTGCCCCGATGACGCGGCGCGTGCGGCGATCTACCGGCGGGCGTTTCGCGTGATGCAGTCGGATCCACCCTGGCTGACCCTCTACAACCCCGTGCGCGTCGTCGGCCTGGTCGGTGAGCATCCGGATTTTTCGCTGGGTGTCGACGCCGTCCTCGATGTCACGCGATTGCCGATGGTGGCCCATGGCTGATCTCGTCATTTCCGGCGCGTGCATCATCACCATGGACGGGGAACGCCGGGTGATCGCCAACGGCTCGGTTGCCCTAGCCGATGGCAAGATCCTTGCGATCGGTCCGAAGGACGAAATCGACAGCGCGTACCAGGCCGCGGAGGTGATCGACGCCGCGGGCAAGGTCGTGCTGCCCGGGCTGATCGACGTGCACGCCCATGCCGGGCACGGGCTGATCAAGACCATGGGCATGGAGCAGGGCAACCACTGGGAGGAAATCTGCGGAGAGGTCTACACCACCGCCTCCCCGCCCGAGTTCTGGTATGCCGAGGCCCGGCTTGCCGCGCTGGAGCGCCTGCGCTTCGGCGTGACGTGCGGCGTATCGCTGCTCGGGGGCGGCGACACCATCATGCGGACGGACGATCCGCAGTACGGGTCGGCGCATTGCGACGGCGTCGCCGATATCGGCACACGGTCCGTCGTCGCCGTCGGCCCGACGCGGGCGCCACACCCCCGCACTTACGCGAGGCGCGACGCCGAGGATCGCGCCGTCCCCTATCCGGTCAGCTTCGAGCGCCAGATGGCGACCTGCCGCGATCTGATCGACCAGTGGCACGGCAAGGGCACCCTCAGCATCGCGCTGCTTTACCCGGTGCTGCGCGACGAGCACGAAGCCGAGATGCCCGCGGAAGTTTATGCGGAGGCGGTGCGCCAGGCGCAGGTGGTGCGGGCCCTGTCCCGGGAGCGGGGCGTGCTGTTCACGCAGGACGGGCACTGGCGCGGCTCGTTGCGGCGGGCGCAGGCGCTGGGGCTTCTGGGTCCCGACGCCCTCCTGTCGCACTGCATCGACCTCCATGACGACGAGATCGCCCTCTGCGCCGAAACGCAGACGCGGGTCGCCCACAACCCTTCCGCCATCGCCTCCGTGATGGGGCGTTGCCCCGCGATCGAACTGATGGAAACCGGCGCGGTGGTGGCGATCGGCTCGGATGCGACCGCGCCGGACCGGTCGGGCGACATGTTCCGCCACATGCAGCAGGCGATGCACTATCACCGTCGGCACTTTCGCGATCCGTCCGTCCTTCCTCCCGGCAAGGCGCTGGAGATGGTCACGATCGATGCGGCCAAGGCACTCGGGCTCGACAAGGTGATCGGTTCGCTGGAACCCGGCAAGGCCGCCGATCTGATCCTGATCGACATGCAGCGGCCGCATCTCCATCCCGTCAACATGGAGCCCTTCCGCGTCGTTTATTTCGCCAATGGCAACGACGTGGAGACGGTCGTCGTCGGCGGCAGGGTTCTGCTGCGGGGCGGCAAGCCCGTTCACACCGACCAGGCCGCAGTGCTGGCCAATGCGCAACGCGAGGCGGAGCGAATGATCGACCGTCTGGGGGCGCGAGAGATGCTGGCTCTGCCGGAAGGATTCTGGGGCCGCGCACGCTATCCTGCCGCGCCGGCATGAGGAGGGAAGGGGACCGATGACGATCTACATGATCAATCCCAATTCGAGCCGGACCGTCACCGACGGGATCGACCGGGCGATGGCGCCGCTGCGCGCGGCCAGTCCCGTGCCGATCGCCGCGATCCAGCTCGACGAGGGGCCGAAGGGCATCGAGACGCAGGCGCATGTCGATGGCGTGGTGATGCCGCTTCTCGCCAGGGCCGCGACACTGGAAGCAGAGGCGTCCGCCTTCGTCACCGCCTGCTTTTCCGATCCGGGTCTGGCCGCCCTGCGCGAGCAGAGCCGCCATCCGGTTCTCGGCATTGCGGAGAGTGCGATTCTGACCGCGATGACGATGGGACAGCGTTTCGGCATTGTCTCCATCCTCTCCCGGTCGGTGCCCCGTCACATGCGCATGCTGGGCGCGATGGGTGTGATGGACCGCCTCGCCGCCGACCTGCCGCTGGAGCTTGGCGTTGCCGAACTGTCGGATCGGGACCGCACCCTGGCCCGCCTGCGCGATGTCGCGACCTGCCTGCGCGACAGCCATGGGGCCGAGGTCATCATTCTGGGCTGTGCCGGCATGGCGAGCTACCGCGCGGAACTGTCCGAGATCGTGGGACGCCCGGTGGTCGAGCCCTGCGAAGCGGCTGCCGCCATGGCCATCGGGCGCGTGGCGCTGGCCAGAGCCTACCAATCGACAAGGGGACCCAACACGTGACCAGACTTACCGAAGCGGCCGAGGGCGTCTACGTCATCGCCGTGACCCCGTTCCACGCCGACGGTGCGCTCGATCTGGAAAGCACCGACCGCATGGTCGACTTCTACCTGGAAGCGGGGGCGACGGGGCTGACGGTCCTCGGCATGATGGGCGAGGCGCAGAAGCTCACGATCGAGGAATCGCAGTGCGTCGTCCGCCGGATCCTCGCGCGGGTCGGCGGCCGTGTGCCCGTCGTTGTCGGCGTTTCCGCGCCGGGCTTTGCGCAGATGGCATCCCTGACGCAGATGGTGATGGACGACGGGGCCGCCGGCGTCATGATCGCGCCGCCCTCGGCCGCCAGGACCGACGACCAGATCGTGTCCTATTATGCGCAGGCCGTGAGCTTTATCGGCGACGTCCCCTTCGTCCTGCAGGATTTCCCCCTGGTCACGTCCGTGCAGATGTCCGTGCCCGTCATCCGCCGCATCGTGAACGAGCTGCCGAGCTGCGTTTGCCTGAAACACGAGGACTGGCCGGGACTCGACAAGATCACGGCGCTGCGCGCCGACGGGGCCCTGAACCGCCGCATATCGATCCTCTGCGGCAATGGCGGAATGTTCCTGCCGGAAGAGATGCACCGCGGCGCCGACGGCGCCATGACGGGCTTTGCCTATCCCGAGATGATGATCGGCGTGGTGCGGCACGCCAAGGTCGGCGAGGCCGACCGCGGCCAGGATCTGTTTGACGCCTACCTGCCGCTCGCGCGCTACGAACAGCAGCCCGGCATCGGCCTCGCCGTGCGGAAATACACCATGGCGCGGCGCGGCATCATCGCCCATGGGGCCTTGCGCCGTCCGGGCGGCAGCCTGAGCGCCGCGTCGATCGCCGAGGTCGAGCGGTTGATCGCGCGACAGGAAAAACGCCTGAAGGAACTGAACTGATGGATCTGAAAATCAACGGCAAGCGGGCGCTCGTGATGGGCGCCAGCCGGGGCCTCGGACGCGCCGTCGCCGAAGCCCTGCTCGCCGAAGGGGTCGAGGTCATCGCGGTCGCCCGCAAGGCGGAATCGATCGAGGCCTGGGCCGGAAGCCGGCCGACCCTCACCGCCATGGCGGCCGATCTGTCGGATCTCGCCGCCGTCGACCGGCTGGCGGACGCGATTCTGGAACGGGGCGGGGTCGATATCCTCGTCAACAATTCCGGCGGCCCGCCGCCCGGATTGGCCGCGACGACGGGTCGTGGCGATTGGCTCGTCCAGTTCGAGGTGATGGCCGCAAACCTGTTCCATCTGACCGAAAGGCTGCTGCCGGGAATGCGGGAGCGCCGGTGGGGCCGGATCGTGACGATCGCCTCGTCGGGCATCGAACAGCCAATCCCGAACCTCGCGCTCTCGAACGGCATCCGCGCCGCCGTGGCGGGCTGGTCGAAGACCCTGGCGAGCGAAGTGGCCGTCGATGGGGTGACGGTGAACATCGTCATGCCCGGACGCATCCAGACCAGCCGCGTCGACGAACTGGACGCTGCGGCCGCCAGCCGCACCGGTTCCTCGGTCGAGGCGGTGCAGAAGACCTCCGCCGCCGCCATTCCCGCCGGTCGTTACGGCCGACCCGAGGAATTCGCCGCGGTCGTGGCGTTCATCGCGTCCGAACAGGCATCCTATGTCACGGGCAGCCGGTTGCGGGTCGATGGCGGGGCCATCCGATCGCTGTGAGCCGGCCCTGGCGGGCACGGCCGCTGTGCAGCCAGGTCGTGCCGTCGTTCCGAACGTGACTGCGATCCCGACCATGGGCTGACCGGAAACCGTCGGATCGGGCAGGAGATGCGCCGGCCCGTTCTGTCCGACCTCGGCGTCCCCAGCCATGAGCGTGCGGTGTGACGGCCGGCCCTGCGCCAAGGCCGTCACCCGATGCGGGCGTTCAGTGCTCCGGGAAGGAAGAAGAAGGGGTACCCGTCGCCGGCGAACGCGGGGTCGATCGCCGAAGAGGGCATGCCGAACCGGGAGGGATCGAGCGGCATGTCTCCTCGACTTCGCCAGGCAGCGAATGGCCTCAACGCGGAGATTCCGGCCCGAATGCCCCTGATCCAGCCTTCCTCCGAAGCCGGCTTGTCTGTGCCGGCGGCTCGGGCAAAGATGCGCCAGCGCCGGGCGGCGAGCGCATCTCGACCGGAATGCCGCGCGCATCAGGAGGGAGAGGGACGTGATGACCAAAGCGCGCATCGCCGCCGGTTTTATCCTTGCCATGGCCGTGGCCGCCGCGACCGGATCGCCGGTTGCCGCGCAAGATGCGGCGCCCGCACAGGTACCAGCGCCAGCACCTGCTCCGGCAGCCAAGGCGGGAGCCGCCGTGCCGGAACGCAACTGGCAGGTCAATTGCAGCGGCGACGGCGAGGCCAGGCGCTGCACTGTTCTGCAGAATCTCGTGGCCGATCAGGGCAAGGGCCAGCAGCGATTGCTGACGGTGATGGTCCAGCCCGGCGCGGACAATCTCCCGGCGCTGCTCCTGGCGCTCCCGCATGGGCTGTTCCTGCCCGCGGGGGTGCAGATGCAGATCGACAAGGGCGAGGCCCAGAAGCTGGTCATCCAGACCGCCGACCAGAACGGCAGCTATGCCGGCGCCGCCCTCGACGCGGCCCTGCTCGACAGGCTGAAGGCCGGCAGCGCCCTCGACGTGACGTTCCAGTCGGCGCAGCAGCAGGCGGTCACCGTCCCGGTGACGCTCGTCGGTTTTTCCGCCGCTTACGCCGACTACACGGCCGGCCGGGCGAGCGACCCGGCACCGGCTGGCACGGCCTCGGCTGGGACGGCCCCGGGTGGCCAGGCCCCGGGTGGCCAAGCCCCGGGTGGGAAGACCCCGTAGCGGCGCGGGACCGGACGCTTCTCCCTGGCGCCGCTCAGGCCGCCGTGACGGTTGCCGCCTCAGCCGCGCCGCGGCCTGCGGGAAGCCGGCGCGCGAGATCGCCCCATCCGGCCCGCGACGCGATCTGCGCGAAGAGGAGCGGCAAGGCGCCCTTGTGACGCAGTTCCGCGAAGACCTCGTCGGAGAGCTTTTCCGCAGCCGTCGTGTCGATGACCATGAAGTCCGTCAACGCGATCTTCGAGCCGCTCGGCAGGGTCATCGTCGCCTGGTTTTCGGTGAGAAGTGCGTGTTTGCGCAGGAGGTCGACGATCTTGCGCGTCGCGGCGATCTCGCGCTCGAAGGCTGCGCAAAAATCGAGGGCGTTGTCGGTCACTTTCGTCGGTTTGCCGCCCTCGAACAGTTTTTCGCCGCCGTCCTCGACGATGCGGCCGGCCGCGCGGTCGACACAGAGGGTCAGCCGATCCTGTTCATCTTCGGCCGCGAAGACGAACGGATAGCGCCGCACATAGGACGGAATGTACGCGCCCGGCTCCCACAAGCCCGCCGCGTCGACGAACAGGTTTTCGCCGGTCGAGAGGCCCAGTACCGCCAGCGGTAGGAACTCCCCGGCGGTGGCAAAGACGATCGGATAATGCCGCGCCGCGAAGGGCGCTTCCGCAGCGCTGATCGGCACCGACACGGCCCGCGCGGCGAAACGAAAATCCGGTTCCGGCTTCAGCCCGAGCAATCCGTGCCGCTCCGGCTGCAGGGCTTCCGGCCGCGTATAGAACAGCGGCAGTAGGGGCTCGGTCTGGCTCATCTCAAGCGTCTCCCGATGGTGGCCTGCCCGCTCGGCGGCGTATCTTTCGATGCCGCGTCGCGAACCTCTCCAGGCAAGTTGAGGGATAAATACCGGCGCCGCAATTGCCGGTATCGATGCTCCGCGCAAATCCGGTATCCTGGCGCGGCAGGGGCGAAGCGGGGTGGCAAATGGCGATGCTGACGACACTGGAATCGGCGCAGGCATGCGCGGGGGGCGCGTTCGAAGCGCGCATCGGCGGGTCTGTCGTGCCGCTCGTCCTCGACGCGGTGACGCCGCTCGGCCAGGGCCTGCGCGCAGACGGGATGAGTTTTAGCCTGAACTTTTCCGGGCCGGCTGCGCCCGCGCTCGCGCAGGGCACGGTGGCTCTCGCCCCCGTCGGCGAAGAGAGCGAGGGCACCCCGGTTTTTCTGGTTCCGGTCGGGCGGCAGGGCGAGCGCATGCTGTACGAGGCCATCTTCAACTGACCGGCGGGCGCAGGCCGGCGGTGTCGACCCTTCCGGGGGCGGCCGCGGGGCGCATCATCAGATCGTAGACGCCCTTGTCCTCCACGGTCGCAAAGCCGAGGCGGCGGTAGAGGCGCATGGCCGGGTTGGCCTTCTCGACATGGATGGACACCGGCTTGCCGCCGGCCTCCGCCGCGGCGATGACGCTGGCGAGGATCGCCCCGCCGAGGCCACGCCCGCGGGCTTCCGGCAGCAGCGCGATGTCGACGATGCGATGCTGGCTCGGCCAATGCGCCAGGATCAGCCGGCCGATCGGCCGGCCGTTCCGCTCCAGCACCCACCAATCCGCGTCGCCGTAGTACTGGACATAATGCGCATGCTGGGCCGCCGCCTGCTGGGCGAGGAACGCCGCCTGCATGGCTGCCGGCCAGCCCGACAGGGCCAGTTCCTCCGCTCGGGTCGACGCGTAGAGAGCGGCGAAGAAGACCGAGTCGTCGATCGTGGCGGCGCGGAAAAGCGTTCCCGGCGGCGCCGGGCGCGACATGGCGGCGGCCGTTCTCAGGCCCGTCTCGCCGACGTCCCGCGCCTCAAATGCTGTTCTGCGAGTCATCCCGCCTGTCCGCCGCTCACGGCCGCGGCGGAAAGACGCCCTGCAGCGCGATGCAGAAATAGCAGGTGAGATAGGGCTGCATGTTGTTGTGCGGCTGGTCGCCGCCGGCGGGCGTGAGCGCGGTGGGCGACATCGTTGCCAATCCCGCGGGCGCTCCGAAGAGAAGTCCCCCGGTCGATCGGGCGATCGCTTCGGAAGCGCCTGCGATGCGATCTTCGCCAACGTCGTTGTAGGTATTGAGCGCGTGGCTATGGGTCGGGATCTCCGACTCAAGCAAGGTGACGGTCTCCGATCCTGCGGTTTCGCCCAGATCATGCAGCGACAGGCCCGGCCCCTGACCGGGATGCATCGGCACGCTCCCTTGCATGTCCGGGAGGGCGAAGGTCGAAATGCCGTTACCGCCGTAGGTGGTGCCGAGGAGCGAAAACAGCGCCGTGTTCTGGGACAACGGCAGAAGTTGCCCGTCGCACCAGGCCCAGCCCTTGGGCGCGAAGTTGAATGGAAAGATACGAATTTCCGCAACGAAAGGGTCGGCCATGACTGCCTCTCAGGTCGGCGACGGGAAGATCCCGAACAGCGAGATGATGAAATTGACGCAAAGATAGGGCTGGATATTCGTGTGCGGCTGGCTGCCGCCGACCGGGGAGATTGACTGCGGAGAAAGCGGAAGCGTCGGCGGCGCGGCGTAGAAGGGCGTTGCCGTCTGCGGCGTTCCGATCACGTTGTTGCTCGGACTGGGCGTGTTCGTCGGGTCCGTCGACGCCAGCATCGGATGGCCGTGCGCGGCGATCTGGTTGACCGTCAGCGTTATCTCCTCGACGCCGCCCGTCTCGGCCAGGATGAAGCCGTTGCCCTGGTGCAGTGGCAGGCGCCCGCGCAGATCGGGCAGGGCGAACGTGCTCTGGCCGTCGCCGCCATAGGTCGTGCCGATCAACTGGAACAGCGTCTCGTTTTCCGAGATCGGCACGAGCTGGCCGTCGCAGAACATCCAGCCGAGTGGCGCGAAATTGCCAGCGAACATGCGGATCTCGCCGACGTAAGGCTGAGCCATGGCGGTCTCCTCAGTTCGGTGACGGGAAAATGCCCTGCAGCGCGATGCAGAACGACAGGGAGAGAAATGGCTGCATGTTCAGATGCGCTTGGCTGCCGCCGACATTTGCCACGGTCGACGGCTGCAGCGAAACCAACGCCGAAGCTGGACGATAGGCCTCGTAATTGGCGGACGTCGCTAGCATCAGCGCGGAGGAGGGTATGGCGGCCGTGGCGGTGCCGCTGGTGGCTTGCAGGACGTGCGTATGCGTCGGAAGTTCGGAAGTGGAAAGCGTGTGCGCCTGCTCACCGCCACGTTCGCCAAGCGTGTGTCCGGAGCCGACATGCATGGGCACCCGCCCCCGATAATCGGGCAAGGCAAAATTCACCCTGCCATCACCGCCAAATGTCGTCCCCAGCAGCGAGAAGAGCGCCTGGTTCTGATTGATCGGCAGCAACTGACCATTGCAGAGGGCCCATCCCTTCGGCGCGAAGGCGAAGGACATGAGGCGGATTTCGGATAGAAATGGCTCTGCCATAGGCCTCCCCTCATGTTTTCACTGTTCATTATATACGTGCTCGATCCAGAGTCTACCAAAGCTCGGGGGGTTTTGAATATAAATGCGTTCTGATGACGACGTCCATTGTCAAAAATATCGGTAGACAAAGAAGGGTAACTAATCGGAGCATTAAATTGCTGCGTAAAGGAATTTAGAATATTGATTTTACAGATAAATTTGGCGAGTTGTCCGATCGACGGGGTCTTTCAACGATGTTGCGGTTGCGGTGTTTCGGGTTGATGTCATTCCTACTCTCGATGCCGCTTGATGCATCCGACCGACGCCGCCGCTGACGATTGCGGCGGGGGACGACCGGGTTCCGCGCGTCGTGGACAGGGTCTTGCCGCGGACGTTCGCGCCACCGTTTCGCTGCCGCCAGGTCCTCCCCATCAGGGCAGGCTCGGCAGAGTCGGCGTCGCCGGGAGCAGAATGGTGTTGTTCTCGACGACGGGGATGTCACCGGCGCTGGGTAGGACGGTCGTCGTCGACAACGGGTTGTTGGCCGCCAGGACCGCGGCGGAATCGTTGGACCCCGATCCTCCGCGGGCAAGCTCGTTGCTTCCTGCCGTGGCCTCGCGCACGTTGATGCCGGTAACCCCCACAGCCGTCGTGTAATTCACGTCATTGCCGCGAATATCCGAATGACCGGTGGCGCCGTTTCGGGCCGCGACCGAGATCATCGTCACTGCACCTGCATTGGTAGCCGTGACCGTATTGTTCGTCACAGTGGCGTAGAAGTTAGGGGTGTACCCGCCCGCATCTGGCGCATCGACGAGAATGGCGCGAGCAGCGGCGGAATTGTAGGTCACGTTGTTATTGTCGATGAGGAATCGGGCCTGCGACACCTGCCCAACCTGGCTGCTGAGGAATGCAAGTATTGCGTGGTTGGTCGCGCTCGCCGGGGACGTGACGGTGTTGTTCTGGATCGTCGCCTCCAGCAGCGACTGGGCGGTGCCCTGACCGGCAACTTGACCCACGAAGATCGCCACGCCGCCGAAGCCCGAAATGGTATTGCCGTCGCCTGCGGCCGGTCCGCCGATCAGCACCCTGGCGTCGGCATCGCCGCCGTTCGAAATCACGATGCCTTCGTTGCCTTGCGTGCCGCGCGTGATCGTATTTCTCCGGATGGTCGCGTGGAGGTTGGACTGCTCCAGCGCGCTCATCTGGATCGCCTGCGACCCCATGTTGAAGATCTGGTTGTTGTCGATGTGGACGAAGGCCTGTGCGGTGCCCCTGATCTCCAACTGGAAGCCGTCGACGCCGCCATCGTGGATGCTCGAATTTCTGACCGTCAGGTTCATCGTGCCGGTCTGATTGTAAACTTCGATCTGGTGCTCGATGGAGCCGCTGATGTTGACGTTGTCGATCAGCGAACTGCCAGTCAGGCCGGCCGTTCCAAGCGCCAGAGCGTCGCCGAAGGCGATCGCGCCCTCGATCACGCCGGCATTGTTGCCCACCGTCCCGCTGATCACGCTGTTCTCCAGCGAGAAGCCGTTCACCGCGAAGCCGCGAATGGCGCTATTCTGGAAATCGTTGAGCTGCATGCGGGCCAGCCGCACGTCGGCGGTGTTGTTCAGGTAGATGCCATTGCCGGTCGTCAACGCACCATCGGCGCCGGTCTTGTTGGCGATCGTGCCGCCCGAGCCTGCAGAGCCGGTGCCCGTCACGTGCAGGCCGCCGGCCGAGCCTGTGGTGTCGAGAATGATGCCTGTGGCGCTGCCGCCGTTTGAGGTGATGCTCTGGAACGTCAGGTCGGCCGTGCCGATATTGGTGTTGGCGACGTTGAGCGCCGTGCCGGTGGTCGAGGTGATGGTGTTCCCGGTCCCCTGCACGGTGACCGTGCCGCCGCCGGTGGCGTTGAAGCCAGTCGCCGACGTCGTATCGATATCCAAACCGCCATTGGTGAAGTTGAACGTCGCGCCGGCGTTGCTGGTCAGGTTAACGGCAGCATTGGCGCCGGTGTTCAGCGTCTTTGTCGTGCCGGAGAAGGTGACGGCGCCGCCCGAATTGGCATTGGCGAAGATGCCGGAGGCGGCGCCTCCCGTGGCCAACAGATTGCCGCTGAAGGTCACGTTGCCGGCCGTCCGGTTCTGGATGTCGATCAGCCGTCCCGCCGCGGTCCTGGATATGGTGCCGCCATAGCTGACGTTGGCGGTTCCGCCGCTGATCAGGAAGTTCGCCCCCGTCGCCGTGCTGAACGCACCCGAGCCGAGATTGACGGTGCCGGTCACGGCGTTCAGGGCGGCATTGTTCGTGCCGCCGCTCGATGTCGTGGAGGTGAAGGTGATCCCCGCCGCGACGCCATCGAGGTTGATCGCCTGTGCGGCGGTGGAATTGAGCGTGCCGGTGGTGACGTTGACAGTGCCGCCGCCCGTGGCGTTGAAGCCGAACGCGCTGTTGGTCACGATGTCGATGTTCGAAAAGCTCGTCGTGGTGTTGGCGTCGGCGAGCGATACGGCCGTGCCGGTCAGGGCCGTTCCGACGCCAAGGTCGACGGTACCGGTGAAGCTGACCGTGTTCGCACCCGTGGCGCCCGAAACGACGACACCGTTGGTCGCGCCGTTCGCCACCACCGTGCCGGCGAAATTGACGGCGCCCCCGGTGCGGTTGACGATGGTGACCGCCGTACCGCTGCTGTTGGTGATCGAACTCGTCGAATCGAAGGTGAACGCCCCGGCGCCGCCGATGATGTTCAGCGCGTTGGTCCCGGAAATGTCGACATTGGTCAGGTTGATCGTTCCGGCATGGGAGCCGGAGAAGGTGAGGCCGCCATTGGCCGCGCCGCTGATCGACACATTGGTCAACGCGGTGGTGCCGGTGACGTTGTCGAGCCGGAACGCCGTTCCGGTCGCGCCGGTGCTGGTGACGTTCGAGAGGGTCGTGCCGGCGGCGTTGAGCAGCACGTCCGTGACGTTGCCGGTGAAGCTGGTGTTCGTGATCGTCGTGTTCGTCGAGGGCGTGATCTCGATGCCGACCGTATCGAAATTGCGGATCGTCATGTTGTTGACGAGCGTGTTGGTCGCGCCGGCGCCATTGTCGTTGATGCCGCGGACCGCGCCCGCCGGATCGCCGTCGAGGATGAACCCGTCGATGATGTTGTTCTGGCTGCCCAACCTGATGACGTCTTCACCAGCGCTTGTCGTCAGCGTCGCGGCGCCGCCAGCAGTGGGATCGGCGATGGAGATGCTGTCGCTCGCCAGCTGGATCGTTGACGGCACGGTCAGCGCGAGGTTGATCGCACCCCCGCCAAACCCGCGCACCTGTTCGCCGTCCGACAGCAGCAGCGTGTCGTTGGCATTGGTGCCCGCCGCGGTGATCGCCGAGCCGTTGTTGATCAGCACGATGATATCACCGCCGTCCGAGGCCAGCTCCGCCGCCCCCAGCGTCATCGGGTTGGCGCCATTGATGCCGGACCCGCTGCCGCCACCGGTCGCGCCGTCGCTGTCGACGAAGTAGATGTCGCCGATGCCGAAGCCGAGGCCCGGGCTTGCCGGGAAGAAAACGTCGCGGAAACTGTAGGTCCCGGCGACCGGCGCTGCCGAAGCATCGATCCCGACGACGGCGGAGATGGTCGACCCCTGATCCGTGACCGATTCGCCGTCGCCATAGGAGAAGGCGAGGTTCGTCGCGGCATTGAGGAAGACGCCGGTATTGACGCCGGCGATCGAGGAACTGGCGCCCGCCACCGCCGCGTCGCCGAGCCGGACCACCGACCCGCCAAGCGCACCGCGCAGGTCGACGCCGACGCTCGTGCCGGCGGCGGCATTGTTGGTGACGTCGAAATCACCCGCGGTGACGAACGCATTGAGGGTCGCGCCGTTAAGGTCAAAGGCGATCGCCGCGCTGTCGTTGAGCGAGATGTCGAGGTCGGCGAAGGACATCGCCGCGCCCATCGTCCCGCTGATGCCGACGCCGCGCCCGGTGACGTTCTGTAGATTGACCGTCCCGAGCGCGATGGACCCGCCGCCGGTCGAGGCTACGCCCGTCAGCAGGATGGCGTTTGCTGCGCCGTTGGCCGAAACGCCGGAGAGATTGATTCCGCTGCCGCCGACGGTGATGCCGCTCAGCGAGAGCGCGGTGCCGGTCCCAGTCGAGATCGTGTTGGTGCCGGTGACGGCGATCGTGCCGCCGCCGCTGGCGATGAAGCCCGCGCCGGACAACAGGTTGGCGATCGCCATGCCGCCGGAGAAGTTGACCGTCGCACCCGTATTGTTCGAAAGGCTGACCGCGCTGCCGGCATTGGTGGCGAGGGTCATGGCGCCGGTGAAGTTGATGGTTCCGCCGGTATTGGTGTCGACGACGATGCCTTCCCCGCCGGAGTTCTCGCGCACCACCGCGCCGGTGATGTTGACGGTGCCACCGGTCCGCCCGGTCACGCGCACGGTCGGCGACGCAAAGGTCGTCTTGCGCACGCTGGCGGCGAAATCGATGTTGCCCGAGCCTCCGCTGATCAGCAGACCCGTTGCGGTGGGATCGTTCACGGCACCGACCGAGCCGGCCAGAACCGAGATGGCGCTGGTGTTGTTGCTGATCGCAAACCCGATTCCCGCTATCGCCTCCAGGTCGATAGTATCGAACCTCACCGTGCCGTTTGCGCCGTTGAGGGAGATACCCCCGGCTGCAACGGAGATCGTCGCCGAGGCGATCTCGAAGTTCGGCGCCGAGTTGGTGATGACGAGCCCCGCGCCGGCGGCGCCGGCGACCGTGATGGCGCCCAGATCGACGGTGGTGCCTGCGCCGGTTGTGTTCAAGAAGGTGACGGCGGAACCGGCGAGCACCGCGCCGGTCGCACTGAGCGAGTCGAATTGCACGCCTCCGGCACCGATCGTGGTGTTCTGGATTTCGAGGAGCTGGCCCGTCTGGGTCCCGATCGTATTCCCGGCACCCGTGACAATGACCGTGCCGCCCGTTGCGGCATAGCCGGTTCCGCTGGTCGTATTGATGTCGAGCCCGCCGGTGAAGGACGTCACGCCACCGGTCTGGGAGATGGCCGTGCCGCTGGTCGTGTCGATATTGGCAAGGCCGCTGACGTTGAGCGTGCCGCTCGCCCAGCCGATGCCGCCGCCGGTGGTGTTGTTGACGGTCAAGGCTGCGAAGTTGAACGTGCCGGTGTTGGTATTGATCGACGACAGGCCAGCACCGGAAGTATTGCTGATGGTCGTGGCGCCGGTGACGTTGAACGTGCCGGCGACCTGGTCGAAGATGATGCCGTTCGTGCCGCCGGTGGCGGTGACCGACGAGAACGTCATTCCGACCGTCAGCGGATCGAGGTTGAAGGCAACGCCATTCGTCGTGTCCACGACGCCGCTTGTGTTGTTCAAGGTAAAGGTGGTGCCGGCCCCCTTGGTATCGACCAGCAGGCCGGTGCCGCTGTTGTTGGCGATGTCGAGTGTCGTGAAGTTCAGCGTGCCGATCGGATTGACGAGAGAGATGCCGCCGCCCTGGACACGCGCGCCCGTGGTGCCGACCGTCAGCGTGCCGGCACTGACCGGCTGATCGCCAGCGGTGTCAGCGCCATCGAAATGGACATTGTCGAAGGTGATGCCGCCGCCTGATCCGCTGCCCAGCACGGTATTGTTTGCGAAGGAGCGAATGGCGACCGTGTTCGTCGCCGCGGTGAGATTCTGCCCGGAGATGCCCACGGCCACATTGCCGCCCGTGGAGCTGAAGCTGTTGCCGTCGACGGACAGAACGAAGGTGTCGGCGACCAAGGTGCCGACCGAGGTCCGGATATCGATCGCATTGGCGTTCGCCGTGATCGTATTGTTGCGGAGATAGAAGGCGGAGAGCTGATCGCTCGTCACGGCGATGCCGTCGCCCGAGACGCCCGTATTGGCGACCAGGACGCGCGCGACGCCGCCGGTTATCGTGCCCACGCCAGTCGTTGCCAGATTGATCGTATTGCCGATCGAGGTCGTCAACGTCGGTCTGACCGTGTCGATGCCGACGGGCGCGCTGATGACGGTCGAGTTGGTGATTGTCGTGAAGGAGAAGCTGTTCGGAGCGCCTGATCCGCTGATGCCGAAGTCGGCAACGTCGATCGACGCGTCGCCCGAAGCGAACGAGATCAGAACCTGGCCGTCCTTCAGGTCGAACGAGTTCACCGAACCACCGCTGACGTGAACGGCATTGTTGACCATGTCGATCTGGCCGGAGGTGGCGTCGAGAAGCTTGTCGACAAGCACGAAGACGTTGGAGGTCGACAGTTCGGCACCGGCGACGCTGCCGGGGTTCGCGAGCGAGCCATTTCCAGTGCCGGTGGGGTCGATGAAGTAGACCGACACCGCCGACAGATTGCTCGCGTCGCCAGTGAAGGTGACGTCGTCGAAATCGTAGGTGCCAGCGGCCGGCAGGCCGGTGCCGTTGTCGTCGATGACCCTGCCGCCGCCGAACGTCGCAATCGATGATTCAACCGGTGCGGCGCCATCGCCGAAGACGAGATTGGTGTTGGTGGTGCTCGAGAACAGCGCGCCGCGGGCGACGTCGGCGATGGTCGATGCCTGGCCGAGCGGATTGTTGTTCAGGAGATCGCCGAGCTGGACCGTCCCGGCACCGGTTGTGTCGGTAAGGTTGATGCCCAGCGTTCCGGCCAGGCCACCGCCGTCGACGTCGAAATCCCCGGCGGTGATGTTTCCGCTAAACGTCGCGTTCGAGAGGTCGAGCGCAGTCGTGTTTACCGAACCAAGCGTGATCTGCAGGTTGGCGAAGCTGATGGCGCCATCGCCGCCATCGATATCGACACCTGCGGCGCCGGGATTATTGATCGTGGTGGTGCCGGTAAAGCCAATGCTGCCCGAGTTCCCCGTCAACGCGATGCCATTGCCGCCGGTGGCGCCGATCGTCGTCGGACCGAAGCCGATGCCGAGGCTCGGACCGGAACCTGCGATCTCGATGCCGTTGGATCCGACGCCGCTCGTGCCCGCGATCGAGACCGTGCCGCCGCTGAAGGTGCCGGCTCCTCCGATGCTTGCGAGGTAGATCGCATCCGTGGAGATGAGGCCGGTCGAGGTGAGGCTGCTGAAATTGACGCTTGTCTCGACGTTGACCGCGTCCCAGTCGAGGATCCGCCCGGTGGTGGTATTGATCTGGCGCGTGCCGGCTGCGGAGACTTGGACAATGCCACCGCCAGATGCCGTGAAGCCGGTGCCGGTGGTCGTGTTGATGGCGAGGCCACCGGTGAAGGCGACGGTGCGGCCGGAATTGTTGGTGACGGTGACGCCATTCGCGGTTCCCGTCGTCAACGACACCTGCGTCCCGAAAGTGACGTTGCTGTTGTCGATCAGGAGGCCGCCAGCGCCGCTGCTGCCGGTCACCGCGCCCCCGAAGATGCCGCCGATCTGCACGGCGCCGATGGCATCGCTGATATCGGCGGTCACGCCGCCAATGGTCTTGGTGATTTGGTCGCCATCGAAAGCGATGGTCGCGGAGGTTCCCGCAATGCGGATCGCGGCTCCCGCGGCGCCGCTGTGGACGATGCTGCTGTCAATGGTGACGTTGCCCGTGCCGCCGCTGATGTCGACGCCATCGCCGGTACCGAGCTGGGTGATCGTGCCGGGCCAGTTCATGAGAACGGCACCGGCATTGTTCGCCAGCTGGACGGCGTCCGCGCCGTTTGCCCGGACATTGATGCCGGTGGTCTGAACCGTGCCCGAGACCGTGTTCTCCACGAGGAGTCCCGGACCGTTATTGACGGTCGTGGCGCCAAGCGACCCGCCCAGGAAGACGAAGCCGGTCGTGCCGCTGATCCGGACGCCCGAACCCGCCGCGCCGTTGACCACGGTGTTGAACATCGTCACCGTACCGTTGGCGCCGACGAGATTGACGCCGTGGCCCGCGGTATTGTTGATCGCGACCTGATTGAGGCCAAAATTGACGATGGCGCTCGAATTGTTGACTTCGATGCCGTCGGACCCGGGGCCCGACGTTCCGGCGATCGATACCGTGCCGCCTAGGAAGCTGGCACCGCTGACATTGGTGAGATTGATCGCGTCGGCCGCGACGATGCCGGATGCGGTGAGGTTTCCGAAGCTGGCGCCGCCTGCGCCGATCGTCACGCCGTTGAGGCTGAGGATCTGGCCGGTGGTCGTGGTGATCTGGCGCGTGCCGGCGGCAGCGACGCTGATGGTGCCGCCGCCGCTGGCGGTGAAGCCGGCGCCGCTGGTGGTGGTGACGGCGAGGCCGCCGTTGAAGGCGACGCTGCCGGTGTTGTTGGCCAGGGTGACGCCGTTGGACGCGCCGGTGCTCAGCGTGACGGCGCCGGTGAAGCCGGCCGTGCTGCCGGTGGTGTTCTGGATCAGGATGCCGCCGGAGAGGCCGCTGGCGTTGACGGCGCCGGAGAAGCTGAGCGTGCCGGTCGCGTGGCCGTCGACGGAGAGGATCTGGCCGCCCAGCGTCTTCGTGATCGACCCGGCATAGCCGATATTCGCGGTGCCGCCGGTGATCGCGAAGGCGTTGGCGGTGGCGCCGCTGAGCGCGCCGGTGCCGAGGACGAGCGAGCCCGCGACATTGGTGAGCGCGACGTTGTTCGCCCCGCCGGTCGAACTGGTCGAGGTGAGATTGATGCCGGCGGTGACAGCGTTCAGGGCGACCGCCGTTGCGCCCAGCGCCGACAGGGAGCCGGCGGTGACGTTGACCGTGCCGCCATTGCCGGCCGAGAGGGCGGTGACGCCATTGGTGGCGACGCCGAGATTGGCAAAGGTCAGGATCGAGGCCGTGCCGGCATTGTCGACCACGACGCCCGACGCGCCGAGCGCGGTGGTGCCGCCGAGATTGACCGTTCCGCCGAAATTCACGGTGTTGGCGGCGGTGGCGCCGCTGATGGAGATGCCGCCGGCACCGGCGCCATCGGAGGTCACCGTGCCGGCATGGGTGAAGCTGCCGCCGGTGCGGGCCGACAGGCTGACGGCGAGCCCGCCGGTATTGGCGATCGAGCTGGCGGCGTCGAAGCCGAAAGCGGCGTTGCCGCCGGCGACGACGAGCGCCGCGGCGCCGGTGAGGTCGACATTGGTCGCCGTCACCGTCCCGGCCGCGTTGTCGAAGCGCATCGCGCCGCCGGTCGCGCCGGTCACCGAGACATTGGTCAGCGTGGTGATGCCGGAAAGGTTCTGGAGGTGCAGGGCCGGGCCGGTGAAGTTGCGGACGGTCATGTTGGCGATCGTCGCGCCCGCCGATCCCGCGCTGATGATGCCGCGCGCCGCGCCGGCCGGGCTGCCGTCGAGGATGAAGCCGTCGATCAGGTTGCCCGAGGCGCCGAGCGTGATGACGTCGTTGCCGAGCCCGGAGGTCAGCGTTGCCGCGCCGCCATTGGTCGGGTCGGCCAGCGAGAAGGAGTTGCCGCCGAAGTCGAACCCGGCCGGCGCGGTGAAGCCGAGCGAGACGGCGCCGTTGGCGAAGCCGCGCACCTCTTGGCTGGAAAGCAGCAGAAGGGTGTTGTCGGCCCCGGTCGCGAAGGCGGAGATCGCGGTGCCGTTGTTGACGAGGACGATGATGTCGCCGGCGAGGGCGTTCGCCTCGGCAAAGGCGAGGGCTGCCGGATTGGCGCCGTCGCGGCCGGTCCCGTCGCCGCCGCCGGTGGCGCCGTCGCTGTCGACGAAGAAAATCCGGCCGACGCCGAAGCCCGAGCCCGGGCTGCCGTCGAGCCGCAGGTCGCGGAAGTTGAAGCTGGCCAAGGCGGGCACGCTGCCCGGGGCCGCGATGTCGACCGTCGCGTCGATCGTCGAGCCACGGTCGGTGGCGGCTTCCCCGTCGCCGAAGGTGAACTGCGCCGAGGAGGTGTTGGCGATGACCACGCCGGTCGCGACACCGGCGATGCTGGAGGACTGCCCGCCGGGATTGGCGTCGCCGAGGCGGACCGTCTGGTTGCCGGCGAGGCCGGTGAGGTCGATGCCGATCGTGGTGCCGCGGGCGCCGGCATTGGTGACGTCGAAATCGCCGGCCGTGATCGCCGCGCCGAGCGTCGCGCCATTGAGGTCGAAGGCCGTGCCCGTGCCGCCGGCAAGGCCGATGGAAAGGCTGCCGAAATTGAGCCCGGCCCCCAGCGTGCCGGAGACGTCGACGCCGCGGGCGGTCACGCCGGCCAGCGTCACCGTGCCCAGACTGATCCCTCCACCGCTCGAGCCGACATTGTTGAGGCCGATGCCGGTCGCCGCGCCATTGGCCAGGAGCGAATCGAGATTGAGCCCGCCGGCGCCGATCGTCACGCCGTCGAGGCCGAGCGCCGTTCCGCCGGTCGTGGCGATGGCTTCCGCGCCGGCCGTCGCCGCCACCGCAAGGCTGGCGCCGCCGCTCGCGGCAAGGCCCGAGCCGGTGGTCGTGCGGATCGCGAGGCCGTTGGTGAAGCTGAAGCTGCCGGGGCCGCTGACCGACACGCCGACGCCCGCCGTGGCGGAATTGTCGACCGACAGCGTCGCGAAGCTGACCGTTCCGCTGCCGGCGGCGATGGAAACACCCGCGCCCCCCGTCGCCGTGACGGACGTCGCCCCGGTGAAGGCGATATTGCCAGACGTCCCGATCAGCGCAATGCCCGCGCCGCTCGTGTTCGCGACGGTCAGGTCGTTGGCGATGAGGCTGTTGATGGCGACGGTGCTGGTCACGCCGACCAAGCCGCCGTTGATGCGGATGCGCGACAGCGTGTTGCCGTCGGAGAGATTGATGACGGGGGCAGCGATCGTCGTGGTCAGCTCGGGCGAGCCGTTGCCGGCGGTGTCGCTGATGTTGCCCGCCGTCGCCGTGGTCTGGATGACGCCGGCACCACCATAGGCAAAGCCGATGTCGAGCGTGCCGTTCGGCGCGTCGAAGGCGCGCAGCTGCTGGTTCGCGTCGAGGTCGAGACTGCCGCCGGCACCGGCGGCGTCGATCGGCGCCGCGCCGACGGGGATCAACAGCGAGGCGCTGCTGGCCTGCGCGCCGGCAATCGAGCCGGGATCGTTGATCGTCGAGCCCGTGCCCGTGCCGCCCGCGGAGAAATAGTAGGCGGTTGCCGGCAAGAACCCGGGGCCAGGCGCCGCCCCCAGGAAGTCGACGTCGAGAATGTTGTAGCTGCCGCCGGCAGGGCCGGGACTGGCGTCCAGCCGGTCCGTCGCGGTGATGCGGCTGCCCTGGTCTCCCGTGCTCTCGCCGTCGCCGAAAATGAAGTTGGCGATGTTGGCACTGTCCAACTGGATGCCGGTTGTCGGTCCCGCCGCATTGGCGCCAGCGCCGCCGATCGTGGCGCTCTGCCCCGCCACGTTCGTGTCGCCGAAGCGCACGATGCCGGTGCTCGTCGTGAAACTCAGATCGATCGCCGTTGTACCCGTGGGAGAGGTGCTGGTGAGGTCGAAATCCGTCGCCGTGAAGCCGGAGTCGAGATTTGCGCCGCGGAGATCGACACCGGTCGTGTTGTCCGACTGCAGTGCGATCTGCAGGTTGTCGAAACCGATCGTGCCGTTGGTGCCCGTGACGGCAACACCGGCGGCGCCTGGATTGGTCAGCGTGGTCGTGCCGCTGAAGGTGACCGTGCCGGCATTGCCCGACAGGCTGATGCCATTTCTGGCGGTGGCGCCGATGGTCGTCGCGCCGAAGCCGAAGGTGGCGCTCGAATTGTTGACTTCGATGCCGTCGGAACCTGCGCCACTCGTTCCCGCGATCGAGACGGTTGCGCCCGAGAGGGCACTGCCGGTGACGCCGGTGAGGTTGATCGCGTCGGCCGCGACGATGCCGGATGCGGTGAGGTTTCCGAAGCTGGCGCCGCCTGCGCCGATCGTCACGCCGTTGAGGCTGAGGATCTGGCCGGTGGTCGTGGTGATCTGGCGCGTGCCGGCGGCAGCGACGCTGATGGTGCCGCCGCCGCTGGCGGTGAAGCCGGCGCCGCTGGTGGTGGTGACGGCGAGGCCGCCGTTGAAGGCGACGCTGCCGGTGTTGTTGGCCAGGGTGACGCCGTTGGACGCGCCGGTGCTCAGCGTGACGGCGCCGGTGAAGCCGGCCGTGCTGCCGGTGGTGTTCTGGATCAGGATGCCGCCGGAGAGGCCGCTGGCGTTGACGGCGCCGGAGAAGCTGAGCGTGCCGGTCGCGTGGCCGTCGACGGAGAGGATCTGGCCGCCCAGCGTCTTCGTGATCGACCCGGCATAGCCGATATTCGCGGTGCCGCCGGTGATCGCGAAGGCGTTGGCGGTGGCGCCGCTGAGCGCGCCGGTGCCGAGGACGAGCGAGCCCGCGACATTGGTGAGCGCGACGTTGTTCGCCCCGCCGGTCGAACTGGTCGAGGTGAGATTGATGCCGGCGGTGACAGCGTTCAGGGCGACCGCCGTTGCGCCCAGCGCCGACAGGGAGCCGGCGGTGACGTTGACCGTGCCGCCATTGCCGGCCGAGAGGGCGGTGACGCCATTGGTGGCGACGCCGAGATTGGCAAAGGTCAGGATCGAGGCCGTGCCGGCATTGTCGACCACGACGCCCGACGCGCCGAGCGCGGTGGTGCCGCCGAGATTGACCGTTCCGCCGAAATTCACGGTGTTGGCGGCGGTGGCGCCGCTGATGGAGATGCCGCCGGCACCGGCGCCATCGGAGGTCACCGTGCCGGCATGGGTGAAGCTGCCGCCGGTGCGGGCCGACAGGCTGACGGCGAGCCCGCCGGTATTGGCGATCGAGCTGGCGGCGTCGAAGCCGAAAGCGGCGTTGCCGCCGGCGACGACGAGCGCCGCGGCGCCGGTGAGGTCGACATTGGTCGCCGTCACCGTCCCGGCCGCGTTGTCGAAGCGCATCGCGCCGCCGGTCGCGCCGGTCACCGAGACATTGGTCAGCGTGGTGATGCCGGAAAGGTTCTGGAGGTGCAGGGCCGGGCCGGTGAAGTTGCGGACGGTCATGTTGGCGATCGTCGCGCCCGCCGATCCCGCGCTGATGATGCCGCGCGCCGCGCCGGCCGGGCTGCCGTCGAGGATGAAGCCGTCGATCAGGTTGCCCGAGGCGCCGAGCGTGATGACGTCGTTGCCGAGCCCGGAGGTCAGCGTTGCCGCGCCGCCATTGGTCGGGTCGGCCAGCGAGAAGGAGTTGCCGCCGAAGTCGAACCCGGCCGGCGCGGTGAAGCCGAGCGAGACGGCGCCGTTGGCGAAGCCGCGCACCTCTTGGCTGGAAAGCAGCAGAAGGGTGTTGTCGGCCCCGGTCGCGAAGGCGGAGATCGCGGTGCCGTTGTTGACGAGGACGATGATGTCGCCGGCGAGGGCGTTCGCCTCGGCAAAGGCGAGGGCTGCCGGATTGGCGCCGTCGCGGCCGGTCCCGTCGCCGCCGCCGGTGGCGCCGTCGCTGTCGACGAAGAAAATCCGGCCGACGCCGAAGCCCGAGCCCGGGCTGCCGTCGAGCCGCAGGTCGCGGAAGTTGAAGCTGGCCAAGGCGGGCACGCTGCCCGGGGCCGCGATGTCGACCGTCGCGTCGATCGTCGAGCCACGGTCGGTGGCGGCTTCCCCGTCGCCGAAGGTGAACTGCGCCGAGGAGGTGTTGGCGATGACCACGCCGGTCGCGACACCGGCGATGCTGGAGGACTGCCCGCCGGGATTGGCGTCGCCGAGGCGGACCGTCTGGTTGCCGGCGAGGCCGGTGAGGTCGATGCCGATCGTGGTGCCGCGGGCGCCGGCATTGGTGACGTCGAAATCGCCGGCCGTGATCGCCGCGCCGAGCGTCGCGCCATTGAGGTCGAAGGCCGTGCCCGTGCCGCCGGCAAGGCCGATGGAAAGGCTGCCGAAATTGAGCCCGGCCCCCAGCGTGCCGGAGACGTCGACGCCGCGGGCGGTCACGCCGGCCAGCGTCACCGTGCCCAGACTGATCCCTCCACCGCTCGAGCCGACATTGTTGAGGCCGATGCCGGTCGCCGCGCCATTGGCCAGGAGCGAATCGAGATTGAGCCCGCCGGCGCCGATCGTCACGCCGTCGAGGCCGAGCGCCGTTCCGCCGGTCGTGGCGATGGCTTCCGCGCCGGCCGTCGCCGCCACCGCAAGGCTGGCGCCGCCGCTCGCGGCAAGGCCCGAGCCGGTGGTCGTGCGGATCGCGAGGCCGTTGGTGAAGCTGAAGCTGCCGGGGCCGCTGACCGACACGCCGACGCCCGCCGTGGCGGAATTGTCGACCGACAGCGTCGCGAAGCTGACCGTTCCGCTGCCGGCGGCGATGGAAACACCCGCGCCCCCCGTCGCCGTGACGGACGTCGCCCCGGTGAAGGCGATATTGCCAGACGTCCCGATCAGCGCAATGCCCGCGCCGCTCGTGTTCGCGATCCGGATATTGTCCGCGATCAGATTGGTGATGCTGCTGCCGGCGATGCCGGACGCGCCGCCGCTCGTCGAGATCGCGGACAGCTGGTTGCCGCTCGAAAGGTTGACGACGTTCGATCCGGCGGCGGTGGTGGTCAGCGTCGGCGATGCCCTGCCGGTCAGGTTGTTGATCGTGGCACTGAGGGCGGAGATCTGGATGGTGGCCGGGCCGGTGAACCCGACTGCCAGAGATCCGTTGGCAGTCTGGAATCCGCGCAGTTGCTGCGCCGCTGCCAGATCGAGGCTGCCGAGGCCACCGCCATTTGCCGCATTGATCGTAGCCGGACCGATCGGCACCAGCACGGTGGCACCGCTGGCCTCGGCGCCGCCGATCGAGCCGGGATCGAACTGGGTCGCGCCGGTGCCCGTTCCGGTCTCGGAGAAATAGTACACGGTTGCCGGATTGAAGCCGGCGCCAGGCGCGGCGCCGAGGAAATCGACGTCGAGGAAATTGTAGTTGCCAAGGGTCGGCGCGCTCGCGGCATTGATCGCCGTCGTTGCCGTGATGCGGCTGCCGCGATCGACCGCATCCTCGCCATCGCCGAAGGTGAAGGCGGCGTCGCTGGCGGCGTCGACGAAGACGCCGGTGGCGAAATTGGTCAGGCTGGACGGAGTGTCCGCCGCCGGGTTGGGCGCCGGCGAGACGCCGATGCGGATCGCCTGGCCACCGCTGACGCCGCGCAGGTCGATGCCGACCGAGCCGGCGGGCGGGGTGCCGCCGCTGCCGGTCGCGACCAGCGATCGCGCGTTGAAGGCGCCGGTAAGGGCGGCGCCGTTGAAGTCGAGCGCGACGGCACCCGCCGCGACGCCGGTGATCGCGACATCGCCGAAGCTGAGCGTCCCGGCCGCGCCGGAAATGTCGATGCCGTTGCCCGCCGGCGCGGTGATGGCGACATTGCCGAACGACAGGCTGCCCGTCGCGCCGGAGATCGCGAGATTGGCGCCACCGGCGAGCCTGGCCGAGCCGCTGAGCGCGTAGGCGCCACTGACGCCGACGAAGCGCAACCCGGTTCCGCCGTTTGCGCTGATCGAGGATGCGGCATCGAAGCTGACGCTGCCGGAATGGCCGGCGGTGACCGACAAGGCGGCACCGGCGCCCGAATGGACGATGTCCGCGTTGATGCCCGTCAGTGCGACGGTGCCGCCCGTCAGCGCGAGCTGGCCGATCGTCGAATTCTCGATGCGCCCGGTTCCGGTCGCGTTTGTCAGGGCGATCGACGCGACTTCGCTGCTGTGGATGCTCACGCCGCTGATGCCGTTGCCGAACACCGCGACGGCCCCGGCGCCATTGTCGATCACTGTCCCGAGCAGGGCGTTGTCGCGGCCGAGGACCAGCGTGTTGCTTCCTCCCTCGGTCGTTGTCAGGCGCGGCGCGCCGTTGCCGGCATTGGGGTTGCGGACGATGTTGGCATCGATGCCGGTGAGGAGCAGGTTGGAGGGCGCGCGGCCGCCGCCCAGATCGATCAGGTCCTGCAACAGGAAGCTGATGACGCGCTGCCCCGTGGCGAGAGTGAGCGAGCCCAGCGCGCCCTGGATGGCGGAGGCGGCGTCAATGACGTCCTGCCCGGCGGACTGGTTGTCGACCAAGGCGATGACGTCGGCGCCGCTGGCGCTCGCCTGGGCCAGCGTGCCGGGATCTTCCGCCGTGCCGTCCGCGATCCCGGGGTTGTTGCCGCCATCGGCATCGACATAGAAGACCGTGACGCCGGTCAGGTTGGTGATGTCGCCGACGAGGGCGACGTCGCGCAGATTGTAGATGCCCGTCGTGGCATTCAGCCCGCCGATCTCGAGGGGCCGTGCAGCGTCGATTTGGCTGGCGCGTCCGTCTGCATCGGTGGCAGAGCCGTCGCCGTACTGGAAAAGGCCGGTCGCTGCGGCGTCGCGAAGGTCGATGCCCACGGCGACCCCGCTGATGGTCCCGGAATCGGCCGTGACGACGTCGAAAGTGTTCGTCGAACCGGAATAGTCGATGCCGACGGAGCCGGCGGCGCCCGTACCGGTAATGTCGAGCGTTTGGAAGGCCAGCGCTACCCGCGTCGAGGCAAAGCCGGCCTTGTCCGTCAGATCGAGGCCGGTGCCGGTGCCGAGGCCGGTGATGTCGACATGGCCGAAGCCGACGCTGCCGTTCGTCCCGGCAATGTTGATGCCGCCGAGGCCGGGATTGGCGATGGCGGTGTCGGCGAAGGTGAGCGAGCCGGCATTGCTGGCCAGAAAGATGCCCATGCCGCCCGGGTTGGTGATGGTCGTCGTGGCGAAGGAAATGGGCCCGGCATTCCCCGCAAGCTCGATGCCGTCCCCGGCGGCATTCGTCACCGATGTGGTGCCGAAGCTCAGCGATCCGACGTTGTTCTCGGCGGCAATGCCGTGGCCGCCGACATTGGTGATGGTCGTCGTGCCGAAAACAAGGTCTCCCGTATTGTTGGTGGCGAGGAGACCGTCGCCTGTCGCCCCGTCGACGAGGACCGCGTCGATGACCAGTGCCGGCGAACCACCGTCGCGCGCCAGGATGTTGTCGAGGAAGAGCCCGTTGTTGCCGCCGGATCCCTGTCCGTCGGCATCGACCGAAGACACGCTGCCGAAACGCGCCGCCAGCGCCACCGGATCGATGTCGACGGCCGCGCCGCCGACCGTGGTGATCGCCCCGCCGGTGTTGCCGAAGTTGAAATCGCCGCCCGCGCCGCCGCGGTCCCGGATGAACAGGCCGGCGCCGTCGATGTTGGCGATCAGCAGACTGGCGAAGTTCAGGTCGCCTGCCACCTGGTTGAGCCGCAGGCCGTCGCCGACGATCGCCGCCGGGTCGGTCTGTGCGCCGACGGTCAGGTCGCCGGCTTCGACACGCTGGAAGCCGGCAGCCCGAGGGTCGGCGTCGAACGTGACGCCGTCGAAGAGGACGCCGCCGCCGCCCGCGCTGGCGACACCGACGCCGCTGAAGCCAGTGACGGTGGTCGTGCCGCCGCCGAGGCCGTTCACGGCGATTCCCGCCCCTCCGACCCCCGCGACCGACAGGCCGTCGATGGCAAGCGTGTTGGTGCCGGCGTTGTTGGCGATCGAGAAGCCCGTCGCGGCGCTGCCGGCGATGGTGATCCGCTGCAGCGTCAGCGTGCCGACATTGGTGCCCGCGATCCCGGCGAGACCGCCGGTGATGGTCAACGCCTGGAGGCGGTTGCCCGCAGCCAGCGAAATGACGTTCGCGGTCGGGAGGCCGGCGATCACCGGCGCGGTCTGCCCCAGTTGGAAATTCGTCACGGTCCCGTCGGCGAGTCGCACCGGGATGGCCACGCCGCCGCCGACGAGGCGCTGGCCGTCGGCGAGCGTCACGCCCGGCGTGTCGATCGTCCCGTTGTTTCCCTCGGCGACGATCGTGCCGTTCCCGCCGGCCCGCTGCACCGCGTCTTCCAGCGTCGTCGGATCGGCCAGCGTCCCGGCGCCCAGGGTTTCGGCACCGTCGGCGACATAGATCGAATTGAGCGGCAGGCCGGTCAGCGGGTCGGTCGCGACGCTGATCTGGGGGATTCCCGTCGTCGAGTGGGTCCGCTCGGAGGTCTGGATGCGGGTCGTGCGCACCACGCGCTGCGTCATCCGCTCCTCGATCGGCGAAAGCACCCGCGCATCCGCTTCGGTTCGGGCGGGCGCGCCGAGAGGAATGCGCAGGCGCACCTCACCGGCGAAATTCGTGCCATGTGCCTCATCATGGGTGAGGCCTGCCGAAAGGATGAGGTCGGCACCGGGCAGGCTGTCGCCCAGAACGTCGTGGACGCTGTATTCCAGCCGGCCGCTCACCCCGGTGAAGCTGTCGACGCCGTCTCCGTCGTAGTGATAGGCGCCGACGAAGGCCTTCAACTGATCGTCGAGCCGGTCGAAGCCGATCGGCAGGTTGACGCCGATCTCGCCCTCGACGCCTGTCAGCGGCACTTCGTCGACTGTGATGCGTCGGCTCGACACCTGCTCCACGAGCCGGTTGTCGAGAAGGGTCAGCGTTCCCGGCTGGCTCAGCGCGACGGTTCTGTCGGATATCCGGCTCGCCCCCGAGAAGGGCAGCTGCACGTTGATGCGCGCTTCGGCGGCGGTGCCGATGGCCTCGGCGCCGAGCGAGATGGCACCGTAGCTGTTCCCCTCGTCCGTCTGCGTGACGTCGATGGCGACGATGCCGCCAAGGATGAGGTCCGGGCTGACGATCTTGCGATAGCCGACGCCGAAGGTCCCATAGACTTCGGAGTCGAAGTCGCCGTTGATGCCGGCGTCGATGAAGATCATCGAATCCTGATTCTGCGCCAGCGGGACAAAGAACTCCACGCCGGCCGCCGAATGCTCGCGCGCCGTTTGCCCGACAATGTCGGCATGCGCTCCCCAGAGCGGCCCATTGGCCGAGGAAGCCGGGCTCTCCTGAGCGCGGGCCCCACCATTGACCGCCGCGCAGGCCAAGGCCGCCAGGCAGGTGCCAGTCATCAGTCGCTGCGATCGCCGAGAACGCATAGAGTCGATCCCCCTCCGGTTCGCCCTCTCGAGCCGGAGCCTTGGCGGGATATAAGCACAACTTAGAAGCGACGCGTAAGGGGAAGTCGGGCGGGATATTGACGTTTCGTTAGTGTGAATGGGCTCGGCCAAGGTCGGCCACTTCGGAGGCCGGTCGCAAACGGTTGGATCAGTTTGTCAATTTGCCGGCGTTGCACAATAGTCGCAGTGGGATTGTTTGTACGCAGAACGATCCGAATCCCGAATGGGCGGATGTATCTGGCTGAGTGAGCACAATGCTGGATCGCGTCGCACCTCGTCGCGACAATTCTTTCGTCAGCCCTGCCAGCCCATGACCCGGTGATCCACCGGCCCTGCCGGAAGTGGCGGCAACACGCCGTCAACGACACCACGTCACGGGACGCGGTCGGCCATCGTGATGACCCTGACCGCCGTGCGGCGGCGCCCAATTGACCTTGGTGCATCCGAAGGCGACACTTATGCCCCGAGCAGGTTCGAGCGCAGTGTCGCCCTCGACAGCAACTCAAGTCCCGTGGACATGCCCGTGTATGACGATAACGGCATCGCACAAGGCCTCCCGCAGGCAGCCCGATATTCGGCGCTCGCGCGGGTGCTGCACTGGATCGTCGCGGCGCTGGTGATTGTCGTGTGGCCCGCGGGGATGGTCATCGAATTCCTCGCCGAGGACAACAAGACGATCGGCTATCTCCTGCACGAGTCTTTCGGTTTTCTGATCCTGTGGATCATGCTGGCGCGGCTCGCGGTCAGGCTGTTGCGCGGGGCGCCGGAGCGTGAACCGATGCCGCTCTGGCAGGCGCGGATCGCGGGCACCGTCCACGTCGCGCTCTATGCCGCGTTGATCGCGATGCCTGTGGCCGGATTTCTCGCCACCAACGCCTTCGGCTTTCCCTTGCGCCTTTTCGGCGTCCTGCCGATCCCGAGCCCGATCGGCAAGGACGAGGCCTTGGCGCCCGTCTTCATGACCGTGCACACGGTACTGGGCTGGACGATCCTCGTGCTCTTTCTGCTGCACATGGCCGGCGTCATCCATCACCACGTTCTGCGCCGCGACGCCACGCTCTACCGGATGATCTAGGACGCCGCAGCCCCTTGTGGCGGCGTCACGGATGCCGGGCCGGCGGCAGAGCCAGCATGTCGCGATGGCCGACGCGGACGCCGCAACCGGCACGGGCGGTTTCCCTCCGGTGGCGGAGCCAGCCGGTAACCTCGTCGTGCATCGCCGCCCGGGCCGGCGCGGCAAGCCCCTCATGGAACGCGTCCTGCAATGCGAGGTCGCCGACGCCGAGAGTCCAGTCGCTCGTCGCCGACTGCACCCTGTAGCCCCTGGCGACAAAGGCGGCTTCGAGAAGCACGGCAGCCCCGCCGCCGAGGCCCGGACCAAATCCCTTGTCGCGTTGCTGATCCAGGGAGAACGCCTTCACGATCTCGTCGTCGAGCGGATGCGGACTGTCCCAGACGATCCGACCGTCGACGGTCAGCGCGGCGTAGAGTGCAAGACCGCGCCGTGCCATTCGCTCGGCGAGATCCTCGATGAAGCTCGAGGAGACGAGATCGAACACGGCCGACGCGGTGACCAGCGCGGCCGTCTGGAAGATCTCGTCGTCGAAACCGGCGAGATCGGCTGTATGCAGCCGCACCCGGTCGCGCCCCGCCGGTGGCAGCAGCATGTGGGCGCGGGCCAGCAGGGCCTCGTCGTCGTCGACGAAGACCCAGGGCGTTTCCGGGCGCAGCTGCGGGTCGAGGGCCCGGAAGGTCGAGCCGGTGCCGCAGCCGAGATCGACGACCGCCCCTTGCCCGGACGCAACATGGGCAGCGGCAGCCTCGAGAAGTTCGCTTGCGCGCGCCGCGCGATCGGCGGGCTCGCGGAGGGACAGCCAGTCGGATTCGAACCCGCTCATGCGGCAAGCCGTCGAAGCGTGTCGTCGATGTGCCGCGCCGAGTTTTCCCAGGTCGCAAGACGCTGTCCCGCATCGAAGGCGCCATCGGCATACCGCCGGCGAAGCGCTGGATCGGCGAGGAGCGTTCTCAGCGCGCCGCCAAAAGCCGGCACGTCGTTCGGCTCGACCAGAATGCCGGCATCTGCCGGCACCACTTCCGCCACTGCGCCCGCGCGCGTGCCGACGATCGGCAATCCATGGGCCAGCGCCTCTGCGAACACCATGCCGTAGCCCTCGTAATGGGTGGCGAGCGCGAAGAGGTCGGCGCGGGCGAACGCGGCGCCCGTATCGTCCACGCCTCCCGCAAGCGTGATCCGATCGCCGAGGCCGAACCCGCCGATCAGTTGGGCGAGGGCGGAAGCGTGATCCAGATCACGGGTGGCATCCCCGACGATGCGGCAACGCCAGTCGAGATCGGCGACGCGGGACAGCGCCGTAATCAGCACGTCGTGGCCCTTGCGGGGCACCAGTGTTCCGACCGAGAGGATCGTCGGCGGAGCGCCTTGCGCCGGTGCGCGCGCCTGGCGGTCGGTGCCCGGTACCGCGACGGTGATGCGGCCCGGCTCGACGCCGAACGAATCCGTCAGCTCCCGGCCGGTCATCGCGCTGGTCACGACGACGGCACGGGCGAGTTCGAGCGCGCGGGTCTCGGCGGCACGAAGCGCGTCTTGGCGCTGGCGGGTCAGTCCGGTCTCCAGCGCAAGCGGATGGTGGATGAGGGCGACGAAGGCGAGCCGGTCCGCTTGCGCCGCGAAAACCTCCGGCGCGGCCGAGAAGGCGAGACCATCGACGAGCACTGCGGCCCCGTCGCCGATTTCCGCCAGAAGCCGCGCGGTTTCCTCGATGTCCGAGGGACCGGGATCGGGGAAGCTGCCCGGCAGTTCCAGGTGCGTGACGGACCAGCCGAGCGCGCCGAGTTCGGCGATCATCCGCCGGTCATAGGCATAGCCGCCGGTCATCGTCCTGAGATCGCCGGGGATCGCGAAGACGAGGCGTCGGTTCAAAGCGCCGCCTCGTACCAGGCGCGGGCGACATGCGATTCGTGCAGGCGGATACGCAGGCGCTCGACCCGTCCGCCAGCCTCGCCCATGCGGCCCGCAGCGATCAGCGCCGCGATGGCGTCGAAGATGTGCTTGGCGAGAAACTCGGTCGTCGTCACCTTTCCCTTGAACGTCGGCATCTCGTCGAGATTGCCGTAGTTCAGCGGCTTCAGGACATCGGCCAGGATTTCCATCGCCGCGCCGATATCGACGCCGAGCCCGTCCTCATCGAGATCGGGGGTGAAGAAGGCCGCATCCACGGTGAAGGTGGCGCCGTGCATTCCCTGCGCCGGACCGAAGACCGGACGCGGGAGGGAATGGGCGATCATGATGTGGTCGGTCACTTCGACGGCGAACATGGCGGTCCTTTCAGTAGCGAATGCGATGGCAGAGGGTCGCGGGATTCCGGAGGATGTCTGCGTAGACGCCCGGCAGGTCGAGAAAGGCGGTCTCCGCGGGCAAGAGTGCATCGAGCCGGGCATCGGCGAGAAGCGAGAGCGCGAGATCGAGTCGACGCGACCGGCTCCAGCGCGCCCGCCGTGTGGCCGGAACATGCCCGACCTGGCTGCTGACGAGCGTCAGCCTCTGCGAATGGAAGGCCTGCCCGAGTGGGACGGCGACCTGCCGATCGCCGTACCAGCTCGCCTCGACGAGACGCGCCTCGAAGCCGGCAGCGGCAAGCGCCACCGCCAGCCCATCCGGTGATCCCGAGGCATGAATGACGACGTCGCAGTCTTTCGGCGCCTGTTCGGGGGAGGCGAAGGAGAGCCCGAGAGAAGAGGCCGTCGCCGCGCGGCGGGGGTCGATGTCGATCACGATGGTCTCGGTCCCGGGGATCGACGCCGCGATATGGGCGGCCAGCAATCCGACCACTCCGGCTCCAATGACCGCGACCCTGTCGCCCGGCTGGATGCCGGCGTCCCAGACGATGTTGAGGGCGGTTTCCATGTTGGCGCCCAGCACCGCCCGTTCCAGCGGCACGCCATCGGGAACCGGACGCAACGCCTCGACGGGAACGGTGAAGACGCTCTGGTGCGGATGGAGGCAGAAGACCTTCCGCCCCGTCCACTCTGCCGGTCCCGCTTCGACGACGCCGGCGACGGCATAGCCGTATTTGACGGGAAAGGGGAAATCTCCGTCCTGGAAAGGAGCGCGCATGCGCTCTCTTTCGCTCGCAGGAACCTTCCCCCCGGCGACCAGCGACTCCGTCCCTCGGCTGATCGCACCGAAGCGTGCAGAGACAACAGCTTCGCCGGAAGACTGGGGCGGCAGGACGCCATCGCGCATGACGGCGCGATGCTCGGCTTCGAGCCATAAGGCCTTGTAGTCACGGCTGTCTTGCAAAGGTTCAGTTTCTCGAATGGTGGTGCACCCAGTCTCTAACGCCTCTGCCAAATAGAGCGATGGGCCAGTTCGTCACCTCTCGCGCCCAATTGTCGCAGCAGCGCGAAGTGGCAAAGCGCAACGTCGCGCCTAATTCTCGAGATGCAGTTGGAATGATCAACGAATACTGGAACGCATCAATGCTGGACACCGCCGCGGGCATGAGCCGAGTACCCAGAGCATTCCTCGAACCGCTCGATGTCGCGCGTCGTTCCTGTGAAATCGCGGCAGCCGAACTGCGCTATGGTCGCCCCGTCGTGTTCCGCTCCGATCGCAGCTTTGCAGCGCTGGCTCTCGATGCCGCGAGTGCCGCGGGCTACGATCGCTTCGCCGACGTGACGGAAGGCACCCATTCGATCTTCCTGACGCCCCCGCGTGCGGCGGCAATCGGAATGGCGACATCGACCGGCGCCCTCGTCGGGCTTCGAGATGCCTCCTTCGAAAGAGCCTGCGCCCTCGGTTATCGGCTCGACGTGGACAGGCCGGAGACGTGGTCCGAGGCGCCACCAGAGCTTTCGCATCTGACCTTGATGTCAAGCCTTGCCCTTCTCCTCCCCGCCCTCGTCGTCGTCGAGATCGAACCGGACGACGAGGCCTTTGCCGGGATCGCACAGTTCACAAAGGGCGACGTGGCGTTCGCGAGCGAGGCCGAGAAACAGTTCGAGATCGTCGCGCGCACCTTTGTCCCGCTGCCGGACATGCCGAAAAGCGAGTTCGTGGTCTTCCGAGGCGGCCTCTCCCAGCGCGATCAGCTCGCCATCGTGGTCGGAAATCCGGATCGCCGCGGCCCTGTCCCGACCCGCATCCACTCCTCTTGCCTGACGGGCGATCTTTTCGGCTCGCTGAAATGCGACTGCGGGGATCAGTTGCGCGGCTCGCTCCGGACGATGGCTTCGCGCGGTGGCGGCGTCCTGCTCTATCTCGACCAGGAAGGGCGCGGCACCGGGATCGCCGCCAAGATGCGGGCCTATGGCTACCAGTCGCTGGGGCTCGACACGATCGATGCCGACGCCGCGCTCGGATTCGGCCCGGATGCCCGGCGCTACGAGGCCGCGATCGCCATGCTCGACCTGCTGGGCATTTTGAATGTGGAACTCCTGACGAACAATCCGTCGAAGGCGGCATTTCTGGAGAATGCCGGCATTGCGGTCACGCGCCGGACCGCGGTTCTCGGGGAAGTCACCAGGGACAACCGGAACTATCTGACGACAAAGGCGCGGCGCGCAGGGCACATGCTCGACGTCGCAGCGATCGCGTCGGCGCTCGCAACGAAATGATCGGAGCCCGCCCCTACGCTCGCGCGGTGTCCGGGCTGTTCCGAGGCCGGGGCCGGCATGACGTGCGCCCGGTATTCCGGGAAGCGCTCTGCGTTTTCGGCGCCATTGCCGTGGCACTGGCGATGACGGCCCCTGCGGCGGCAAAGCTTGCCGCCTCCGACTGGCGGTTCGTGGTCGTCGCCCTCGGCGTCTATGGCAGCATCGCGGCCATTGCGCTGGCAGGTCTCGACGACCATCCGCATCGCCGGCTCGGCGTCGCCAACATGATCACGGGTTTCCGCGCAGGGCTGACCGCCCTTGTCGCCGCGGCCTTTACCGAGTTCGAGCGTCTCGGCCCCGGCGGCGACGAGACGCTCGCCTGGGCGCTCGTCTCGGTCGTCCTCCTCGCCCTCGCGCTTGACGGCGTCGACGGATTTGCGGCCCGCCATCATGGAACCCATTCCGATTTCGGCGGGCGGTTCGACATGGAAGTCGATGCGCTGCTGATCCTCATCCTCTCGCTCCTGGCCTGTGCCAGCGGCAAGGCCGGTGTCTTCGTCGTCTTCCTCGGGGCCATGCGCTACGGCTATCTGGCGATCCACGCGATGCTCCCCCGGCTATCGAAGACGCTCCGGCCGAGCATCCTGCGCAAGGCCGTCTGCGTCATCCAGGTCTCCGTCTTGTGTGCGGTGATGACGCCGGTGGTCGAGCCGCCTTTTTCGAATGCCATCGCGCTGGCGGCCCTCGCGCTTCTCACGGCCTCCTTCGCGCGCGACCTGTTCGATCAGGTTCGGCAGGGTGATGGCCGAAAGACCGGCTAGGATGGCCGCTCGCTTCGCGTCCGCGATCGGGCTGATCCGATCGCTGCTGGTCTATCACGGGCAGCCCTGGCAGGTCATGGCCATGCGCCGCTTCATGCGCGCGCTCGTCAAGCCGGGCGCCCTGGCCTTCGATATCGGCGCCCATGCCGGCAACCGGTCGCTGGCCCTGGCGAAGGCCGGCGCGCGCGTCGTCGCCGTGGAACCGCAACCGGCTTTCCGGAAGATCCTGCAGCGAATCGCATCCGGCCGCGCCATCGACGTGCGGGGCGAGGCCGTCGGGCGCGCGGACGGCAGCGCCCGGCTGAAGATCTCCCGCCGCCATCCGACGCTGTCCAGCATCATCCCCGATTGGCCGGGAAGGATCGGCGCGACAAGGGGCTTTGAAAGCGTCGAGTGGGACGAGGAGATCGAGGTGCCGATGGTCACCCTCGATGCCCTGATCCGGAGACATGGCCGGCCGGATTTCGTGAAGATCGACGTCGAGGGAAGCGAGGCCGATGTGCTGGAGGGGCTTTCGCAAGCCCTGCCGCTCATCTCCTTCGAATATCTGCCCGCCGCCATGGATATCGCCGAGCGCTGTCTGGACCGCCTGTCGCAGCTTGGTCCCTACGAATTCAATCTGGTCGTCGGCGAGCGCCAGCGCTTTCATGCAGAGGGCTGGATGCCGGCCGGCGATTTTCGGCATTTCCTGCGCTGCGTGAGCCTGTCGGGCGCTTCCGGCGACGTCTATGCGCGCCTCATCCCTTCGGACCGCAGCGAGGCGAAGCGGTGAAGCAGAATGCCGTGTCGGAGCGGCCTTTTCATCCAGCGATGTCGAGAGGACCGAGGTTCGGCACTGCGCGCGGCAAAGCGGCCCAGTGCTGGCCGTCGGCATCGAGGCGAGACGCGGTCAGGGCGCCGGCCCGCCATGAATGACGCGTCAAGCGGCCCACTGCTCGGCGCGCGGGAGCCGACATCCACCTGGCCGGGCACGCTCCGGTTCGTTTTCGGCTGCGTCCTTCTCGCCGCGGTTCTGGTTCTGCCGTCCCGCCCGGCGGATCTTTCGCTTGACGCGCTCGGTGCCGTGCCGGTGGAACTGCCTGCGGCGATCGGCCTCCTGCTTCTCTGCCGCGGTCGGCTGTTCCGCCTGGTCCTTTGCGTGACCTCTCTCCTTGCCGTGCTGCTTCTCGTCCTGAAGCTTGCCGATCTCGGCACCGGCACCGCGCTCGGTCGTCCCTTCAACCCGCTCTTCGATCTCGTCATCCTCCGGGACGGCTGGAATCTCCTGAGCGGCACCATCGGCACGCCGAAGGCCGCAGCCGCGGTGGCCGCCGCGCTTCTCGCCGGGACCGCTGTAACCGCGCTTCTGGCCTGGTGCCTTGCCGGCGCACGGCGGATCCGCAGGCCGCAGCGCCGGCTCGCGGGTGGGCTTGCGGCCGCCCTGCTCGGGGTCGCCGGCCTCTTTGCCCTCTGGCCGAGCGAGCGTTCGTCGGGCAGCCCGGTCATCGACGCCGGCGCCGTCCGCTATGTCGCCGACCGGGTGGCGCTCATGCGCCGTTCGGCCAGCGACCTTGCCCGCTTCGAAGCCGAACTTCGGCAGGACCCGCTGGACGATCTTGCGCAGGCAAAGCTCTTTCAGGCGCTGGCCGGCCGAAACGTCTATGTGCTTTTCGTCGAATCCTACGGACGCACGGTTCTGTCGAACCCGGCCTACCGGGAGCGCATCGTTGCGCGGCTCGAGGCGGTGGAAAGCCTGATCGGCGAGACGGGATATACGGCAAGATCGGGCTGGATGACCTCTCCGACGGTCGGCGGGCAGAGCTGGCTCGCCCACGGCGCGCTCCTCTCCGGCCTCCCCACCACCGACCAGACCCGCTACGCCAGAATGATCGCGAGCCCCCGGAAAAGCCTCAACAGGCTGTTTCGCGAGGCAGGCTGGCGCACCATCGCGGTCATGCCGGCGATCACGATGGACTGGCCGGAGGGTGACTATTTCGGCTATGACGATGTCTACGCGTCGAAGGGGCTGGGGTATCGGGGCCTTCCCTTCAACTGGGTGACGATGCCGGACCAGTACACGCTGACGGCCGCCCATCGCATCGTGGTTCAATCCCCAGAACCGGTCATGGTCGAAGCCGCTCTGATCTCGAGTCATGCGCCCTGGACGCCCATTCCCACGCTGGTTCCCTGGGCAGACGTCGGCGACGGCAGTGTCTTCAACAGGCAGGCGCGATCGGGCGATACGCCGGCCGTCGTCTGGGCGGAGCCGGACCGCGTGCGGGCGCAGTACCTCCTGTCGGTCGACTATGCGCTGGCGACGATCGGCGAGTTCGTCGCACAGTTCGGCGAGGACGCCGTCTTCGTTGTCCTCGGCGATCACCAGCCGGCCCGTATCGTGACCGGTGACGCGGCGACGCGCGACGTCCCGTTTCACGTGATCGCCAACGATCCTGCCCTTCTTCGGCGGCTCGACGGGATGGATCTGACCGATGGCATGCTGCCGCGGGACGGCGGCCCGGTCATGCCGATGTGGTCGTTCCGGGAAGGTTTCGTCCGGGCCATGAGCGATGCTGCGCAGCCACCGCTGAAAGAAGACGACGGGCGAGGGGACCCATGATCGCATGCAACGGCTGATCGTCAGCGACCATACCTGGCAGTCGCTGCTGCGCCTGAAGGGATCGGCAGGCGATGTCGCGGGCCAGGACCGCGACGATCCGGCGTGGCAGGTCTACTCTGCCATCGCGCGCCCGTCCCCGGCATCCTTCGTCGTCGCCCAGGTCGGCCAGTCGCTCGATGGCCGCGTCGCGACGATCAGTGGTGATGCCTGCGATGTGTCCGGCCCGGACGGCATTCTTCATCTCCACAGGCTGCGCGCTCTGGTCGATGCCGTCATCGTGGGCGTCGGAACGGTGGTCGCCGACGACCCGCGTCTCACCGTGCGCGAAGTGGAGGGACCCTGTCCCGTCCGGGTGATCATCGATCCCAGGGGACGCCTGCCGGGGGAGGCCAGCCTTCTGAACGACGGCGGCCCGCAGGCGCTCGTCATTCGGGATCGATCGGCGTGTCGGGAGACGGGAGGCCATATCATCCATCTCGAGGCCAGGGACGGGCGGTTGTCGCCGAGCGACATTCTGGGCGCTCTGGCCGCCCGCGGTCTTCACACCGTCCTCGTCGAAGGCGGCGCCGACACGATCGGCGCCTTCCTGAGCAGCGGTCAGGTCGATCGACTGCATGTCGCCGTCTCGCCGATCGTCATCGGCTCCGGACCGGCCGGGCTCGTCCTGCCGACCATCACCCGCCTCGACGAGGCGCTTCGCGCGCCCTGCAGGATCTATGACCTCGGCAGCGATATCCTCTTCGACCTCGAATGCCGGAAAAGCGGGACGGGCTGAGATCTGTCGCCCTCGCTCGAGGATGGGGTCGGGCTGCATCGTCGGCGGACCGGAATCCTGGGGCACCCTGATGCAGCGCCGGCGGCTCAGCCGGCATCCGTACGCGTCTCGCGCGACAAAAAAGCATTTGCGAGCGCGACCGTGCCGGCGGTGTAGGCGGGGCCGAGGCTTCGGGCGGTGGGTGTCTCGGCATGGGAGGCGATCCAAGCCGTGAGCTGCATACGGCGCAGCATCACCAGCATCGGCAGCGCGCGCTCCTCGTCCTTGGAGAAGGGCGCGACACTGCGATAGCCGCCGAGCCACGCCGCCGTCAGCGCCGGAACGATCGGCTCGTGCTCGATGAAGCTGATCGCCGCGGCAAGATCATAGGCGAACCAGGAGAAGCCGCAGTCGTCGAAGTCGATGACGCCGAGGCGGTCGCCGTCGACGAGGAGATTGGCGGACCGCATGTCGCCATGGATGAGGCCGAAACGATCGGCGCCTTCTCCGAAGGCTGCGGTATCGGCCTTGAGCCGGGCATGGGTGCTTTCCAGCACGGCGCGACCCTCGGCATCGAGCCCGAGCGCGTCGCGCCAGTCGCCCCAATAGGCGTCTGGCCCGATGATGGTATCGAAATTCCAGCGCTTGCGCACGAAGCCGGCCGGCCGGCACCAGGCGCGGGCGTGCGCGTGCAGGCGGGCGCTGATCGCGCCGAGATGGCCGTACCAGCGCAGAAGGTCGCCGCTGGGTTCGGTGCCCGTCATGTGCGCGAAGGCGACCACCCGCCGGCGTTCCCCCGCGGCGTCGAAGCTGGCGAGGAGCGAACCCTCGCGTGTCGGCAGAGGTCGCGGCGTCGCGACGACGTCGCCGGCGCGCAGGGCCTCGATCCAGGAAAGCTCCGAGGTGATCTCCGCTTCGCCGTGATAGTGCGGCCGATGCACCCGGAGCACGATGCGGCGCTCGCCCTCTTCGGCCAGAAACAGCGCGTTCTCCGAAATGCCGAGTCGCGACAGGGTCGCCGCCGGCCCCATGTCCCAGGCCGCGAGGGTCCCGCGCAGGCCGCTTTCCAGCTGCTGCAGAAACGGTTCGTCGTAGATCATGCGTGGAGGTTCCGATTCGGGGCTCGGGCGAAACAACCCCGTTGCTGCGGCGATGGCAACCGATTGCCCCATCCCCTAACTCCGCGCTCCCGCCGATGACATCCCGGCGGAGCGGACTACCTCTGGCGGAAGGCGGCCTGCGAGCGGCTCGCAAATTGCACGACAGGAGCTGGAATGAAACAGGTCATGCTTGCGAACGGCGAGGCGGTGCCGGCTCTCGGTCAGGGCACGTGGATGATGGGCGAGGACCGGGCGCGCCGGAAAGGGGAGATCGAGGCGCTGCGTCACGGCTTCGAGCTCGGCATGACGCTTGTCGACACGGCCGAGATGTATGGCGACGGCGCCTCGGAGGAGCTTGTCGGCGAGGCCATGGAAGGCCGGCGCGACGGAATCTTCCTCGTCAGCAAGGCCTATCCGCAGAACGCGTCGCGCCAGCGTCTGCCGCTTGCCTGCGAACGGAGCCTCGCGCGGCTCGGGACGGACCGGATCGACCTCTACCTCCTGCACTGGCGCGGCGGCGTGCCGCTGGCGGAGACGGTCGAGGCCATGGAGACGCTGCGCAGCCAGGGCAAGATCCGCCATTGGGGCGTCAGCAATCTTGACCTCGCCGACATGCAGGAACTCATGGAGGCCGGCGGCGAGAGCTGCGCCACTGACCAGATCCTCTACAATCTCACGCGCAGGGGACCTGAATTCGACCTTCTGCCCTGGCTGCAGGAACGGCGGATGCCGGCGATGGCCTACAGCCCGGTGGAGCAGGGCAGGCTGCTCGGGCATGCGGCCCTGGCGGCTCTTTCGGCCGAGCGCGGGGCGACCCCGGCACAGATCGCGCTCGCCTTCGTGCTGCGGCGGGAGGGCATGATCGCCATTCCGAAGGCCGGGACGCTCGCCCATGTCGTGGAGAATTCTGGCGCGCTCGGCCTCGACCTCAGCCCGGAGGATCTTGCCCGCATCGATCGCAGCTTTCCCTCGCCGACGCGCCGCGCGCCCCTCGACATGCTGTAGCGTCCGGCGCGTCTCACCGCCCTCAGAAGTATGTCCTCGACCGTGTCGTGTGCTGTCATCGCAGGGAGGACGTCGAATTTTGATAAGCCGGCTTCTGAAATGGCTAGCTCCGCGGACTCTCTTCAGCGGCGCTTCAACGCATCGGCCAGCGCCGAGCCGAAGGCGCCCTGCGACGGGGGTTCCGCGCGCGGTGGCGGCGGCTTGCTCTGCCGGTTTTCGCGTGGCGGCGGTGCGTCGGCCGTGTCTGTCGCGGTCTTCATCGACAGGCTGATGCGCTTGCGCTTGACGTCGACCTCCAGCACCCGGACCCGGACGATCTGCCCGGTCTTCACCACCTCCGACGCGTCCTTCACGAAACGGTCGGAGAGTTGCGAGACGTGGACGAGCCCGTCCTGGTGCACGCCGATGTCGACGAAGGCGCCGAAGGCGGCGACATTCGTCACCGTGCCCTCCAGCGACATGCCGGGCTTCAGGTCCGACATCTCGTTCACCCCCTCCGCGAAGGTCGCCGTGCGGAAGGCGGGGCGGGGGTCGCGGCCGGGCTTTTCAAGCTCGGCGAGAATGTCGCGCACCGTCGGCAGGCCAAAACCTTCGCTGACGAATTTTGCCGGGTCGAGGCTGCGCAGGGTCGCCGCGTCGCCCATCAAGGTGCGCAAATCCTTGCCGGCGGCCGACACGATGCGCTTGGCGAGGGGATAGGCTTCCGGATGCACGGCCGAGGCGTCGAGCGGCTCGGCGCCGTCCCGGATGCGCAGGAAGCCGGCGCACTGTTCGAAGGCCTTGGGCCCGAGACGCGGCACGGTCAGGAGCTTGCGCCGTGTCTTGAACGGGCCCTCCTTGTCGCGCTGCGCGACGATCGCCTCGGCCAGGCCCGGTCCGATGCCCGAGACATGCGACAGCAGCGCCGACGAGGCCGTGTTGACGTCGACGCCGACGGCGTTCACCGCGTCCTCGACCACGGTCTCCAGTGCCCGCGACAGGGCTCCCTGGTCGACGTCGTGCTGATACTGGCCGACACCGATCGCCTTCGGGTCGACCTTGACGATCTCCGCCAGCGGATCCTGCAGCCGCCGCGCGATCGAGGCGGCGCCCCGGATCGAGACGTCGACGTCGGGCATTTCGCGCGAGGCGATCTCGGAGGCCGAATAGACCGAGGCGCCGGCCTCGCTGACCACCACGGCGGTCGGCTTCCTGCCGGGCAGATCGGCGATCACCGCGGCGGCGAGCTTTTCCGTCTCGCGGCTCGCCGTGCCGTTGCCGATGGCGACGAGCTCGACGCGGTGTTTGGCGATCAGCGCGGCGAGCGCGGCCGAGGCGCCGCGCAGATCGTTGCGCGGCTGGAAGGGATAGACGGTGGCGCTGTCGACGAGCTGCCCGGTGGCGTCGATCACGGCGACCTTCACCCCGGTGCGGATGCCGGGATCGAGCCCCATCGTCACCTTCGCGCCGGCCGGTGCGGCCAGCATCAGATCCTTCAGATTGCGCGCGAAGACGCGGATCGCCTCGGCATCGGCGCTCTCCTTGATCGTGCCCATCAATTCGGTCGACAAATGCCCGTGAATCTTCTGCCGCCAGGCCCAGCGCGCGACGCCCATGAGCCAGGCGTCGGCAGCGCCGCCGCTGGAAGTGGCAATGTTGAACTGCCGTGCGATCATCGCCTCGACCGGCTTCACCGGCGACGCGTCGTCGGCGTCGACCTCGATGTCGAGGCTGATCACGCCCTCCTTGGCGGCGCGCAGCATGGCGAGAACGCGGTGGCTCGGCGCCGTCGCCCATTTCTCCTCATGGTCGAAATAGTCGGAGAATTTCGCCCCGGCCTCCTCCTTGCCGGAAACGACGCGGGCCCGCAGCCGGGCCTTGTCGACGAGGTGCCGTCGGATCGCGCCGACGAGCGCCGGCGTCTCGGCCATGGTCTCGGCGACGATGTCGCGGGCGCCTTCTAGCGCCGCCTTCACGTCGGCGACGTCCTTGCCGACGAACGTTGCAGCAAGGGCGAGGGGATCGGTGCGGCGGTCGGAGAGGATCGTCTCCGCCAGCGGCCCGAGGCCGCGTTCGCGGGCGGCGTCCGCCCGGCTGCGACGTTTCGGCCGGAAGGGGAGGTAGAGGTCCTCCAGCACCGGTCGCGTCGCAGCGGCCCCGATCGCCGACGCGAGGGCGGGCGTGAGTTTGCCCTGGTCGGCAATGGATTTCAGCACGGTGGCGCGCCGCGCCTCGAGATCGCGGAGATAGCCGAGGCGGGTTTCCAGCGCCCGCAGCTGGATGTCGTCGAGGCCGCCGGTCGCTTCCTTGCGGTAGCGCGCGACGAAGGGGACGGTGGCGCCGCCGTCGAGGAGCGCCACCGCCGCCGCGACCTGTTCGGCCCGCGCGCCGATCTCGCCGGCGATGATGGTCTCGATGCTCGGGCGGTCGGCCATGTCTGTCTCCTCTGGTCGAAGCGCGTGGTTTAGCCCCGCCATCCGCCGGCGGCAAGAAAGCCGGCAGCGTTCCGCGCCTGCGGCATTCGCGCCACTGCCGGTCCTGATGGTTGCCTCGGGTCGCCGCAGACGCATATCAGCGTCCGACAGCCTGATACTCCTCGGGAGCGCGGACGCGATGCCACCCACCCCCTCTCGGGCCGAAACCGCAGGACTTGTCGGCACCCGCGCGGCTACAAGGACGCTGGCCGTCGCTTCCCTCGCCAAATCCGTTCCGGGCGGACGGCTGCTGTTTTCCGGGCTCGACCTCGATGTCGGGGCTGGAGAGGTCGTCGCCATCGTCGGCGAATCCGGCGTCGGCAAATCGACGCTCCTCAACATCCTCGCCGGTCTCGACGACAGCGATTCCGGCAGCGTCGCCATCGAGGGCACCGTCCTTGGCGATCTCGACGAAGTCAGGCGCACGCGGCTGCGGCGCGAGCGTATCGGCTTCGTTTTCCAGGCCTTTCACATCCTGCCCTATCTGACGCTCGGCCAGAACGTCGCTCTGCCGCTGGCGCTGGTCTCGACCAACGCCGCCGAGATTTCTGCCCGCGCCGAGGCGATGCTCGCGGCCGTCGGCCTCGGCGACAGGGGCGCGGACTATGCGCGCGATCTCTCCGGCGGCGAATTGCAGCGCGTCGCCATCGCGCGTGCGCTTGTCCACCGGCCGGCGCTGATCCTCGCCGACGAGCCGACCGGCAACCTCGACCCGTCGACCGCCGCAACCGTGCTCGCGCTCTTTGCCGGTGCCGCCCGACAAGGCGGCTCGGCCGCCGTGATCGTCACCCATTCCCGCGCCACCGCGGCCATCGCCGATCGCATCCTCACTCTCACCGCCGACGGACTCCGGGACCTCGATGGCGGCTGAGCCCGGTCTTTTCGCCGCGCGGCTGGCGCTGCGCTGGCTGATCCTCGGCGAAGCGCGCGCCCATCCCGCACGCTTTCTGGGGACGGTGATCGCCATCGCGGTCGGCGTCGCGCTCGGCTTTGCCGTGCATCTCGTCAACGGCTCGGCGCTTGCCTCCTTCGATGGCGCCATGCGCAGCGTCAACGGCGCGGCCGACCTCTCGGTGCGCGCGGCAAGCCCGCTCGGCTTCGACGAGAACCTCTACCCCCAGGTGATCGGCGTCGCGGGCGTTGCGGATGCCAGCCCCGTCGTCAGCCTCGAGGCGCGGGCAGGGGGCGCGGGCTTCACGCTTCTCGGCCTCGACATCATCCGCGCCGCGACGGTGACGCCGAGCCTCGTCGGCCAGCGCACGAACGGCGCGGACACCGGCGGTCTGTTCGACGCGACGGCGCTGTTTCTCTCGCGCGCCGCGCTCGATGCGACGGGCGCCGGGATCGGGACGGTTCTGCCGGTCCGCGCCAATGGCCGCACGGCGACGCTGCGGGTCGCCGGCGTTCTTGCCGGCGTGCCGGACGGCCAGGCGATCGGCGTGATGGACATCGCGGCCGCGCAATGGCGTTTCGACCGGCTTGGCCGCCTCGACCGGCTCGACCTGAAACTGCGTGACGCGCCCGCGGCCCGGACGGCGATCGCCGCCTTGCTGCCGGCGGATGCGAGCCTTGCCAGCACGGAGACGGAGGCCGCGCAGGGCAGCGCCCTGTCCCGGGCCTACCGCGTCAATCTCGACATGCTGGCGCTGGTGGCGCTGATCACCGGCGGCTTCCTCGTCTTTTCGGCGCAGTCGCTGTCGGTGGCGCGGCGGCTGCGGGCGTTTGCCCTGGTGCGCACGCTGGGACTTCCCCGGCGCGGCATCGTCGCGGTGGTCGCGCTCGAAGGTTTCGTGATCGGCATCTTGGGCGCTCTGGCCGGGCTCGTCGCCGGCTATGCCCTCGCCAGCCTTGCGCTGCGTTATCTCGGCGGCGATCTCGGCGCCGGTTATTTCCGGGGCGCCGCTGCGGGCGTCGTCTTCCAGCCGCTGGCCGCCGTCGTCTTCGGGGCGCTCGGCGTTGGCGCCGCGCTCCTCGGCAGCGTGCTGCCGGCGCTGGCAGCGTCGAAGGCGGCCCCCGCGGCGGCCCTGAAGAACAGCGGCGACATGTTGGATCCGCGCAGGCCCGTGCCGTGGAAGCCGGCGCTGGTGCTGATGGCGGCGGGCGGGCTCGCCAGTTTTGCGCCGCCCCTCGGCAATCTGCCGATTCTCGGCTTTGCCGGCATGGCGCTGATTCTGGCCGGCGGCGTCGCGGGTGTCCCCTGGCTCGCGCGAAAGCTCCTGGCGCCGCTCGCGCGCCGAGAGGGACGCGGTGTCGCGCTGCCGCTCGCGGTGCGCCATGTCCACGGGGCGCCGGGCGCGGCGGCAACGGCGCTCTGCGGCATCGTCGCCAGCACCGCGCTGATGATCGCCATGGCGACCATGGTCACGAGCTTTCGCGGCGCCGTCGACCAGTGGCTCGTCGACGTGCTCTCGGCCGACGTCTATCTCCGCGCCGAGAGCGGCGCCGGCTTCGACCCCGAAATGCAGGCGCGCCTCGCGGCCGTCCCGGGTGTTGCGGCCATCGCCTTCAGCCGGCAGATCCCGTTGACGCTCCGGCCCGACCGACCCCCGGTGACACTGATCGCGCGGCCCGTCGATCCCGAGGCGATGGTGCTGATCGCAGAAGCCGAGACGCCTGCGGCCGCCGCGACGCCGCAGGACGAGACGGCGGCGCCGAGCGGGGCACCCATTCCCGTCTACGTATCCGAGCCCGCCGCGCGCCTCTACGACTGGCAGCCCGGCGACGTGATCGCGCTGCCGCTCGGCGAGGGCGAAGAGTTCCGGGTGACCGGCGTGTGGCGAGACTATGCGCGGCAGCAGGGCGCCATCGTCATCGGCAGCGCCGACTACCAGCGCCTCACCGGCGACACCGCGCGCGGCGAGGCGGCGGTGACGCTGTCCCCGGGCGCCGACGCCGATGCGACCGGCGCGGCACTGCTCGAAGCCTTGCCGGAGGAGGTGCGGTCCACCGTCTCGATCGCCCGGCCGGCGACGCTCCGGCGGTTCGCCCTCGACCTTTTCGACAAGAGCTTTGCCGTGACCTACGTGCTGGAGGCGGTGGCGATCCTCGTCGGCCTTGCCGGCGTTGCCGCGACCATGTCGTCGCAGACCATCGCTCGGGTGCGCGAGTTCGGCATGCTGCGCCATCTCGGTGTCGGCAAGGGGCAGATCATGGCGATGCTCGGGCTGGAGGGTGCGCTTCTCGGCGCCGTCGGCGGGCTGGCCGGCACGGGCCTCGGCCTCGTTCTGTCGCAGGTGCTGATCCATGTGATCAACCCGCAGAGCTTCAACTGGACGATGACGACGATCCTGCCGCTCGGCACCATCCTCGCCGTCGTCTCCGCTCTGGTGCTTGCCGCCGCCGGCACCGCGCTCGTCGCCGGACGCCGTGCGAACGCGACGAGTGCCGTGCTGGCGGTGCGGGAGGATTGGTGATGGGCATTTATGGATTGGTAGCGAGCCTTGCCTCGACCATTGTCGATGGAGGCCAAGGCTGATGAGACCGCGGGCTGCACCCCCCTCTGGCCTGCCGGCCATCTCCCCCTTAAGGGGGGAGATCAAGCGCAACCGCGGCCCTTCCTGTTCTGCACCGGTTCCAGAATTCACGCGTCTCCCACCCCGGTCGATCTCCCCCCTTGAGGGGGAGATGCCCGGCAGGGCAGAGGAGGGTAGCCCAAGCCGCAACCGAACCAGGTTGGCTGCGCCTGCCGTCCGCTTCGCCCGAGCAATCCGCCTTATCGCCACCCTCCTGGCCGTCCTCCTCGGCCTGTCCGCAGCGACGGCCGCCGAACGCCCCTATCCGGCCGCCGAGCCGGGCGTCCCACTTGTCTTCCCCGAGGACCACGGCGCCCATCCCGATTTCCGCACGGAATGGTGGTACGTCACCGGCTGGCTGAAGACGCCGGATGGACAGGACCTCGGCTTCCAGGTCACCTTCTTCCGCAGCCGGCCCTCGGACGGCAGCCCGCCTGCCGGCAGGACCTTGCCGCCGGACGAGTCCGACAATCCGAGCGCCTTCGCGCCGACACAGATCCTCTTTGCCCATGCCGCCCTGTCCGACCCCGCCGTCGGCCATCTCCTCCACGGCGAGCGCGCCGCCCGCGAGGGATTTGGAATCGCCGCGGCGAAGACCGGCGACGCCGACGTCGTCCTGCGCGACTGGAATTTTCGCCGTGACGCCGCCGGGCGCTTCACCACGGTCGTCGCGACGCCCGAATTCGCCTTCGAGCTCGCTTTCACTCCCACGCAGGACGTCTTTCCGCAGGGCGAGGACGGCTACAGCCGCAAGGGCGAAAATCCGGCCGATGCCAGCCGCTACTATTCCCTCCCGCATCTCGCCGTCACCGGCACGCTGACCCGAAACGGCCAGAGCGGTGGCGGCCAGGCCGTCGCGGTCACCGGCGAGGCCTGGCTCGACCGCGAATGGTCGTCGAACATTCTGTCGGAAGGCGCCGTCGGCTGGGACTGGACCGGCCTCAATCTCGACGACGGCAGCGCGCTGATGGCGTTCCGAATCCGCGGAGAGAACGACGCGACGCTCTGGGCCGGCGGCTCCTTCCGCCGCCCCGACGGCAGCATCTTTCGGTTCGACCCTGACGACGTGACGCTCGCCCCGGTCCGCCGCTGGACCTCGCCGCGCACCGACGCCGCCTATCCCGTCGAGCAGACCCTCACCATTCGGCTTCCCGAGGGCACGCGCCGCTTCCTCCTCACGCCGCTCTTCGACGACCAGGAACTCGACGGCCGCTCGGGCGGCATGCCGGTGTACTGGGAGGGCGCGGTGACCGTGCCGGGAGGGCGAGGCTATCTGGAGCTGACGGGCTATGCGGGGAGGCTCAGGATGTGAGGCAGAAAAGTGTAGCGCCAAGATTAATTTTTCTTATGGACGCTGCTTGAAGAATTAACTTTTCAGAAAGGTCCGGCGGGAGCACCCTCACGAACGGGAGGATTTAGCGACAAGGGCACCGGGACGGAGCGTTCGTACAGAGTGCGGGCTCTTTCGTGGCGTCGCGATCACTTCAAGACACGAAAATGGCGCAGATCCAGTCGCCGTGACATCTTGAGGATAACGATGAACCACCATCCAGGTCTCTTCATTCCGGGCCCGACCAACGTCCCGGACACCGTCCGGCGTGCCATGAGCGTTCCGCAGGAGGATATGCGCTCGCACGATTTTCCAAAACTCACTCTGCCGCTCTTCGCCGATCTGAAGAAGGTCTTCCAGACGCAGAAGGGCCAGCCCTTCATCTATCCGTCGACGGGGACGGGCGGCTGGGAAGCTGTGCTGACGAACACCCTCAACCCGGGCGACAAGGTGCTGATCTCGACCTTCGGCCAGTTCTCCGTGCTCTGGGCCGACATGTGCCAGCGCCTCGGCTTCACGGTGCAGATCGTCGACGTCGAATGGGGCAAGGGCGTTCCCGTGGAGACGTTCGCCGACATCCTCGCCGCCGACAGGGCGCATGAGATCAAGGCCGTGCTCGGCACGCATAACGAGACGGCGACGGGCGTCACCTCGGACGTCGCCGGCATGCGCAAGGCGCTCGACGCCTCGGACCATCCGGCACTCCTCTTCATCGACGGCGTCTCCTCGATCGCCTCGATCGATTTTCGCATGGACGAATGGGGCGTCGACGGCATCGTCGCGGGGAGCCAGAAGGGCTTCATGCTGCCGACCGGCCTCGCCCTCATCTGCGTCAGCGAGAAGGCTCTGGAAGCGCACAAGTCCTCGCGGTTTCCGCGCTGCTTCTTCTCCTTCGAGGACATGCAGCGCACCAACAAGGACGGCTATTTCCCCTATACGCCGGCGACCCCGCTGCTACGCGGCCTGCGCGCGTCGCTGGATCTCCTTTTCGAGGAGGGCCTGGAAAACGTCTTCGCGCGGCATCACCACATCGCTTCCGGCGTGCGGGCGGCGGTATCGGCCTGGGGGCTCGACCTCATGGCCCGCGAGCCGAAATGGCATTCCGATACCGTGTCGGCGGTCTGCGTGCCGGCCGATGTCGACGCGGTCAAGGTGCTGCGCCGGGCCTATGATCGCTATGGCGTCTCGTTCGGTTCGGGCCTGACGCGTCTCAGCGGCAAGGTTTTTCGGATCGGCCACATCGGCGCGACGAACGAGATGATGCTGCTCGGCGCCCTGTCGGTGGCCGAGATGGCCCTCGTCGACTGCGGCGCGAAGATCGCGCTCGGCTCGGGCGTCGCCGCGGCGCAATCTCGCTATTGCACGGACCAGACCGTCCTTGCGAAGGCCGCATAGCGTCCAGACCTCCGCCGCGGCCCAGACCGGGGCGGAGGCCCGTCTTTGACCGGTGAAACGAGACCGGTTGCGACGAGGCAGCGATGTCTTACCCCGGCCGATGGATCTCCGCCCGCGCCCGGGTCATCACCGGCCGCCCGCGCTTGAAAGACGCCAGCACCGGCGCGACCTCCGCCACGACGCCCTCGGGCGTCGCGCCGTCGATAACGACGAGGTCCGCCGACTTGCCGACGGAAAGTCCGTAGTCGCCAAGGTTCATCAGCTTTGCCGCCCGCGTGGTGACCATCGCAAAACACGCCGCAAGGTCTGCCGCGCTGGCGATGTGGCAGATGTTGGCGTTGAGGTTGGCCATGCGCACGAGCGAGGCGTCACCATAGGGGGTGAAGGGGTTGAGGACGTTGTTGGTGGAGAGCGAGCAATTGACGCCATGCGCGAGGAGGTCGTGCGCCCGCGTGACGCCGCGCGAATGGGCGTGCGTCCTGTCGCGGCCCATCAGGAAGAGGTCGGTCGCGGGGAGGACGGTGAGGGCGACGCCGGCGTCCGCGAGGCGTCTTGCGGCACCGGCAAACCGCTCGGGGTCGGCATAGCTCAGCTTGGTGACGTGGCCGATGGCGACGCGGCCGCCACGGCCGAATTTTTCGGTCTGCGCGCAGACGTAATCGAGATCGAGACTCTCCGTCCCGTCGAGTCGGCCGAAATCCAGATGCATGTCGATGTCGGCGTCGAAATCGCGGGCGATGGCAAAGACGCGGTCGATCTGGCCGTGCGGGTCGCTGTCGGTGTAGGGCGCGGCGCCGACGACCCTTGCCCCGCGCTTCATGGCGGCGATCATCAGCTCTTCGGTACCGGGATTGTTCGTCATTCCCTCCTGCGGGAAGACGCAGATCTCGATGCCGAGGGCGAAGGCATAATCCCGGGCGAGCTGCTCGATGGCGTCGAGGGAGACAAGGCCGATGCCGGGGTCTACCTCGACATGGGTGCGCATATCCGTCGTGCCGTGGAGGATCGCCTTTTCCACCGTGCGGCGGGCACGGGCGTAGACGTCCTCGGCGGTGAAGCCGCGCTTGGCTTTCGCCACCTCCTCGATCGCCTCGGTGATATCGCCGCGCACCGAGCGGCAGCGCTCCATGATGCAGGACTTGTCGAGATGGATGTGCGTCTCGACGAAGCCCGATGAGACGAGGCAGCCCGAGACGTCGAGGCTCTGGCCGTCTGCGGCCAGGCTGTCCTCGATGGCGGCGATGCGCCCGCCGGCGATGCCGATGTCGACCGGCCGGCCGGGGCGATCGGCGAGAAAAGCGTTTCTGAGGATCAAGTCCATGCGCGGCTCCCGGCGGCGCCGGGCGGCACGGCCGGTATCCATTGCAGCATGTTGCGTTGCAGCACTCAAGGGTGGAGCGCATCGTCGCGCCTGGCCGCTCCAGGGCAGGGTCTCAATCGTTGCGTCGGTCCGTCGGGACGGCAGCGCACCCCGGAAAGCTTCAGACGGCGCCGGGCTCGAGATGCGCCAGGCTCTGCTGGCCCGAAACGCGCTTGCGGCGACCGACGAGCATCATCGGCACGCTGGCGAAGGACAGGACGAGTGCCGCGGAGGCGAAGAGACCGATGGACGGGTTTTCCTCGGCGGCCGTCGTGTACAGCATCAGATAGGCCTCGTAGGCGAAGGCCGGGGGGCAAACGGTGAAGAGCAGCGCCCCGGCATAGCCAAGAGTGCGAAAGCTCGAGGTGACGAAGGAATCGTGGGTCGGGGTGATCATCGGAATCTCCTGGCTGACGCGAGGCTATGACAGCGCAAGCTTGCGCCAGGCCGTCGGCGGAGCCGAACCGGAACGGCTGCGTGAGGGCCGCCGGCAGGCGATGAGGCTGCGGGCAAACAAGGCTGCCGGGACGAGCGCCGCGGCCAGCCGGCCGCCCGGAAACGGCGGCTGCCGGCGAAGACGGCCGGCGGCCGGGGAGGGCGGCCACGGCAACGCGACTGCCGACCGGCCACCTGTTGCGAGCAGGACCTGTCCCCGTCTAGGACTTCATGTCGGCGACGCGCGAGCCGGCGGCATGCGGCAGGGCCGGCTCTTGCGTCTGCAGGGGCGGATGCGCCCGATCCAGGGGATGACCATGACCAGACCGATCTTCATTCTGAACGGCCCGAACCTCAACCTTCTCGGCAAGCGCCAGCCGGAGATCTACGGGCGTGAAACGCTTGCCGACGTCGAGGGCGAATGCCGGCAGCAGGCGGAGACGCTCGGGCTCGCCATACGCTTTCACCAGAGCAATGCCGAGTTCCAGATCATCGACTGGATCCACGAGGCGCGCGAGGCGGGATCGGGCATCATCATCAATCCCGCCGCGTTCACTCACACCTCGGTCGCCATTCTGGACGCCCTCAACACGTTCGACGGCCCTGTACTGGAAGTCCACATTTCCAACGTCCACAAGCGCGAAGCGTTTCGCCACCACTCCTATGTCTCGCTGCGCGCTGAAGGCGTGATCGCCGGCTTCGGCGTCGAGGGGTATGTCCTGGCCGTACGGCGGATGGCGACGCTGCTCGGTATGGCCAAGGTCTGATCGAACCGCATCCGGCTCGGGCCCGAATCCGGTCTCTCCTCTGCAAATCGGCCCCTCGGCACGAAGGAACAATGGAACCCGAACACGCAAGAAATCTTAGGCGTCTTCACATCGGTGCGATTCGAAGACCAGAGGTGTTGTGTGGGCGATGCGAAATCCAAACTGACCAAGGCCTATGATCTCTCCAACCTCGGCGGCGATCTGACGGTCTGTGATCGGGAGCCGATCCATATTCCAGGGTCCATCCAGCCACACGGGCTGCTCCTGGTGGTCGATCGGCAGACCATGCGGGTCGTCGCCGGTGCTGGCGATCTCGAAACGCGGCTGGCCGTGAATTGGCTCGGATCGGATCTCGAGACGCTGATCGGCAAGGCTGCGCCTCCGGGCGGTTCCGCTCACGCGCCGGCGGTAATCGAGGTCGAGGGGCGCGGGGAGAAGTTTGACGCGGTCTTCCATCAGTCCGCGCCGCACCTTGTGGTCGAGCTCGAGCCGGTTGCCGACATCCGGCGTTCGGCGAGCGCGGTCCTGGCCTATCTCGACCACGCCGGCACCGGCTTTGGCCGCGCCTGCGACCTCGGCGCCCTGTGCGACCAGGCGGCGACAGTCTTCCGTGACCTCACCGGGTTTGACCGGGTCATGATCTATCGCTTTCTCGAGGACGAGACCGGCACCGTCGTGGCGGAAGCCCGTGATCCGGCCCTCGGCTCCTTTCTCAATCATCATTTTCCCGCCTCCGACATCCCGAAGCAGGCGCGCGCCCTTTATGTGCGCCACCACGTCCGGGTGATCCCGGATGTCGGCTATGACCCGGCGCCCTTGCGCCCCGCAGGTTTCGCTGGGCTGGACCTCAGCGACGCATCGCTGCGCAGCGTCTCACCGATCCACATCCGTTACCTCCAGAACATGGGCGTCTGCGCTTCCGCGTCGATCTCAATCGTCAAGGACGGCATGCTGTGGGGGCTCGTCGCCTGCCACCACCGCACGCCGCGCAATCTCGCCGTCGACATGCGGGCTGCCTGCGGGGTTCTGGCCGGGGGACTCGCCCGACAGATCCGCGCCCGGGAGGAGGCCGAAATCTACCGCGAGCGCTTGCGTCTGCGGGCGGCAGAGGATGCGATCGTGGCGCGTCTGGCCCGCGAGGGCATGGACTCCGAACTCTCTCTGTCGAGCCTCTCTGAACTGCAGAGGATGCTGGGGGCCGACGGCTTTGCCCTGGTGCAGGGGCGCGACGTGCGCCCGACCGGCAGCTGTCCGGACGCCGCGGCGATCCTGGCGATTGCAGTCTGGCTGCAAGCCCAGAGCGGACCCGATCCCGTTGCGACGGATCGACTGTCCCGCCTCCACGCGCCGGCCGAGGCCTACCGCGAAACCGCCAGCGGTCTTCTCTCTGTCACCCCGCCGGGCCAGCCACCGATCGCCTACCTGTGGTTCCGGGCCGAGCGGGTCGAGGTGATCAAGTGGGCAGGCGATCCGCACAAGGCCATAGTCCAGGCCGAGGGCGAGATCCTCAACCCCCGCGCCTCCTTCGCCGCCTGGAGCGAGACCGTCCGCGGCGCCGCACGGCCCTGGACGCTCGGCGAGATCGAGGCGGCCGGAAGGCTGCGCGACGCGGTGGTCAAGGAGCGGCAGAGCCGGCGTCTCCAAGCGCTGAACCGCGAGCTCACAGCGACATTGGCCGAGAAGGAGGGCCTGCTTCGCCAGAAGGACTACCTGGTGAAGGAAGTGAACCACCGGGTGCAGAACAGCCTGCAGCTCGTATCCGCCTTCCTTTCCATGCAGTCCCGCGCCTCGAAGGATCCGGCCGTCGTCAGCGAACTCGACGAGGCGCAGCGCCGGCTGACCGCGGTCGCCCTCGTGCACCGGCGGCTGCATCAGGACGACAATGTCGAACTGATCGATCTCGGTCGTTACCTGGAAGAGCTGTGCGAGGATATGCGCCGATCCATGGGGTCGGAGTGGAGCGACCATTTGAAGGTCGATCTCGCCCCGATCCTCGTGCCGGCCGATCGCGCGGTCAGCACGGGACTGATCTTGACCGAGCTCATCATCAATGCCCGGAAATACGCCTATGACGGCGAGCCCGGCAGGATCTCCATCGTGCTCGAGCCTTATCGCAGCAGTTTCCGGCTGATCGTCGCCGACGAGGGGCGGGGCATGCAGGCTCCCGAAATGGGTTTCGGGACAAGGATGATCCGCGCGATCGTCGAGCGGCTGGACGGCAACATCAGCTACGACAGCAACGGTCCGGGCCTTCGGGCGATCCTGACGGCAGCCGTCGGTGTCGCGCACGCCTGATCAGGCGATGGCCAGGGGACGTCCCGCCGCTTCGGCATAAAGGTTGAAGACAAAGCGCGCCCCGGAGACCATGGCCGCCTGCGCCGCCTCGGTCTCGCCCGCGGCGTCGAGCGCAGCCAGAAGCGTCCGCCATTCGCCCCGCAGATGCGTCGCGCCGAGAAACGCGCGTGGCAGATCGGGGCCGACACGGCGCGCCAGCATGCCGCCGCCGAGCCGGGATCCCTCGAGCACGTAGAGCGCGCCCAGAAGCGCTTCCTCACCATCCAGTCCCTCGACCGTCAGCGGCTCGGGAACGACGGCATCGAGCGAAGCGAGGTCGCTGGCGAGAAGGTGGCCGCGAGGGCGGAAGGGTAGATGCAGCGCTGTCGCCAGCCGCGCTTCGAGCGGCAGCAGCACCCGTGCCTGCGCCAGGAGAAAGTGGCGGTAGTCCTCGGCCCGGCCGAGGTCGAAGCGCCCGAAGGCGGCATCGACCATTTCGTGAGCGTCGGCGGTGCCATGGCGAAGAACGAGATGGGCAGGCGTCACGAGAGTCCCGAGCGTGGCGAAAGAACCTGTTCTACGCTGACGGCCCCGCGCTGTCATCTCGGCAGGAAGGGGCCGGCCATCCGGTTCAATCCGTCTTCACGACGGCAGCCGTAAAGCGCGGGCGGTTGATCGACAACTGGTCGTGCGTACCGTCGATCAAGCCGGCGATCGAAACGAGAGGTCGATAGGCCACGTGCGACTCGACCAGAAGGAATGAGTCGCCGTCGGCGATGTCGGGAAGGCTGGCGATGGGAATGGTCGCCGTGGTCATTTTGACGAGCGGCGCGACCGCATAGGACCAGTCGACGCTGTATTTGCCCGCGGTTTTCTTGACGCTGGTCATTCGCATGGTCCGGCTGGGGGCGTCGGCCGGCGTCATCTTGGCGAAGAGCTGCGTCATGTTGGCGAGAATAGTGTTGTCGACGGTCGTCTGGCGGGACAGGAGATCCCCGATGGTGAAGGTCGCCTTTTCGCACCGGCCGCTGTCGCGCAGCAGGCTGAACAGCGTCACCGACCCGAGGAGCAGCAGCGACAGGGTGGGCGCGATGATGGCGAACTCGATGGCTGCGATGCCGCGCCTGTCGCAAGCGAATGCCCGCATCGTGCGCCGGCGAGAAGTCCGTTTCCTCATCCCGGTTCGTTCATGAAGGCGGAGGTGGAGACGAGACGATAGCCACCGGTGGAGTCCTTGGGCAGGGCGAGGGCCAGTCCCATCAGCGGGGTCACGGGATCGACGACGGCGCAGGCCCGCACATACATGATGGAGGCGCGCTCGCCGTTGCTGAAGCGCAGGGTCGGATTGACCGCGCCGGATCGGTCGACGCAGCGTGCGGCGTCGGTCGGAAAGTCGGCGGGCGTATTGATCTGGACCATCTCGACGGACAGAACGTTCCGGCAGTCGAGAATGACCGGCGTTCTCGAACAGATGGCGGAGCGGATCGCATCCTGAGTCTTCGGCGCGTCTGCCGAGCCCAGCCGCACGAGGCGGATGGTCTGGTCGAGAGCACGATCCAGCATCATTCCCTGCGTCATGGTCCAGCCCGCCTCGATGGTCGAAAACACCAAAGCGAAGAACAACGGAGCGACGAAGGCGAACTCCACGGCCGTCGCCGCCTTACGATCCTTCAGAAGACTCTTGAGCGCGCGCCGCATGGTCACCCGATCAACTTGATCTTCTGGATGGCCGTCGCAATCGACTGAAACGCGTTGGTGATATCCAGTCCGTCGACGCGATAGGCGTAAGACGCGTTGCTGGCGCAGGCGGCAAGATTCTTGGCGACATTGTTGTCGCTGATCTTGAAGGCGATGGTGAAGACGGTGACGCCCTTCGACTTGGCGTAGTCGCAGATCTGCTTGTACTGATTGCTGACCTGGCCGGCGAAGATCTCGCGATGATCGGCGGATGCGCTGATGTTCTTGTTCGTCACGGCGTTGGTAGCCAGGCTGGCGGGACGTGGCTGGAAGCCGATCTGGCCGTCGGTCATCAGAACGATGAACTTGAGCGTCTCGATGTCCCCGAAGGCGGCAGGGCGGCCGACGAATTCCGCGGGGATGGGTGCCAGTTTCTTGGCTGCAATGCCGCTGATGGCCGGACGCATGGCGGGGTCGAGAAGCAGCGTGGCCCATTTCATCCCGTAGGCCGTGCCCGTGCCGTCGAAGGGCTCAAGAGCGTCGATCCGGCCCTTCAGATAGACCGGGTCATTGGAAAGATAGGCAACGGAGGCGTCGTCCGTCGGGCACCACCACGGCTTCTTACCCTTTGCGTTGTAGTTGTAGTAGGTGAAATGCGGCACCTGATCGCGTGTGGGGAAGTCCGGTACGCCGGCGCCGAAGTCGGTTCCGAGCATTTCGAAGCAGGAGCTGTAGGTGTGGCGCCTGACATAGCTGGATTGACCGGCCGCGCTGGAGCCGGCCGCAAGGTAGTCGAAGACACCCTGGCCAAGGTTTACCTGTCCGGCGAAGGGGATGATGCTGACGGAGGTGACCGGGCGAACCTCGGCCTTGAGGATCGTGTCGACGAAGCTCTTGGCCGCCGGCTTTAGCTGGACCATGCCGCCATTGTCGTACATCGAGCCGGAGATATCGAGAACCAGCGACAGTTCGACTTTCTGGCGCGTTTCCTGCGCCGCGGCCGAAGCCGGAACGGTCAGCGTGCTGAGGCCGGCCAGTTGCAGGAAGGCTGTGTTGTAGGAAAGGCTGGCTGTCGCGGTCACCTTGCGGGAATTGATCGTCCGGTCTTCCGTGACTTGAAGCGCCACATTCCGACCGGGGATTGCCGAGGCGAGATAGTTGGTCACCGTCTGTTGGGCGGTCTGTGTCTGCGACAGGGCTGCTGCGGCCAGAACGCCGCGGTCGAGGGCGTCCTGCAGCTCGGTCCGAAGCTTTTCGTGTTGGATGAAGTCGACCGCGCCGCCGGCCGCCACCGTCATCGGGACGAGGAGCAGGGCCATCATCAACGGCAGGTTTCCCGTGCGAGACCTCGCGAAGCTGTGCAAGCGTTTTGTTGCCACCGTCAACCTCTCCAAAGCGTATCGCAAGGGTGCAGTAGAAAAATTAAAGCTCAGTGAATGGGGCAATGCCTATTTTATCAACTTGCGCCGATATCGTGCAGGTCGCCTTGACAGGCGTGTCCCTCCGGCTACTGTGGCCCGACATACCGGCCCCGTTGCCGGACGGCATCCTGGCCCCGATCGTCCCACGCTTCAGTGTGCAGGACGGCGGGGCCTTTTCATTTGGAGAGGCCTTGCTTCGCAAGCGCATTGAACTCGGGCTGCTTTTCTCGCGCTCCGGCAACTACTCGCTCTTGGGCGAGGCCTGCCGCCACGGGGCGATGATGGCGGTCGAGTCGGTCAACGCCGATCCGAAGGCGTCCGTGACCTTCGTCCCGGTCGAGCGCGACCCCGAGGGGCGCATCGATGCCTATGCGCCGCTCTGCGAGGACATCCTCAAGCGTTCCGGCGCGCGGCATGTCGTCGGCTGCATCACCTCCTGGAGCCGCAAGGAAGTCATCCCGGTGCTGGAGAAATGCGGCGGCATGCTCTGGTATCCGGCGCCCTATGAGGGGTTCGAGGCAAGCGAGCACGTCGTCTACAGCCATGCCTGTCCGAATCAGCATCTCGTGCCGCTGATCGCCCATGTCATCCCGCGTTTCGGCCGCGACGCCTTCCTGGTCGGCTCCAACTATATCTGGGGCTGGGAGATGAACCGCGTCGCCCGCGACCTCGTGGCAGACGCCGGCGGCGAAGTGCGTGGCGAGCGCTACCTGCCGATGGGCGATACCGATGTCGCCAGGCTCATCGACGAGATCCGCGCTACGGTGCCGAACTTCATCCTCAACAACCTGATCGGTCCCTCGTCCTACGCCTTCTTCAAGGCCTATGCCGCGCTCGGCGCCTCGGATTCGCGCTTCCTGCCGGAGCGCCGGCCGATCGTCAGCTGCAACCTCACCGAGCCCGAATTGCCGGCTCTGGAAGGCAGCGGCGAGGGGCACCTGTCGATCGGGCCGTTCTTCCATGATGCCCAGTCCGCGCAGTCCGGCCCCACTTCGTCTTTCATGGCCGCCGCCCATTCAGCCGTCACGGTCCTCGCAGAGACCATCACCCGCACAGGCAGCGACGCGCCGCAGGCGACGGCCGGCGTGTTCGGAGGCCACATCTTCACCACCGCTCTCGGCCGGATCGCCATCGACCGCCAGACCCAGCATTCCAGCCTCCCGGTCAAGCTCGGCCGGATCCGCGGCGTGGGGTTCGAAGTCCTGGAATCCAGCCCGCTGGTTGCACCCGATCCCTATCTCTCGCGCTACGATCCGCACACGCTGTTCGCACGGCCCGGCCTGAGGGTGGTGCAATGAGCCGCCGTCCCCGCATCCCCAATCTCGGCGGCCGCCGTGCCGTCGTCCTGCACCGGCCGCACCAGACGGTGGCGGCGATCCTGCGCCAGCTGGCGGCCATCGGCCTCGAGGTCGAGGAATGCTGGCCGGATCTGCGGGCGTCCGCGATGGCTGCCGACTTCATCTTCTTTGATGCCGATCTCGGCTTCGACGCGCAGTTCCCCTGGGCTCCCGGCGAGGCGCCGATGCCGCTCGTGGCACTGATCGGCTCGGAAGCGCCGGGCCGGATCGAATGGGCACTGTCGCACCGCGCGGATGCGCAACTTCTGAAGCCGGTCGGGCATGCCGGCGTCTATTCGGCGCTTCTCATCGCCCGCCAGGGCTTTGACGCCCGGCAGACGCTGGCGCGCGAGGTCGCGATGCTGCGCGAGCGGGTCGGCGAGCGTCAGAGCGTCGTCAAGGCGGTGGTGGCGCTGTCCTCCGCCGGTATCGGCGAGGAGCAGGCCTTTGCTCAGTTGCGCACGCTCGCCACGGGCTGGCAGGTGACGATCGAGGAGGCGGCGCGTCGCATCAATGCGCTGAAGCAGGAAGCCGGGACGACCGGCGATAGCCGGCACGGAGGTCGCTCGTGAGCACCTCCGCCGCCCCCATCGCCATTTCCGCCGGTCCCGTCGCCGCGGGAGTCTGGGCGCGGCTCCTCCGGCGCAAGCTCGCGGTCTTCGGCCTCGCCGTCATCGGGCTCATCGTCCTTGCCGCGATCGCCGCGCCGTGGATCGCGCCCTTCGACCCGAACGAGCAGTTCTTCGACGGACTCACTATCGAGGGCGCGCCGCTCGGGCCGACCGCTACCTACTGGCTCGGCACCGATCTTCTCGGGCGCGATCTCCTGACGCGGCTCCTCTACGGCGCGCGCAACTCGCTGATCATCGGCATCGTCGCCAATGGCGCGGCGCTCCTCATCGGCACGGCGGTCGGCGTCGTCGCCGGTTACGTCCAGGGCTGGATCGGCGGGCTGATGATGCGTTTCACCGACCTGATGATGGCCTTCCCCGCGCTGCTCCTGGCCATCTGCCTGGCCGCGGTTCTCAGCCCGAGCCTCTGGATCGTCGCGCTCGTCATCGCGCTGGTCAACTGGGTGCAGGTGGCCCGCGTCGTCTACGGCGAGACGCGGGCCCTGGCGGAGCGCGAATACATCGCCGCCGAGCGCAGCCTCGGTGCCGGGCCGATCCGCATCCTCTTCCGCCACATCCTGCCGCACCTGACATCGACGGTCATCGTCTATGGCACGCTCGGCATCTCGACGACGGTGCTGCTCGAGGCGACGCTGTCCTATCTCGGCGTCGGCGTGCAGCCGCCGGACGCCTCCTGGGGCAACATCATCTTCGAGAACCAGACCTATTTCCAGGCGGCGCCCTGGCTGGTGTTCTTCCCCGGCGCGATCATCCTCGTCGTCGCGCTCGCCTTCAACCTCGTCGGCGACGCGCTGCGCGACGTGCTCGACCCGACCGAGCGGGGGCGCGACTGATGGCCGTCTATCTTCTGCGCCGGCTGTTCCAGGCCGTCCTCATCCTCGTCGGCGTCTCCTTCGTCACCTTCGCGCTTCTGTATCTTCTGCCGGCAGATCCCGTGCGGCAGATCGCCGGCCGCACCGCCTCGCCGCAGATGGTCGAAAACATCCGCGCCCAGCTCGGCCTCGACCAGCCCTTCCTCGTCCAGTATTGGCGGTATTTCCTGGGCCTCTTGCAGGGCGATCTCGGGCGCTCCTACCTGCAGCGTTCCGAGGTTGCCGAACTGATCGGCGCGCGGCTGCCGGCGAGCCTTCTCCTGATGGCCGCGGCGATCGGCACCGAACTCGTCATCGGCGTCTCCATGGGGCTGATCGCGGCGGTGCGGCGCGGCAGCGGCACCGACCAGGCGCTGATGGTCGCCTCCTTCGTCGGCGTCTCGGCGCCGCAATTCGTCGTCGGCCTGCTCCTCCTCTATATCTTCGCTTACCAGCTCGGCTGGTTCCCGATCGGCGGCTACGGCACCCCTAGCCATCTCGTTTTGCCGGCGTTGACGCTCGGCATCATCGGTGCCGGCTGGTATTCCCGGATGATGCGCTCGTCGATGATCGACGTGCTGCGCCAGGACTATATCCGCACCGCCAGGGCAAAGGGCCTCGGTCGCGGCACCATCCTGATCCGGCATGCCCTCCCCAACGCCATCCTGCCGGTGATCGCGATGATCGGCATCGACATCGGCCTGTTCATGAGCGGGATCGTCGTCGTCGAGGGCGTGTTCGGCTGGCCCGGCATCGGCCAGCTCGCCTGGCAGGCGATCCAGCGCGTCGACCTGCCGATCATCATGGGCGTCACGCTCGTCTCCGCCGTCGCCATCGTCCTCGGCAATCTCCTGGCCGACCTCCTCGCCCCTTTCGTCGATCCGCGCATCAAAATGCGCTGAAACCTTCCGTCCAACCAAAGGAAACCCTGATGAAGACCTTTCTTTCGCTTGGTGTCGCCGCTTCTGCGCTGATGATCGGCTTCGCGCCGCTGCCGGCGGCCGCACAAGGCACGGCCGGCGGCGAGATCATCGTCGCCTACAAGGACGATGTCGCCACCCTCGACCCGGCCATCGGCTACGACTGGCAGAACTGGTCGATGATCAAGAGCCTGTTCGACGGGCTGATGGACTATGAGCCGGGCACGACGACGCTCCGGCCGGGCCTTGCCGAAAGCTACGAGATCTCGCCCGACGGCAAGACCTTCACCTTCGTCCTGCGCGAGGGCGTCAAGTTCCACAACGGCCGCGTGATGACCGCCGAGGACGTAAAATACTCGCTCGACCGCGTCACCAATCCGAAGACGCAGAGCCCCGGCGCCGGCTTCTTCGGCGCCATCGCCGGCTTCGACGCCATGGCCGACGGGACCGCCGAGAGCCTGTCGGGCGTGACGACGCCGGATGCCAAGACCGTGAAGATCGAGCTGTCGCGTCCCGACGCGACCTTCCTGCACGTGATGGGCCTCAACTTCGCCTCCGTCGTGCCGAAGGAGGCGGTGGACGCTGCCGGCGCCGATTTCGGTCGTCAGCCGGTCGGCACCGGTGCCTTCAGCCTCGCCGAGTGGACGCTCGGCCAGCGCGTCGTGTTCAAGAAGAACCCCGACTACTGGCGCGCCAACGTGCCGAGCCTCGACGGCATCACCTTCGAGATCGGCCAGGAGCCGATCGTCGCCATGCTGCGCCTGCAGAATGGCGAGATCGACATTCCCGGCGACGGCATTCCGCCGGCGAAGTTCACCGAGGTCATGGGCAATCCGGAAACGGCCGAACGCGTCGTCGAGGGTGGCCAGCTGCATACCGGCTACATCACCATGAACACCCGGATGAAGCCCTTCGACGACGTGAAGGTTCGCCAGGCCGTCAACATGGCGATCAACAAGGACCGCATCGTTCAGATCATCAACGGCCGCGCGGTGCCCGCCAACCAGCCGCTGCCGCCCTCGATGCCCGGCTATGTCAAGGATTTCGCCGGCTACAAATACGATGTCGCGGCCGCCAAGGCGCTGCTCGCCGAGGCTGGTCATGAGGGCGGCTTCGAGACCGAGCTCTTCGTCGCCAACACCGACCCGCAGCCGCGCATCGCCCAGGCGATCCAGCAGGATCTCGCCGCCATCGGCATCAAGGCCTCGATCCAGTCGCTGGCGCAGGCGAACGTCATCGCCGCCGGCGGCGCGCCGGAGGGCGCGGCGATGATCTGGTCGGGCGGCATGGGCTGGATCGCCGACTTCCCCGATCCGTCCAATTTCTATGGTCCGATCCTTGGCTGTGCCGGCGCCGTCGAGGGTGGCTGGAACTGGTCCTGGTACTGCAACGAGGCGCTCGACAAGAAGGCGGTGGAAGCCGATTCCATCGCCGATCCGGCGCGGGCCGAAGAGCGCTTCAAGCTCTGGGGCGAGATCTACACCGCCATCATGGCCGATGCGCCCTGGGTGCCGGTGTTCAACGAGCAGCGCTACACCATCAAGTCGGCGCGCATGACGGGCGCGGACGCGCTGTTCGTCGATCCCGTCAACATCCCGGTCAACTACGACTACGTGTCGGTGTCCGATGTGCAGTAACTGCAACTACACGATCCACGGCCGGCAGCATCATTTCGGCTGGGACAACGCATTCGAGCCGGCGGCGCGCGTCGCCCCCGGCTCGACCATCGAGTTCGAATGCCACGATGCCTCGGCCGGGCAGCTGACCCCGGCCTCCACCGCCGCCGATGTCGCGACGCTCGACTTCGGCCGGATCAACCCGGTCTCCGGGCCGATCTTCGTCGAGGGGGCCGAGCCCGGCGACGCGCTGAAGGTGACGATCGAGGCCTTCAAGCCGTCGGGCTTCGGCTGGACGGCGAACATTCCAGGCTTCGGGCTTCTCGCCGACGACTTCAAGGAGCCGGCGCTGACGCTCTGGCACTACGATACCGCGACGATGGAGCCGGCGGCCTTCGGCGCGCACGGGCATGTGCCGCTGAAGCCCTTCGCCGGCACGATCGGCAACGCGCCGGCCGAGCCGGGCCTGCATTCCGTCGTGCCGCCGCGCCGCGTCGGCGGCAATCTCGACATCCGCGATCTCTCCGCCGGCACAGTGCTGTACCTGCCGGTGGAGGTCGCGGGCGCGCTGTTCTCGGTCGGCGACACGCATGCCGCCCAGGGCGACGGCGAGGTCTGCGGCACGGCGATCGAAAGCCGGATGAACACGGTCCTGACGCTCGACCTCGTGAAGGGCGCGAACCTCAAAATGCCGCGCTTCACCACGGCCGGGCCGGTGACGCGCCACCTCGACGCCAAGGGCTACGAGGTGACGACGGGGATCGGCACCGACCTGATGGAGGGGGCAAAGCGCGCCGTCGCCGACATGGTCGAGCTGCTCGCCGCCCGCTACAACATGAACCCGGTCGACGCCTACATGCTCGTCTCGGCCTGCGGCGACCTCAGGATTTCCGAGATCGTCGACATGCCGAACTGGGTCGTCTCGTTCTACTTCCCGCGCTGCGTCTTCGAATGAGGGCAGGTCTTGCCTGGGGCTGCGGCGCCGTCGCCCCCCCCTCTGCCCTGCCGGGCATCTCCCCCTCAAGGGGGGAGATCAAGGGCTCGGACGGCTTCGCGCCTTGGAAACGGTGGCGACGAGAGGCACCATCCATCGATCTGCCGATCTCCCCCCTTGAGGGGGAGATGTCCGGCAGGACAGAGGGGGGTGTCTCGCACCCGCATCTGCCATGATCCTCAGCACCACGCGTCCAAGTCAGGCTGTAACTTCCAAGATCACATCCGATGCGGTCCTCCGCGTCGAGAACCTCACCGTTTCCGTCGGCGGCAGCGCTGAGCCGAAGGCGGTGGTCAGCGACCTCTCCTTCACCCTCGCACGTGGCGAGACGCTGTGCATTGCCGGCGAATCCGGCTCGGGCAAGTCGATGACGGCGCTGGCCATCATGGGACTTCTGCCAAAACCCGCCGCGCGCATCGCCGGCGGCGCGATCCGGCTCGGCGACACCGATCTCGCCACCCTCGACGAACGCGGCCTGCGAAACATCCGCGGCGACCGGGTGGCAATGATCTTTCAGGAGCCGATGACCTCGCTGAACCCGGTGCTGACCATCGGCCGGCAGCTGACCGAGGCGATCCGCGCGCACCGCGACGTTTCCGCCGCGCAGGCGCGCGAAAAGGCGATCGCGGCGCTCGAGGCGGTGCGCATTCCCGATGCCGCGGCGCGCCTGTCGCAGCATCCGCACGAACTCTCCGGCGGCATGCGCCAACGCGTCATGATCGCGATGGCCCTGGCGCTCGAGCCCGACGTCCTCATCGCCGACGAGCCGACGACGGCACTCGACGTGACGGTACAGGCGCAGGTGCTCGGGCTCCTCAAGGAGTTGCAGCAGACATTCGGCACCGCCATCATCCTCATCACCCATGACATGGGCGTCGTTGCCGAGATGGCCGACCGCGTCGTCGTGATGCGCCAGGGACAGGTGGTGGAGGAGGGGGCGGTCAAATCGCTGTTTGCCGCGCCCACACATCCCTATACGCAGGCGCTTCTCGCGGCCGTGCCGCGCATGGGCGCAGGCGCCGGGCGTCAGGCGACGCTTGGGACGGCCAATTCGGCTGCGCCTGCCACGGCGCTTTCGCCTGTGGCGATGCTGAACGACCTCACCGTGCGCTTCGACCTCACCGGCGGCCTGTTCGGCCGGGTGCAGCGGCAGGTGCACGCGGTGGCCGGCGTCAGCCTCGCGATCGGCGCCAACGAGACCTATTCCCTCGTCGGAGAATCGGGCTGCGGCAAGTCGACGACGGCGAAGGCGCTGGCGGGGCTCGTGCCCTACGAGGGCGACATCGTCGTCGGCGGCCGCAACATGGGCGGGCTCGACGCCAAGGGGCGCAAGGCGATGCGCCGTGACGTCCAGATGATCTTCCAGGATCCCTTCGCCTCGCTCGATCCGCGCATGACCGTCGGCGATCTCGTCGCCGAGCCGCTGGTCATCCACGGCATCGGCGACAAGGCCGAGCGGCGCGAGCGCACCGCCGAGCTCTTTCGCCGCGTCGGCCTCTCGCCCGACCAGACCAGCCGCTATCCGCACGAGTTCTCCGGCGGCCAGCGCCAGCGCATCTGCATCGCCCGCGCCTTGGCGCTGCGACCAAAGCTCATCATCGCCGACGAGAGCGTTTCCGCGCTCGACGTCTCGGTGCAGGCCCGGGTGCTCGACCTCCTGCGCGAGCTGCAGGCCGAGTTCGGGATCGCCTATCTCTTCATCTCGCACGACATGGCCGTGGTCGAGAATATCTCGACCCATGTCGCGGTGATGTATCTTGGCCAGATCGTCGAGCGCGGCACCCGCGACCAGGTCTTTGGCGACCCGCGCCATGCCTATACCCGCCGGCTCATCGCGGCGGTGCCGCAGCCCGATCCGACGCGCCGACAACTGGCGGGCTTGGCGCGCATGGACGGCGAGATCCCGAGCCCGGTGCGCCGCGTCGGCGATCCGCCGGTTCGCCTCGTGCTCGAGGATGTCGGTGGCGGGCACATGGTGGCGGCCTGACGGGGAGGCGCGGGAGGCAAACGCGTCGGCGCTCTTCCGGCGCGCCAAGCCGGCGCTCAGCAGGATCGAAAAAGGCATCCAGTGGAAATCATGCTGGGGGATCAAATGCCGCATCGGCTGTCGCCCTCGCGAGGGCGGCGCGATAAGGTCGTAAGCCTACAGGCCGACTCGCCCTTTCGACCCCATCAGGCAGATCCCCCGTGAACAGCAGCAATCTTCTGGCCGGCATTCTCATGACGGTCCTTGCCGGCGTCGTCTTCTCCACCATGGACACCATCGGCAAGCAACTGACCACCGTCCTGCCGGTGCTGGAGATCGTCTGGGGCCGCTACTTCTTCCAGACGCTTTTGATGACGGGCTATCTCTACCGCACCAGCGGCACGCGCTTTCTGAAGACGAAGCGGCCGGTACTGCAGTTCGTCCGCGGCGGCATGCTGCTCGCGGCGACGCTGCTCATGTATTTCGGGCTGGTGCACGTGCCGCTCGCCGACGCGACGTCGGTGATGTTCTTCTCGCCGATCATCATCACCATCCTGTCGGTGATTTTCCTGAAGGAGAAAGTCGGCATCCACCGCATCGCGGCGGTGGTCGCGGGCTTCTGCGGGGTGATGTTGATCGTCCGGCCGGGCGCCTCCGGCACCGACCCCTATCTGCTGCTGCCGCTCGCCGCGGCCCTCGTCAACGCACTCTACATGCTTCTGACGCGCCAGCTCGCCGGCAGCGACGAGGCGCCGGCGACGCAGTTCAACACCACCGCGGTCGGCACGGTGATCCTCACCTTCCTCGTCATCCCGGTCTGGGTGACGCCGTCGCTGCCGACCTTCGGGCTGATGGTGCTGATCGGCTTCGTCGGCTCGATCGGCCATTTCAGCCTCGTCAGCGCCTTCCGCCACGCCCCCGCCTCGTTGCTGTCGCCCTTCCTCTACAGCCAGGTGCTGGCGTCCACGGCGCTGAGCGTCCTGTATTTCGGCGATCATTTGCGCCTGACGACGGTGCTCGGCACGGCGGTGCTGATCGGCAGCGGGCTGTACATCTGGTGGCGGGAGAATCGGAAGGCGCGGGTGAAGGCGGGTCTGACGGGAGACCTGTGACACTCCGCTACTCAGCCAAGCGTCGAAGGTCCCTGGTCGATATATAGGAAAATAATCCGTAAAACTTATCCGCGTCAGTCTGGCCTCGCCGTATCCTCTTGGGGTGGGAAGCGGAGGACAGCATGCGGACAGGACACTTTCTGGATACGCTGCCAAGCCTGGTCGCTCTGCACGAACGTGTCGCCAGCCTGCGTTTATCGCTGGTGTCGCGAAAGCTCGTCCGCGCTCTAAAGTACGGCTACAATCCAAGCCAACTGCGCCTCCCCAAGGGTCAGACCGGCGGCGGGCAGTGGACAGAGGAGCTCGTGCGGATCGCCCAGTCCGGTCGAGCGCCAAGTGGCTCGGGCCCGCGGCGGACGGGTGGCGGCAACCGCGTCACTCAGCCGACGCCGGCCGAGGCCGCAGAACTCGCCGCAAGCCGGCTGATGCTCGACCTTGCCTTGCGCCGCGTCCGCGCAGTTGATCCGGCCTGGAAACCCACTCCAAGCTTGACGGAGACCATTCGAGGCGAAATTCTCTCCAATGCTGCGCAGGCCCGGGAGGCCGAGGCGCGGTTCTACGATTTGCAGCGCAACGGCATTGGGCCTGGCCGCTTTGCAGGCGAATCCATTCCGGCGCGCAGCCCAAGTCGGAGCTATACAAAGCGTGAGGTCGAGGAAATTAATCGGATCGGTCGCGAAACCGGATGCCACACCTGCGGATCAAAAGATTCAGGCTTGGCAAGCCGCAACTTCTTCAAGGATCATCAATTGCCCACCCGATGGAGGAGTCCAGTCGGATCTCAGCGGCTGTTCCCTCAGTGCCAAAACTGCAATGGGCGTCAGGGGAGTGCTGTTCGGTCGAAGAAGGAGAAGTGAGATGACACGGAGAACGCTGGATCTAGAAAACGGCATGCTGTTTATCCACGACGCTGGAAAAACGACGATCCCGGAATACCGTGATGCCGCGTTCAGTTTCAACGAGTGGGGCGTCAGCATCAGAGCTAAGCATGAACAGGAAGGCCGCTGCCGCGTGACCTTGGGTCTCCTCGGCGAGGTTGCCCTGGCGCTCCGGCCCGACCTCAACCATGCCATCCGCACCGCGAACCGCCGGGTGACGATCACCCTCGTGGCGGGGGAACCGGTCATGACCCTGCCGGTCAGCAGCGATCGGACCCGGCTCTCGATCTGGCTCAATGATCCGAACGAGGCCGACGAGATCGTTATCGGCGCCGAGCCAGGTTGAAGCGAAGGTCGATGCAGAATTGCAGGTGAGAGGATGGCTTCCAGTTACCGACCGATCTGCACGAGCGGTCGGTTTCAGGCGGGCAGTGCGCCTATCAGCGTGGGACGGTGCCGTATAACGGTGGTGAGGCTTGATGGTGCCTCGGTTGCAATCTTGTCACTTCGTGCCACCCGCCGCATCGTCTTCCCGGCCTTGAGCCGGAATCCATGCCTCTGCGTTTCCGCTTCGGTCCGGATCAGGACGGTGGGAATGTCCACCGTTACCCCACTTGTTCGACGGTTTGGCATGGATCCCGGCTCAAGGCCGGGATGACGAAGCTCGGGCGCATTGCGCAAGATTGCCTGCCCTCCGTGCGATCCCGTCGCGACAGGGAGCGGCCCCGTCACGGCGCGACTACCGTCTCCCGCCTACTCCTTCACCGCGCCCGTCATCGACGACACGTAATAATCGACGAAGAACGAGTACAAAATCACCACCGGCAGCGAGCCGAGCAGCGCGCCGGCCATCAGCGAGCCCCATTCGTAGACGTCGCCGCGCACGAGCTCCGTCAGGACGCCGACGGGGAGCGTCTTGTTCTCGGAGGACTGGATGAAGGTGAGGGCGTAGATGAACTCGTTCCAGGCCAGCGTGAAGGCGAAGATGCCGGCGGAGATCAGGCCGGGGACGGCAAGCGGGAGGATGACTTTCGTCAGGATCTGCCAGCGCGTCGCGCCGTCGACGAGGGCGCTTTCCTCGAGCTCGAAGGGGATCGAGCGGAAATAGCCCATCAGCAGCCAGGTGCAGAACGGGATGAGGAAGGTCGGATAGGTCAGGATCAGCGCCAGCTTGGAATCGAAGATGCCGACCTGGAAGACGATAAAGGCGAGCGGGATGAAGAGGATCGAGGGCGGGATCAGGTAGGCGAGGAAGACGAGGAGGCCGGCGACGCGGGCGCCGGTGAAGCGCACGCGCTCGATCGAATAGGCGGCAAACACCGAGGCCGCGAGCGCGATCACCGTCGAGCAGACCGCGACCAGCGTCGTGTTCCACAGCCAGCCGGGATAGGAGGTCTCGAACAGGAGATACTTGATGTGGTCGAGCGTCGGCCTGACTACCCAGAACGGGCTGTATTCCGAGTAGTTCGTCAGCTGGTCGTTCGGCTTCACCGCGGTGATCGCCATCCAGTAGAACGGGAACAACAGGACGAAGCAGAACATCGCCAGCGGCAGGTAGATGACGAGGATGCGCCGCGGCAGCGTATTGTACTGCGACATGCCGACGACGTCGTCGGTGAGGTGGCCGGCTTCGGGTTGGGTCTGGCTCATTGTCTTTTCCTTAGTCCGATCCGCCCTGCTGCCACTTGCGGCGCTGCAGGCCGAAGAAGCTGAACAGGATCGCGGCGAGGAGGAACGGGATCATCGCGACGGCGATCGCGGCGCCCTCGCCGAGCTGGCCGCCGGAGATGCCGCGCTGGAAGGAGAGCGTGGCCATGAGATGCGTGGCGTTGACCGGGCCGCCCTTGGTGAGGACGTAGATCAGCTGGAAATCGGTGAAGGTGAAGAGCACCGAGAAGGTCATCACGACGGCGATGATCGGGGTGAGCAGCGGCAGCGTGACATTGCGGAAACGCTGCCAGGACGTCGCGCCGTCGAGCGCTGCCGCCTCGTGCAGGGAGGCCGGAATGGTCTGCAGGCCGGCGAGGAGCGAGATCGCGACGAAGGGAATGCCGCGCCAGACATTGGCGGCGATCACCGAGGCCCTCGCATTCGTCGGATCGCCGAGGAAGTTGATCGGTGCGTTGATCAGCCCGATCTCCATCAGGATCCAGGAGATGATCGAGAACTGCGCGTCGAACATCCACCAGAAGGCCAGCGCCGACAACACGGTCGGGACCACCCAGGGCAGGAGGATGATGGCGCGGAAGAAGGACTTGTAGGGCAGGTGCTCGTTGAGGATCAGCGCCAGCCAGAGGCCGAGCACGAATTTCAGCACCGAGGCGACGGTGGTGTAGAGAACGGTGTTGAACACCGAGAGCCAGAAGATCCGGTCGCCCATCAGGAACTGGTAGTTCTCGAGGCCGATGAAGATGCCGGGCCGGCCGATCTTGGCGTCGGTGAAACCGAGCCAGACGCCGAGGCCGAGCGGATAGGTCAGGAAGACCAGGAGGAAGAGCGCCGCCGGGAGCATGAACAGGAAACCGAGCCCGTTGCGACTTTGCGCCAGGCGTTCGAAGGCCGAGGCCTTCTGCGGCTCGGCCCGCTTGATCGTGGTGGTGGACATCGGTCTTGTTCCCTCTCCCGGAGGATTTACGGCTTGCACCGGTGGACGGCGCCGTCGCCTCGTATCGAAAGGAGGGATCACCCGTTGCGGCGTGCGCCCCCCTCTGGCCTGCCGGCCATCTCCCCCTCGAGGGGGGGAGATCAGTCCCGTCACCATGTCCGCAAAATTCCGGACCGCGTGCTTTTCAGATCAGCCGATCTCCTCCCTTGAGGGGGAGATGCCCGGCAGGGCAGAGGGGGGTGCCGAAGGGCACCATCCCTTTGCCCGCTGGAGACAGCTAGACCCGGTAGTACCGGTTGGCGCGGCGCTCGGCGTTGGTGATCGCATCCTCCGCCGAGGACTGGCCAGTCACGGCTTCGGCGAACATGTCGACGAGGACGTAGTCGGCCATGGTGCCGGCCGAGGCGGCACCGAGCGGGCCGGCATAGCCATTCGGACGCAGCGTCTCGGAGGCCCGCGCATAGGGCGCGTGGAACGGGTCGGCGGTCCAGACCGGATTGCTCTCGAAGGCCTTCAGTGGCTGGCAGCAATAGGCGCTGGCACCCTGGATCCAGGCGTTCATGTTGTCCGCCTCGTACATGAACTTGATGTAGGCCTTGGCCGCCTCCGGGAACTTGGTGTGGGCGAAGACCGAGAGGGTCGAGGTCTGGTGCAGCTCGACGCTCTCGCCGACCGGGCCGATCGGGAAGTTGACCGAGCGCATGTCGTCGAGGATCTCCTTCATCGCCGGATCCTTCTTGGCGGCGTAGTAGACCGAGACGCCATTGGCGGTCAGCGAGACCTGGCCGGCGAGGAAAGCGCGGTTGTTGTTCACGTCCTGCCAGCTCTCGGTGCCGGGGATGAAGGTCTTGTAGAGCTCGATCGCGTAGTTGACGGCGGCGAGCGTCTCCGGGCTGTTGATCGTGACGGCACCTGATTCATCGACCATCTTGCCGCCATGGCTCCACAACAGCCAATGGGCGTAGTTGTTGCCGTCGCCGACGGCCTTGCCGTGCGGGAATCCAGCCGGGGTGCCCTTGGCCTGGAGGGCTTTGCAGAGCTCGAGGAAGCCGGCGGTGTCCTTCGGGAATTCCGAGAATCCGGCGGCCTTCATGTGGCTGTCGCGGTAGACGACGGCATTGCCGATGGCGCAGAGCGGCATCGCGATGAACTTGCCGTCACGCTTGGCATAGGCCTCGAGACCGGCATACCAGCCGCCATTCGCCTCGCCGAGATAGGTGCCGAGCTCGGTGAGGTCGACAAGCTTGTCGGGGTACTGCTGCGGATCGTCGAACCAGCTCATCACCATGTCGGGGCCGGAGCCGACATTGGCGGCGACGGCGGCCTTCGGGCGCACGTCCTCCCAGCTCTCCTTGTCGACGCGCACTTCGACGCCGGTCGCCTCCATGAACTTCTTGGTGTTGGCGAGCCAGGCTTCCTCTTCCGCCGGCACGAAGGGAGCCCAGCGCAGGAGGCGCAGGCTTGCGCCGGCTTCCGGTGTATAGGTCGGACCCGCCGCCTGCGCGAAGGCGCGGCCGACGCCGAACGGGCCGGTGAAGGCACCGGCGGCCAGAAGGCCTGCCGAGGTGGTCAGAAGTTTTCTGCGGTTGATGGACATGGCTGTCTCCTCCAAGGGTGCGGGACTGTTCTTGTTGTGTGCGGTCGGCTTCCCGGGATGCCGCCGCCATCTTGGGCCCTTTCGGACCGTAAACTCAGGCCAGAAGCCCCAGGCCAGAAGTCTAAGACCAGAGGCCTTAGACCAGAAGCCTCGGGCCAAAAGCCTCAGGCCGAAAGCCTCAGGCCGAGAGGCGCTCGCCGCTGGCCGCGTCGAAGAGGTGCACGGCCTTCGGGTCGATCGAGACCGGGATCTTCTCGCCCGGCCGCACGGTGACGCGCTCGCGGAAGACGCAGGTGACATCTGTTGCGCCGATGCGCCCGATGACCTGGCTTTCCGATCCCGTGGGCTCGATGACGATCACTTCCAGCATGACGTCGCCGCCGAGATGGATCGCCTCGGGGCGCGCGCCATAGACGAGCGCGCGGCCGAGGGCCTCGGGGCGCGAGCCGGAGACCGGAAGGACGACGCCGTCGCCGGTGATGAAGCGCGTGGCGTCGTTCGGATCGAGCTTGCCGGTCAGCATGTTCATGGACGGCGAGCCGATGAAGCCGGCGACGAAGAGGTTGTTCGGCCGGTCGTAGAGCTCGAGCGGCGCACCGATCTGCTCCACGCGGCCGTCCTGCATGACGACGATCTTGTCGGCCATGGTCATCGCCTCGATCTGGTCGTGGGTGACGTAGACCGTGGTGGTGGTCAGGCGCTGGTGGAGGTTCTTGATCTCGCTGCGCATGGAGACGCGCAGCTTGGCGTCGAGATTGGACAGGGGCTCGTCGAACAGGAAGACCTGCGGGTCGCGCACGATCGCCCGGCCCATGGCCACGCGCTGGCGCTGACCTCCGGAAAGCTGGCGCGGATAGCGGTCGAGATAGGCGGTGAGGCCGAGGATCTCTGCCGCCGGCCGAACGCGGGTATCGATCTCGGACTTCGGCGCGTTCTTCAGCTTCAGCGAGAAGGCCATGTTCTCGGCGACGGTCATATGCGGATAGAGCGCGTAGTTCTGGAACACCATCGCGATGTCCCGGTCCTTCGGCGGCAGATCGTTGACGACGCGGTCGCCGATCTTGATTTCGCCTGCGGTCACGTGCTCGAGGCCGGCCAGCATGCGCAGCAGCGTCGACTTTCCGCAGCCGGACGGGCCGACGAGGATGACGAACTCGCCGTCCTCGATCCGCACGTTCACGCCCTTGATGACGGGATGGGCCCCAAAATTCTTCTTGACGTCGATGATGTCGACCGAGGCCATGTCGTTCTCTCCCAAACTCTTTGTTGGCGCTGGGCGTTGTCCGCCTCTTCTCGCCGCTGCGCCCGGTCTTAGGGCGGGTGCTGTATCAGGCGCTGTGCGCCTAAGATGTTAGCCGCGGCCGACGAAGGGCATCTTCGTCGCCATGATCGTCATGGTCAGCACGTTCACGTCGAGGGGCAGGGAGGCCATCGACACCACGGCATCGGCGACATGCGCCGGATCCATCGTCGGCTCGGCCGCGGTCGAACCGTCGGCCTGCAGCGCGCCGGTGGAGATCACCGAGGTCATCTCGCTCGCCGCATTGCCGATGTCGATCTGGCCGCAGGCGATGTCGAAGGGCCGGCCGTCGAGCGCCGTCGCCTTGGTGAGTCCTGCGATGGCGTGCTTCGTCGCGGTATAAGGGGCCGAGTTCGGCCGGGGTGTCGTCGCCGAGATCGAGCCGTTGTTGATGATGCGCCCGCCGCGTGGCGTCTGCGTCTTGAAGAGCTTGAAAGCCTCCTGGGTGCAGAGGAAGGCACCGGTGAGGTTGGCGGCGACGATGGCGTTCCACTGGGCGAAGCTGACATCTTCCAGGGGGATCGCCGGCACGTTGCTGCCGGCGTTGTTGACGAGGAGGTCGAGCCGGCCGAAGCGGGCGCGGATCTCGTCGAACAAGAGCGCGACGGAAGCGGGATCGCCGATGTCGGCGGGGACCGCCACGACGCGGCCGTCATTGCCGCAGAGCTCGTCCACCGCGGCATCGAGGACCGCGGCGCGACGGCCGGTGATCACGAGGCGCCAGCCGGCCGCCAGAAGCGCCCGGGTCATCGCCTTGCCGACGCCGGTGCCGCCGCCGGTGACGAGGCCGATCCGGCCGTGGTTCGCGTTGCTCATCTGGTCCTCGCTCATGGCATCATGTTGAGAGCGTCACGGAAGAAATCCGGTCCGCCGAAATTGCCCGATTTCAGCGCCAGCCGCATGTCCGTTCCGCCGAGGCTGCGCAGCACCGGAACGCCGGGGGCGATTTCGGGTCCGAGCGCGAAGGCGGCGAGGCCGAGGCGATCGACGACCGCGCCCGACGTCTCGCCGCCGGCGACGACCAGCCGGCGCACGCCCAGCGCGACGAGGCCTGCGGCGATCTCGGCGAAGGCGGCTTCGATCGCGGTCCCGATACCGGCGCCGCCGTGCCGGGCCTGCAGTGCCGCCACCACGTCGGGCGCAGCGCTCGACGCGATGAGGACCGGGCCGTGCGCGAGATTTTCGCGCGCAAAGGCGAGGGCCTCGGCAACGGCGCCATTGCCCGTCACAAGCGCTTCGGCATCGAGCCGCAGCACGGGCATGCTGGCTTCCGCGGCCGCGATCTGCCGGAGAGTCGCGGCCGAGCAGCTTCCGGCAAGGCAGGCGGCAGGGCCCCCAAGCGCTGGAAAGGGTGCTGCGGCGGAAGACGGCGGACCATCGGCGAGCGCCCGGGCAAGGCCGAGGCCGAGGCCGGAGGCGCCGACCGACAGCCGCTGGCGCAAGGCCGCGCGGCCGAGGGTCTCGAGATCGGCATCGAACACCGCGTCGGCGATCGCCGCGCCGCAGCCTTCACGGGCGAGCGCGGCGAGGCGTTCGCCGACGGCGCCGTCACCCGCCGCGACAGCGTCGAGCGGAATCAGCCCGACGGGCTCTGCCGACTGCCGCGACAGCACGCGCCGCAGGTCGGAATCGCGCATCGGATTGAGCGGATGATCCTTCATCGGGCTTTCCGCCAGGGGCACCCCGGCGACGAAGAGGTTGCCCTGGTAGACGGTCCTTCCGGTCTCGGGGAAAGCCGGCGTCACCAGGACGATGGACTCGCCGGTGGCCTGTCGGAGCGCATCGGTCACCGGGCCGATATTGCCGGCATCGGTGGAATCGAAAGTCGAGCAGACCTTGAACAGGATGTGGCCGGCGCCGCGAGCCTCCAGCCAGCCATAGGCGGCGAGGGATTTCTCGACGGCGTCGGCCGCGGAAATGGACCGGCTCTTCAGCGCGACGACCACGGCATCGACGCCCGGAAGCTCGAGGCCGTCGGCGGGAACGCCGATCGTCTGCACGGTGCGCAGGCCATTGCGGGTCAGCGTGTTGGCCAGGTCCGACGCGCCGGTATAGTCGTCGGCAATGGCGCCGAGGCGAAGGGTCATGCCGCCCTCCCGCCCGCCGGACGCGCGCCATCGAACCAGCCGAGGCCGTCCGTCGTCGCACCGGCCGGCCGGTACTCGCAGCCGACGAAGCCGGCATAGCCAAGCCGGTCGAGCTCGGAAAAGAGGAAGACGTCGTTCAGTTCGCCCGTCATCGGTTCGTGCCGGCGGGGAACGCTCGCCACCTGGACATGGCCGATGATCGGCATCAGGTCGGCCATCGCGGTGGCGACGTCGCCGCGCATGATCTGGCGATGGTAGATGTCGAACTGCAGCTTCAGGTTCGGCCGTGCGAGTTCGGCGATCAGATCGGCGGTCCAGTTGAAATCGTCGAGGAAATAGCCGGGCATGTCGCGGCCGTTGATCGGTTCGAGAACGAGGTCGATGCCGGCCTCGGCGAGCCGGTCGGCGGCAAAGGAGACGGCGTCCCGGTAGGCGGCGACGGCTGCCGCGTTCTGGCGCGACCCGAGGCCCGCCATCATGTGCAGCCGCTTCACGACCGTGGCGCGGGCGTAGACGAGCGCCGTCTCGACGCCCGCGCGCAATTCGCCCGCGCGGTCGGGAAGGCAGGCGATTCCGCGTTCTCCGGCGGCGAAGTCGCCCGGCGGCAGGTTGAAGAGGGCCTGCGTCAGGCCGTGGGCGCCGAGTTTCTCGGCAACGGCCTCGGGCGGATGCTCATACGGAAACAGGAACTCGACCGCGTCGAAGCCGGCGCGCGCGGCCGCCCCGAAGCGATCGAGAAAAGCGACTTCGTTGAACATCATCGACAGGTTGGCGGCGAAGCGGGGCATCAGGCTGTGTGTCCGGGCAAGTTGACGCCGGCGAGCGCGGCATAGACGCGGGCGAGCGAGGCGTCGTCCTCGCGGCCCATGCCGGAGCCGGCCGCGGCGAGGAACATCTGGAGCGCGGCGGCCGATATCGGCACCGGAAACTTTGCCGTCCGCGCCATGTCCTGGACGATGCCGAGATCCTTGACGAAGATGTCGACCGCGCTCTTCGGGCGGTAGTCGCCATCGAGAATGTGCGGCACGCGGTCGCCGAACATCCAGGAATTGCCGGCCGAGGCGGTGATCACCTCGTAGACCTTGGCGAGATCCAGTCCCTGCTTGGCCGCAAAGGCGATCGCCTCGCAGGCGGCGGCGATGTGGACGCCGGCCAGCAGCTGGTTGATCATCTTGAAGGCGGCACCGGCTCCCGCATCGTCGCCGAGCTCGTAGACCTTCAGCGCGATCGCCTCGAGACAGGGGCGGGCGCGGTCGAAGGTGGCCGGACTGCCCGACGCCATGACCGTCAGCTCGCCCTTGGCCGCGCGCACGGGACCGCCGCTGATGGGCGCGTCGAGATAAAGGCGACCCGTCGACTCGAGCCGCGCGGCCAGGCGCCGGACCACGTCTGGATCCATCGTCGCCGATGAAATGAAGACCGCGCCTTCGGGCATCGCCGCGGCGACGCCGTTCTCGCCGAAGAGCAGCGCCTCGGTCTGGGCGGCATTGACGACGACGCTGAGCACGGCATCGGCACCCTCGACCGCCGCGGCAGCGGACGACGCTGCACGTCCGCCGTCGGCGGCAAAGGCTTCGAGAGCGGAAGGGGAGACATCGTAGCCGGCGACCTGGTGGCCGGCGCGCAAAAGCGACAGGGCCATGCCGAGGCCCATTGATCCCAGGCCGATCACGGCAATGCTCTGCGGGGTCGCCGGGGCGCTGGTCATCATCGTCTCCTCCCGAGACACCCAACTATCCCAGGCCGTGAGGCGGCTCTTGTCGGGCGTCGAAGCTTTGCTGCAGAAATCTGGCGCGACGCTATCCGACCTTGCCCGCACTGCCAACCGAAAAGTGGCAGCGCTGCCATTTTAGGGCGGACGCTGCCGTCAGACTGTGCAACATGGTCTCGGGCACGGGTTTTCAAATCTTCAACACGCCGTCGGCGCCGCCGACGCAGCAGAAGCGGTGACGCCTTGCCGTCGATCATCCAGAAACGTCGGTCTGCGAAGCCGGGAACGTCCTCGACGCTCAGCGACGTCGCCCGGCTTGCCGGTGTCAGCGAAAGCACGGTGTCGCGGGTCCTGCGCCAAAAAGGCTTCTCGTCGCTCAAGGTGCGCCAGCGGGTACGCGAGGCGGTGGAGCATCTCGGCTATGTTCCGAACCGCGTCGCCGGGACGCTGGCCTCGTCCGGCTCCAACCTGGTCGGTGTCGTCATCCCCTCGCTCAGCAATATCGTCTTTCCCGATCTCCTCGGCGGCGCGAGCCTCGCTCTCGACCGGGCGGGCTTCCAGCCGGTGATCGGAGTCTCCGATTATGATCCCCTGCGCGAGGAGACGCTGGTCGCGGCCATGCTCGCCTGGCGCCCTGCCGGTCTAATCGTGGCCGGTCTCGACCACACCGCGCGGACAAAGGCGATGCTGCGCGGCGCGGGGGTGCGCGTCGCCGAACTTCTCGACATCGACGGCGAGGGTATCGACATCGTCGTCGGCTTCTCCAATCTTTCCGCCGGCCGCGCCAGCGCCGAGCTGTTCCTTGCCCGCGGCTACCGGCGAATCGGCTATGTCGGCCATTATCTCGGCCTCGATCACCGCGCCGCCCGCCGCCTTCGCGGCTTTACCGAGATCCTGACGCACTCCGGTCTGGCGCTTCGGGCGAGCGAGGTCATTGCCGAACCCTCGTCGATCGGCGCCGGCAAGGAGGCTCTGGCGCGTCTGCTTGCCGCCGCCCCCGATCTCGACGCGGTCTACTTTTCCAACGACGACATGGCGGTGGGCGGACTGTTCCATTGTCTGCAGCAGGGCATCGAGATCCCGTCGAGACTGGCGATCATGGGCTATAACGGTCTCGACATCGCCCGCCTCGCGCCACAGCCGCTGGCGACGATCCTGACGCCGCGGCGACGGGTGGGCCAGCTCGGTGCCGAACTTTTGTTTGCCGGGGGACCAAAACAGGTGGTCGATCTCGGCTTCGAACTGATCGAAGGGGCGACCGTGTGACGGGGAGCGTTGAGATGCAGGACTTAAGCGAAACGGAACTGCGCGCGGCGATCGTGCGTCAGGGGGCCCTCCTGTACGAGCGAAGGCTCGCGCACGGTACCGCAGGCAATCTGTCGGTGCGGCTCAAGGACGGCGCGATCCTCGTCACGCCGACCAACTCGTCCCTCGGCTTTCTTGATCCCCAACGCATCTCGAAGGTGTCGCCGGAGGGGGACCTGCTTTCTGGCGATCCGCCGTCGAAGGAGGCGTTCTTTCATCGTGCCGTCTATGCGGCCCGGCCGACGGCGCGGGCGATCGTGCACCTCCATTCCACCCATTCGGTGGCGATCTCGTGCCTCTGCCACGCCGATCCGTCGAATGTCATGCCACCGCTGACGGCCTATCACGTCATGAAGGTCGGCCGGCTCCCGCTGGTCGGCTATTTCAGGCCGGGTGACCGGCGCCTCGCCGCTGCCGTCGGCGATGCGGCCCGCGACCATCATGCGATGCTGCTTGCCAATCACGGCCCGATCATCGCCGGACGGTCGCTGGAGGAAGCGGTGCAGATCATGGAGGAGCTGGAGGAAACGGCGAAGCTGTACTTCCTCATCGGCGATCGGCCGGCATCGCCGCTGAGCTGCGAGGCCGTGGAGGAACTCGCCGCGGCCTTTCCAAGCTGAAAGCCGATTGCGGCCCTGTCGAAGAAGTGGGCCGAAGGTCTGGTCCCACTATGCGCTGTCAGGCAGGCCGGCGCCGTGGCCGTGCTGCGGCGGCATCCGGCCGCTCGGCGCGCTCGCGCATCAAGGTCGCTGTCGTCTCCGCATCGCCGGGGCGGGCGAAGAGGTAGCCCTGGCCCAGGCCGACGAAAGACGGATCGCCGCCGAGATCGCAGGCAAGCGAGCGCAGCCGCGCCAACTGCTCGGCGGTCTCGATGCCCTCCGCCACGATGCCGAGGCCGAGCTTGCGGGCAAGATCGATGAGCGTCTCGACGATGGGTCCGCTGCTGGCGTCGACGAGGAGACCGTCGATGAAGGATTTGTCGACCTTGATCGAATCGACCGGCAGGCTGCGCAGGTGAGTCAGCGAGGCAAAGCCGGTGCCGAAATCGTCGAGCGAGACCCTCATTCCGTCGCCCCGCAATTCACTGATGGCCTTGATCACCGCGGCTTCATTGCCGTCGAGGAACACCGACTCGGTCACTTCCAGGACGACGTGGCTCAGCGGCACGCCGACATTGCCAAAGCTGTCGTTGAGGCGCGAGCGCAGGTCGCCGGACTGGAAGTCGGCGGCCGTCGCATTGATCCCGACCCTCTGGAAGCCGATGCCTGCATCGAGCCAGCCCCTGACGTCGGCGGCGATCTGCGGCAGCATCTGCCCGGTGAGACCATAGGCGATGCGGTGTTCGTCCAGCGCCTCGTGAAAGGCGCCCGCGGCCAGGATCGTGCCATTGGGCTCGCGGATACGGGCCAGAGCCTCGAGAGCCACGATCTCGGCGGTGTCGAGCCGGACGATCGGCTGGTAGAACGGCAGGACGCGATGCGCGAGCAGCGCCTCGTCGACATGGCGGACCATGTTGATCCGTCGCACGATCGCGTCGCGCATTTCCTCGCGAAAGGCGACATAGCCGCCCCGCCCCGCTGCCTTGCTGGCGAGGAGAGCGAGACCGGCCTTCTGGCGCAAGCTGTCGGTGGTATCGTTCCGGTCGGCGATGGCGCCGCCTACCGAGATCTGCGGTGAGATCGTCTCGCGACCGAAGGCAAACCTGCGGCGCACGGCGGCAATGATCCGTGCCGCGACCATGGCGGCTTCGGCTTCCGTCGCGCTGCCGTTCAAGGTGATGGCGAACTCGTCGCCGCCGATGCGGGCGACCAGGGCCTCCTGACCGACCGTCTCGAACATCCGGTCGGCGACGTTCTGCAACACCGCGTCGCCTGCGGCGTGGCCGAGCGTCTCGTTGAGATCCTTCAGCCGGTCGACGTCGACCAGCAGGAGGCCGACCATCACATTGTCCGAGAACGCCACCCGGCGGCTGAAGGTATCCGCCAGATGCGCGCTAAAGGCCGCCCGGTTGGAAAGACCCGTCAGGACATCGTAGTTTTCGGCCTGCCAGAGCTCGGATTCGGCCGCCCGCAATTGCGTGATGTCCTGCACCGTACCGTAGAGCCGCCGCGCGCCAGTGCCGACGATCTCCGCGTCGCCGGTGACCCGGACGCGCTTGGTGGTGCCGACGTCGGTGACGATCTCCATCTCCTCGTCGAAGGACTTGCCCTCGTTCAGGGCCAGGTCGACCAGGTTGCGCACGAAGATCCGCTCATGCTTGGGGTAGATCGACAGCGCGCGCTCGGTCGTTATTTTCGTCCCCGGCGGGATCTCGAAGATGCGGTAGCTCTCGTCCGACCAGGCGATGCTTTCGGTCGACACATCAAAGGTCCAGGATCCGATGGTGGCGATCGCCTCGACATGGGAGAAGTGACGGTCCCTGAGACTGGCTTCCTGCCGCTGCTCCATCAGGTCGTAATGCTGAAGCGCGGCATCGGCGGCGATCCGGAACCCCTGGGTCGCCGTCTTGTGGCTTTCGATCAGGCCGAGAGCGACGAGCCCCAGACGGCACAGAAGGCTCGATTCGGCTTCCGTCAGCTGCCGCGGCTTCACGTCTATGAGGCAGAGACTGCCAAGTGCAATCCCTGGCTGGACCACCAGGGGAACCCCGGCATAGAAACGCACATGCGGCGCTTCGGCGACGAGGCCGCTTTCGGCGAACCGGTCATCCGCCAGGGCATCCTCGACGACGAAGATCTTGTCGCTCTGAAGGGTCAGGTCGCAGAAGGCGCTGTTCTGGGCGATCTGGACCGCGTCCAGACCAGCGACCGCCTTGAACCAGACCCTGTGGCTGTCGAGCATGGTCACGGCGCAGGCCGTCACGCCGAACATTTCCCGGACGCTGTCGACCAGCGCATTCAGCGGCGCGGAGGGTGCGCTGTCCGTGGTTTCGAAGGTCGCCAGTTCGGCGAGCCTCTCTGTCTCGATCGCCAGGGAAGAATTCATGCGCCGGATCCCAATGCAGACGACAGAGGCGATCGTACAGACAGCTCCATAAGGAAGGATGAAGTCGGTCGGCGAGAGCCTCGCCGCGCCCGCCGGCTGGATTGCCCGGTCAGATCTCCCCCGCCGGCGGTCCCGGCGGGGCTTTGGGAGTCGTCAGTAGGTTGCGCGACCCCCGGAAATGTCGAAGACCGCGGAGGTCGTGAAGGAGCATTCCTCGCTGGCGAGCCAGCAGACGAGGCTGGCGACCTCGTCGACCGTGCCAAAGCGGCCGATGGGGATCTTCGACAGCATGAAGGCGATATGCGCCTCGCTCATCTGGTCGAAGATCGCCGTCTTCACCGCTGCCGGCGTCACGCAGTTTACCGTGATGCCGGTTGTCGCCAATTCCTTGCCGAGCGACTTGGTGAGGCCGATCACCGCCGCCTTGGAGGCGGAATAGGCCGACGCGTTGGGATTGCCCTCCTTGCCGGCGACCGAGGCGATGTTCACGATGCGGCCGTAGCCGCCGGTCCGCATGAACGGCACCACCGCCTTGTCGCAGTGGAAGAGGCCGTGGACGTTGACGTCGAAGACCTTTCTCCAGGCGTCCGGCGGATAGTCCTCGAGCGTGGCGTTCGGACCGGTGATGCCGGCGGAAGCGACGAGAATGTCGATGCCGCCGAGCCTTTCCGCCGTTTCGGCCGCAGCCTTTTCGACGGACGGCCAGTCGGCGATGTCGAGCGACACGGCCATGCCGCCGAGCGTGGCGGCCTCTGCCGCTGCCCGTTCGGCATCGCGGTCCCAGATCGCCACCGTGCCGCCCTCGGCGACGATCCGCCGCGCGACGGTGAGGCCGATACCGGCGGCACCCCCGGTGACGACCGCCCGGCGGCCGGAGAAGCGCCCGCTCATTCCGCCGCCGCGGGGTAGACGGCGTCGAAGGCGACGACCGTCTGGCGCTGGCTGCCGAGCTTGTCGATGCCGAGCGTCACGACGTCGCCCGCCTTCAGATACTGCGGCGGCTTCATGCCCATGCCGACACCGGGCGGCGTGCCGGTGGTGATGACGTCGCCCGGCTCCAGCGTCATGAAGCGGCTGACATAGGAGACGATGTGGGCGGCCGAAAAGATCATCGTCGCGGTGGTGCCGGTCTGCTTGCGCACACCATTGACATCGAGCCACATGCCGAGCGCCTGGACGTCGCCGACCTCGTCCTTGGTGACGAGCCAGGGGCCGATCGGGCCGAAGGTATCGCAACCCTTGCCCTTATCCCAGGTGCCGCCACGCTCGATCTGGAATTCGCGCTCCGACACGTCATGGATGAGGGCGTAGCCGGCGACGCAGTCCAGCGCCTTCTCCTCGCTGACATGGCGGGCCGTGGCGCCGATGACGATGCCCAGTTCGACCTCCCAGTCGGTCTTGACGGAATCCTTCGGCAGCATCACGTCGTCGTTCGGTCCGACGATGCAGCTCGTCGCCTTCATGAAGACGACGGGCTCCTCCGGCACCGGCAGGCCGGATTCGGCCGCGTGATCGGAAAAGTTCAGGCCGATGGCGATGAACTTGCCGACCCGGGAGACGGGGCAGCCGAGACGCGTTGCCGCATCCACGACCGGCAGGCTCATCGGATCGAGTGCCGCGATCTCGGCCAGACCCTCGGCTGACAGGCGGGCGGCATCGAGGTCGCCGATCGCGCCCGACAGGTCGCGGATCGTGCCGTCGGTGGCCAAGAGACCCGGTTTCTCGCCGCCGAGCGGACCGTGGCGTAACAGTTTCATGCGTCTTCCTCCCGAGATTGACGGGCCCTGAATTACGCCTTTCGGCGCGACGGTCAATCCGTCGCGGCATGCACTGGCGGCGGGGAGTCCACCGGCGTTGCCGACGCCGCGACTACATGTTGACGGGCACGACCAGCGAGACGGTGCGCCCGCCAACGCCCTCGGGCGGGGCGGGGATCGGGCTCGCGCGCCGCACCAGCGCTATGGCTTCGGCATCGAAATCGCCGTTGCCGGAAGAGCTGGCGAGACGAGCGGAGACCACGCGGCCGCCGCGGTCGATGGTCACCGCCACGCGGGCGACGCCCCTCGTCGAGATGGTCACCTTGCGCCGGAATTTCCGGAAATGGCTGACCGCCCGGCGCTGCCAGGAGGCCGGCGAGACGCGTGGCGCCGACGACGCATTGCGCGCCGGCGCGGAGTCGGAGCGCTCGGTGGTCGCGGTGCGCCGGGGAGTGGCGCGGGTGACCTCGCGGCGCGCCGGCTTCTCGGCCACGGTCTTCTTCTTCGGCGGCGGCGGCTTGCGGACTTCCTTTCGGATCGGCTGTGGCCGGGGCGGGGTCGGGCGGGCCATCGGGATGGGGGCGTTCAGGATCGCCTCGGCCTCGGTCTCCACCGCCGGCAGATCCGGCACGATCTCCTCCGGCTCGGGGAGCGGCTCGGGTTCGACGATCTCGGGTTCTGGCGGGGGCGGCTCCGGCAGCGGTGGCTCCGGCGGCGGCCGTGTGACCGGGGGCTCGGGCGGCGGCGGCGTCACCTCCGGCGGTGGCTCCTCGACGACGGGTTCGGGCGTCGGCAGAGGCTCGGGGGCAGGCTCCGGCGGCGGCGCCACAGGCTCGGCCGGCGCCTCGGCGACTTCCGGCGCGGGTTCTTCCACCGGTTCGGGGGCAGGCGGCGGTGCTTCGACTTCGGCCGTCACCGGCTCCAGTTCGATCATCACGGCTTCGTTGATCTCGCCGATGGTGCCTTCCGGCGGCGGCATCGCAAAAGCAAGCCAGACGAGCCCACCATAGGCGGCGGCGACGACACTCGCCGCCAGGCCCCAGCGCCAGGCGCCGCTGCCGGATGCCTCGAGGGCGCGTAGGTCGGGAGCCTCGGTCATGGCGTCGGGAGCGCGGGCGCGTCGCCCGGCGAGGCAGGAAGGGACGGTGCGAGAGTGCCGGGGCCGCCGGCGCCCGGCGCGGAAGGGCCGGCCGGCGCTGCGGTATCCTCGAGGCCGACGAGGCCGATCTTCAGGTAGCCGGCCGAGCGCAGCACGTTCATCACGGTCATGAGTTCGCTGTAGGCGACCGCCCCGTCGGCGCGCAGAAAGATGCGCTGCTCCCGGTCACCTTCGCTCTGCCGGTCGAGAACCGCCTGCAGCGCTTCGCGCGCGACCGTCTCGTTGCCGAGAGACAGCGAGAGGTCCGCCTGCACGGTGAGAAAGATCGGCTCCTCCGGCCGCTGCTGCGGCGCGGCGTTGGAAACCGGCAGGTCGACGGGCACGTCGACCGTCGACAGGGGAGCGGCGACCATGAAGATGATGAGGAGGACGAGGACGACGTCGATGAACGGCGTCACGTTGATGTCGGAAACCTCGCCGGTATCGTCGTCGCTGCCGGAGCCGAGCTTGATCCCCACGGGCCTACTCCGCCGCCTGCCGCCGCTCGCCCGCGACGAAGCGCTCGCGGCGGTCGAGATCGCGGCTGAGATGGCGCAGCACTTCGGCCGAGGCATCGGCGAGGACCGCGCGGTAGCCGGCGATGGAACGGGCGAAGACGTTGTAGATGATGACCGCGGGAATGGCGGCGACGAGGCCGATGGCGGTGGCGAGCAGCGCCTCGGCGATGCCGGGCGCGACGACGGCAAGGTTGGTCGTGTTGGCGCGGGAAATGCCGATGAAGGCGTTCATGATGCCCCAGACCGTGCCGAACAGGCCGACGAAGGGCGCGGTCGAGCCGATGGTGGCGAGAAGGCCGGTGCCCCGCGACATCGAGCGGCCGGCCCGCGCCTCGATGCGCTGCAGCGCGATCTGAACGCGCTCCTTGATACCGTCGGCCGCGAGGTGCTGCGAGCGGGTGATCTCGAGCGCGGCGGCAGCGGCGAGCGCTGCCACGGGGCCGCGCTTCGGCCACGCCCTGTCGCGCTCGACTGTGGTGATCTCGCCGAGGCTTTCGGCGCGCTCCAGCCGCCGAAGGGCGCGGGTGGCGCGGCGGCGCGCCATCGCCAGTTCCAGCGCCTTGGCGAGCCAGATCGTCCAGGTGACCACCGAGGCGAAGGCAAGGCCCAGCATCACCGCCTTCACGACGATGTCGGCGGCCATGAACATGCCGAAGGGCGAGAGATCGTGCGGCAGGGTCGCGGCCGGGCCGTCGCGACCGGCGTCGGCGGTCGGAGCGTCGGCGAAGGGCGGGGCCGTTTCGACTGGCGCTGAAAGCGCCGGTGCGCCCGTGGCGTCTTCGGGTGCCGCACCGGCCGCCGCTTCGCCCGGTCCGGACGGCTGAACGACGGGCGAGCTTTGTTCAGGAGCCGGGGCGGGAGATGTCGCTGGACCCGACGGGGTCGCGGGTAGGACGGGGGCAGGGGACGGCGAAGGGGAGCTTGAAGCGGCAGGTGCGGTCGGCGCGGCAAGAGCCGGCTGTGTGGCCGGCGCAGCAGGCGCTTCGGCGGGCGCCGGGCTTGCCGGCGCATCCTGCGCGGCGGCGGGCGCGACCAGCACCGCCAGCGCGAGACAGACGGCCGCCAGCTGGCGCGAGGGGCACATCGGTCCGGACCGGGCGGAAAAGCGTGGCATGGCGGCGTCTCTCTCGATGTCGTCGAAACCCGGGGGGACCGCCCGTGCGGTCTCCCGGCGCACCCCCGTACAGGTGAACATGATAGGGATGATCAGGTTTCAATAGACATCTCGCAACGCAAACGCCAGAGCGGATCATCATATTGGAAACGTTCTAGATTTCGCGCGCCCGAGAGATGCGCGGCCGTCGCCGTTGACCCCCGCGCGGCGTCAGGAAAGATAGCGCCGGACCAGGAACTTACCGCATCCCCTGGTCAGCACCTCGCCGGCAAAGGCCTGGCCGTCCTCCGAAAGCCTGCCGACCAGCGGCACGGTGACGAAGCCGCCCGGCTGCGTCAGCCAGAGGCCGGGATCGACGGTAAAGCTGTTCTCCTCCAGGTCGTACAGCGCCGTCACGGCGAAAGCGCCGGCGGAAACGCCGGGGTTCTCCTTCACGGCGCGGAAGGCGAAGGTGCCGACATAGCCGCCGCGCGGATCGGGCGAAAAGGTCAGGACGAGGCCGGTCACGCCTTGCGCGCAGTCGTAGGTGCCCTGCCAGGTGCCGGAGAGGTCGGGGGTCTCGTCGGCCAGAGCCGGCAGCGGCAGGAGGAAAGCGAGGAGAGCAAGGCGGAGCATGAGGGGTCTCCCGGATGCCGCCATTGTGGCAGGGATTTTGGCGCGATGCACCCCGGCCTGGCCGATGAGAGGGCGGCGCTTCTCCTGTGGGCGATTGGTACGGGGGGCATGCGTCGCCGTCACTCGCCGCCTTGGCGCCCGAGCCCGGCAGAAGTGGCGCGCCACCAGCATCAGCCGCCCTGCCACCTCGCGGCCCGCGCCAAAGCCCTTATCCCCGGGCGCGTTTCTTCTGCTTGCCTTCGCGGACCTGGCTCGGCGCGCGCTGGCCGGCGCGGGTGCGTTCGAGGACGAATTTGGCGTAGTCGTCCATGTCGCCGTCGAAGGGCTTCACATGGCCGTCGGCGGCGAGCCACAGGCGGTCGGCGACGAGTTCCATCAGCGAGCGGTCATGCGTGACGAGGATGACGGCACCCTCGTAGTCGTTCAAGGCGTCGAGCAGCGCCCGGCGGGAATCGATGTCGAGATGGTTCGTCGGCTCGTCGAGGATGAGGATGTGCGGCGCCGTCATCGCCACCTGGTTCAGCAGCAGCCGCGCCCGCTCGCCGCCCGACAGCGCGTCGACGATCGTCTCCTGCTTGTCGAAATTGAAGCCGAACTGCGACAGCTTCGAGCGCCGCTGCGCCTCGGAGGCGTCCGGCAGCGACCGCCGGATGATGTCCATCGGCGTGTCCTGCGGGTCCAGCGCCTCGATCTGGTGCTGGTGGAACCAGCCGACTTCCACCCGGCGGTCGCGCTGCATGCGCCCGGACAAAGGCTGCAGGGCGCCGGCGGCGAGTTTTGCGAAGGTCGACTTGCCCGCGCCGTTGACGCCGAGAAGGCCGATTCGGTCGTTGACGTCGAGGCGAAGGTTCAGCCCCTTCAGCACCGGCACGCCGTCGGCATAGCCGACGTCGACCTCGTCGAGCTGCATCAAGGGCGGCGCCAGCGGGCGTTTCGGCGAGGGCAGCGTGAAGGGCGCGATGCGCTCCTCGATGGTGAGGCCGACGGGTTGCATCTTGGCGAGGCGCTTCATCCGCGACTGCGCCTGCGCGGCCTTGGAGGCCGTCGCCTTGAAGCGGTCGACGAAACTCTGGAGATGGGCGCGCTCGGCGTCCTGCTTCGATTTTGCCGAGGTCGCGAGGCGCTGGTTTTCGGCCCGGCGCGTCTCGAAGTCGTCGTAGCCGCCGGTGTAGAGGTCGAGCTTCTTTTCCGAGACATGCAGGATGTGGTCGACGGAATTGTTCAGGAGCTCGCGGTCATGGCTGATGATCAGCGCGGTATGCGGATATTTTTTCAGCCGCGCTTCCAGCCACAGCGCGCCTTCGAGATCGAGATAGTTCGTCGGCTCGTCGAGGAGGAGCATGTCGGGCGCCGAGAACAGCGCCGCCGCCAGCGCCACGCGCATGCGCCAGCCGCCGGAAAATTCCGACATCGGCCGGTCGAGATCGGCGGTGGAGAAGCCGAGGCCCGCCAGAATTTCCGCCGCCCGCGCCGGCGCGCCGTCGGCATCGATGTCGAAGAGGCGCATGTAGATGTCGCCCATCGCCTCCGGCTCGGCGGTCTCCAGCGACGCGGTCAGCTCGGCGCGTTCGAGATCGGCCTCGAGAATGGTGTCGATGAGGCTGATGGGCGTTGCCGGATGCTCCTGGTCGACCGACCCGATCCGCGCCGCCTTCGGCAGCGCGATCTCGCCGCCATCGGGCGACAGCGACCCGAGGATCAGCTTGAACAGCGTCGACTTGCCGACGCCGTTCCGCCCGACCAGCCCGACCTTCGCCCCGACCGGCAGGAGCACGCTCGCATCGTCGAAGAACTTCCGGCCCCAGCCGTTGAAGACGAGATTGTTGATCTGCAGCATGGGTTCAGCCCGGACATCGGAAAAGCGGAGCGCGACGGCAGGCGCAGCCGGATGGCCGTCATGCTGCAGTGCAATGCGAGGGGGTGCTGTAGCACAGGGCGGGGGTGGTGGCGAGGGTGGGTTTGGCCAGTACCTGCACAGTGAGGCCATTGCTATGTTGGAAAAAACAGAGCTGCAACGAGTCCGCACAACATTCAACTACCAAGGAAGGCCCAATGGATCAGCCATTTTCGGGGCGGGAGGCGACTTCGTGACTTCATTACGTGTGGCTTCTGATGCAAATCGCCTTGCGGACCTTTTCTGTCTCAGTGAGTTCATCTGATCGGAAATCTTACGGCCTGTTTCCGAGGTTGATCCGGATATATGGCGTAGAGTTCCTAAATATGAAAGCAGGCGCTGGCAGATTTCGTCGCGCTCATCATCCGACAGCGCTGTATGATATTCAGACCACGCAACTCTAATTTTCAGATTTAGCGAGCTTGGCGCGATAAGTTTGCGCCCGACCACTCCGATACCTGTTATAAATACCGGACGATTTCCATTTCTATATTTAACCGCATGCGATTTCAGTCCTGCATCACGTACCACCCAACGTATTTCATTCAGGACCTCTCCTGGAATAAAACGACCTGAAATAGTGAGATCGTCAACCCATACCGAATATGTCAATCCCCGATTATCGCAAATACGAGCGATCTGATCGAACATAGACTTATGAATTAGACTGCACAGTACCGGAGTTAAGGGGGAGCCAAAGGAAACTTTGCCATCAACCGTGCATAAGTCAGTTAGCAGTCCAGAAACATCCTCGTACATTCCAAGTTGATCGCGCATCCACGACCTGACCATACTTTCATTTGTGGAAGGATAGAACTGCTTAAGATCAAGTGTTAGATACTGATTTTGCTCGAGGTGTAGTGCTGCATTGTCTCGTTGACTTCGGCGCAGACGCGGACTAAATAAGTAATTCGGCTGTTTAACCTTATTAAGCTGGTACTTAAGGCGCTCGTGTAGGGCTCGTAGCCGACCTTCCGGATAGGCCAGCTCGCGGATTTTGCCCTTCTTGCCGATGATGGCTGTTCTGCGTACTATAAAGTGTTCTTTGTAATTTCGAAGTCTACGTAGGTCGTCGCGCGTTTCACCAAGTAATTGAGCAACATCTCTCTGGGTTGGCTTTTGCGCTAACGGTGAACGCTCGAGCTCATAGCGCTCTCGCTGTTGACTTCTAGGAAGCATCAGCAATCTCCCGCGGCGACAAAGTGTCGAGCAGAGATAGAACTCTATTCGCAATTATAAGCTTCCCTCGCGTTTTAACTGGCTCTCCATTGAGCTCTTCTGCAAAAAACAGGATTTGAGACATCTTGATATTGAATTTAGTGCTGTATCTCTCAAGAACTTCCATGGAGACGGGCTTCGAGCCGTTCTCGATATCGGAAATCATAGACTGGGAAATTTCAAGCTCCGTGGCGATACGCTTCTGCGAAATCCCTAGATACAGGCGCAGCAGCCGAAGTGCTTGATTAATCATTGGACGCTTAACATCGCTCATGTTCGACTCCTTTTCGGCTATCTTCGAGGTCGCCGCTCACTCCCGGTCTGACAACCAGAACCAGAAACGCACAACATAAAATGCTGCCTGACCTATGCCGACGAACAGCTTGAAAAGCCAAACGCGGTTAAGCCGGCGGCGACGCCGCTGGTGACGATTTTCGATGCTCATTTCTTTTAGAGCCCGATCCGAAAGTTGTTGAGCAATACCAGTATGTTGTGATTCAGGCCGTCTTTGCGAGGAGATGGAGTGAACGATGGCATGGTCTGGTATTGCCCGGCGCGAGCATAGCCGGGAGGGGTTGCGGTATCCAAGCGATATGACGGATCGGGAGTGGATGGTGACGGCTCCGTTTATCCCAGCCGCGAAACGCGGAGGGCGGCGCCGCTCGGCGGACATGCGCGAAGTTGTGAACGCCTTGCTCTACATCGCATCGAGCGGATGTGCATGGCGGCTGTTGCCCAAATGCTTTCCGCCGGTTTCGACGGTGCGGCGCTATTTTTACGCGTGGCGCGATGCCGGTCTGTTCGATGCGATCAACATGGCGCTGGTCATGAGCCTGCGCGAAATCGAAGGACGCGAAGCCTCGCCCAGTGCCGGTGTCATCGATAGCCAGTCGGTCAAAACCACGGAAAGCGGCGGGATTTGCGGCTATGACGCCGGCAAGAAGATCAAGGGCCGCAAGCGCCATATCCTCACCGACACCTGCGGCTTCCTGGTCATGATTCTCGTGCATGCCGCCGATATTCAAGACCGGGACGGCGCCGTCGATGTGCTCAAGGCGATACGCCGGCGTTTCCCGTGGCTGCGCCATGTCTTCGCCGATGGCGGTTACGCCGGGCAGAAACTGCGCGACGCGATCGCCCGCCATGGCGACTGGACCATCGAGATCATCAAGCGATCAGATGTCGCCAAAGGCTTCGAGATCCTGCCTCGACGGTGGGTCGTCGAGCGCACTTTCGCGTGGCTCGGACGATGCCGCCGCCTCGCAAAAGACTGGGAAACTTCCGTCTCCTCTTCAACCGCATGGGCGCTGATCGCCTCCATCCGCATGCTTACCCGGCGAACCGCAAGATATTGCTACGCTTGAGAAACTTCTGAATCGGGCTCTTACCTCTGATCCCGCCGGCACTATTGCCGACGCCCGTTGAGTCAGAGGACTGTTCAGCGACGTTTGACCTCGAATATGCCGCACCCGGAGCCCGACGGGTGCGGCGCGCGGCCACGGTCCCTGCCAGACACGGGATTGAAACGGGAACACTGCGTTCCCACAGGGCTCCAGGCCCCACATTTAGACGGGTTCAGCATGAGCAATCACCACAGCCCGACCTTAACGATGCGACAACGGATGTCAAATTGAAAATCGCCCAGAGCGATAATTAACAGCAGAAGTTTGTCGGTGAGCCGCGTTTAGCCCTTCACCAAGCTCAGGATCAGGGCCATTGGAAGGGGGCGCAACCTCTCGCTATGCCACCCCCTCCCGCCTCGCCATCGCCACCGCCAGCATCGCCGCGCCCGCCGTGACCACCCCCGCCGAGGCCAGCAGCGCCGTGTCGTAGTCCGCTGGCCCCTCCACCAGCCAGCCCGTCGCCACCGGCCCCAGCATCTGACCCAAGCCGAATCCCGCCGTCAGGACGGCGAAGCCGCGGCCGTTCAGGCCTTTGCGGCCGAGCGGCATGGTGAGGAGGGTAATGGGGATGAAGGTGCCGCCGAAGAGGACGGCGGCGGCGAGCGCGGCGGTGCCGCTGTCGCTCATGACAGGCAAGGGGATGCCGAGGATCTGCGTCAGGAAGGCGAGGAGGAGGGCGAGGGAGAAGCCGATGCGTTCGGCCAGCGCGCTCCAGAAGAGGCAGCTCGGCAGGCCGGCGAGGCCGACGATGATCCAGACCCAGCTGCCGATGTCTTCGAGGCCCGGGCGGGATTTGACGATGGCGACGATGAAGGTGGCGAAGACGGAATAGCCGAGGCCTTCTGCCGTGTAGCTCGCAAACAGCGGCCAGAAGGGGAGCGGGCGGGGGATGCGCTTGGTGTGGGGGTGGGTGCGGGCGAAGGCCTGGAGGTCGCGGTCGCCGACGAAGGCGAGCATCACCGGCAGCAGCGCGGCGCAGCCGAGGCCGGCGGCGATCCAGAGGCTGGCTGCGGAAAGATGCGGCTCGGCGAGGTGGACGAGAAGGCCGGAGGCGGCGATGCCCGAGCCGACGCCGCCGAACACCCAGCCGATGCGCGCCTCCTGTCCGATCCTGGCGAGCGCTTCGGCGATGATGCCGGCGGCCGAGATCATCGCGAGCGCGCTGGCGATGCCCGACAGGGCGCGCAGCGCGTACCAGAGCGGCAGGTTTTCGGTGAATCCCATGGCCAATGTCGTCGCCACGCTGAGGACGAGGCCGAGGCGGAAGGTGGCGAGCCGCATCGCCGCGCCCGAGACGAGGGTGACGAGGAGCGAGCCCAAGAGGTAGCCGGCAAAGTTAAAGCCGGCGATGAGGCCGGCGGTATCGACGCCGAACCCGTGCTCGGCGCGCATGATCGGCAGCAGCGGCGTGTAGTAGAAGCGCCCGACGCCCATCACCACGGCGAGCGTCAGGAAACCGCCGAGGAGGAGGCGCGACAGGGGTGACATCGGGGCATTCCTTGGACATGCGCGTGTTTGGGGGCCTTAGCAGGAGACGGGGGCTCCCGGCACCCCTGTTCCTGCATGGCGGCCGGGTGTGCTGCGGGATCGGCCATGCCGCCTCCGCCCGTGTCGCCGCTTTCACCACGGGCCATCCACGCGGAACGAGCGGTGATTGTCGGCCGCCGACCTCCGGCCCTCGTCATCCTGGGGCCCTGGCCCCGGGGATCCATGCCATCGCGCTGGTGTTCACTCTCGGGGTCAGGATTTGGCTGGGTATCCCGACGAACTGGGCCGACGCCCGTCCCCCGTCTCGGCATGGATCCCCGCGCTACGCACGAGGATGACGAAATCAACGCTGTCTGAAGATGGCCGGTGCCGGTGTCGGATTGGCAGGCTTCGACATAATCGTCTCGGCCTCAGGCGGCTCGGGCTCAGCCCGCCCAGGCCGAGGGCGGGATCGGCACGAGATTCTGCGCGAACTGCCGCGTGCACTCGGCCCAGGAGAAGCTCTCGGCGAAGCGCCGGCATCCCTCGCGGTCGATCGCGAGCGCTTCCAGCGCCGCGGCGCGTAGGTCCTCCGAGAGGACGCCGTGCGGCGTGCCGCCGACGATGTCGCGCGGGCCCTGGACGGGGAAGGCGGCGACCGGCGTGCCGCAGGCCAGCGCCTCCAGCACCACGAGGCCGAAGGTCTCGAAGCGCGAGGGGAAGACAAACACGTCGGCGGCGGAAAAATGCCGGGCGAGATCCGCGCCATGGCGGTAGCCGAGGAAATGCACGTCCGGAAAGGATTTTGCGAGAGCGGCAGCGGCCGGTCCGTCGCCGACGACGACCTTCGACCCGGGCAGATCGAGCGAGAAGAAGGCCGGCAGGTTCTTCTCGGTCGAGACGCGGCCGACATAGAGGAAGATCGGCCGCGGCAGGTTCAGGAAGTCGGCGTCGAAGCCGGGCGTCTCCCGGTGCGGATAAAACGCCTCAGTGTCGACGGCGCGGCCCCAGCTCCGGATGTTGCGAAAGCCGCGGGCGGCAAGCTGGCGCTCCAGCGTCGCCGTCTGCACCATGAAGCCCTGTCCGGCATTGTGGAACCAGCGCTGCGCGGCATAGGCGGGGCCCGTGCCGAAGCCGAGGCGCATGGCGAAATAGTCGCCGAAGCGGGTGTGGAAGGAAGTGGTGAAGGGGAGGCCGCGCTTGACGCAATAGTGGCGCGCGGCCAGGCCGATCGGCCCCTCGACGGTGATGTGGATGGCGTCCGGCCGAAACGCCTCGATCATGTCCGGAAGAGCGCGGCCGAGCGTCATGGCGAGGCGTACTTCGGGATAGCCGGGGGCCGCAAACGTCGTCGCAAAACGGTCCGGCCCGATCACCTCGACCACGTGCCCGTCGGCCTCGAGATGCCTCGCCGTCGTCTCGAACACACGGACGACACCGTTGATCTGCGGCGCCGCAGCGTCGGTCGGGATCAGGATGCGCATCGAATTTCCTTGGGCGTGAGGCTGCGAATGGCTTGGGCCGATCTATATCGGGATGCTAGGGCATGCAAAGACCGGCGTATCGGCCGGCGGCCCGCGTTCGAGTGGAGTGGATCAGAGATGAAGATTATCGTCCTCGGCGGTGACGGCTTCTGCGGCTGGCCGACCGCGCTGCATCTCTCCGCTCAGGGCCATGAGGTCACGATCGTCGACAATCTCGTGCGCCGCGCCACCGACATCGAACTCGGCGCGGCGAGCCTGACGCCGATCGCCCCGATCGAGGAGCGACTCAGCGCCTGGCGCGAGACGCGCAACACGCCGATCGATTTCGTCGCCCTCGACGTCGCCCGCGACTACGACGAAATGGAGGCGCTGTTCCGCGACCTGCAGCCCGACGCGATCGTGCACTTCGCCGAGCAGCGGGCCGCGCCCTATTCGATGAAGTCGCCGCGCCACAAGCGCTACACCGTTGACAACAACGTCAACGCGACGCATTCGGTGCTCTGCGCCATGGTGGAGGCCGCGCCCGACGCCCATCTCGTCCATCTCGGCACCATGGGCGTCTACGGCTACGGCAAGGCCAAGGGGATGCGCATTCCCGAGGGTTATATCGACGCGACGCTGCATTCGGGCGGCGTCTCGACCGATGTCGAGATCCTCTACCCGGTCGATCCCGGCTCGGTCTACCACATGACCAAGACGCTCGATCAGCTGCTGTTCCTCTACTATGCCAAGAACGACGCGCTGGCGATCACCGACCTCCACCAGGGCATCGTCTGGGGCACGACGACCGAGGAGACCGAGCTCGACGAGCGCCTCGTCAACCGCTTCGACTATGACGGCGACTACGGCACGGTGCTGAACCGCTTTCTGATGCAGGCGGCGATCGGGCATCCGCTGACGGTCCACGGCACCGGCGGGCAGACGCGCGCCTTCATCCACATCCGCGACACCGTCCGCTGCATCGAGCGCGCCGTCTCGACGCCGCCCGAACGCGGCAGCCGCGTGCGGATCATGAACCAGATGACCGAGACGCACCGCATCCGCGATCTCGCCGAGATGATTTCGGGCATGACGGGTGTGCCGGTCGAGCATCTCGACAATCCGCGCAAGGAGGCTTCGGAAAACGATCTCGTCGTCGCCAACGACACGCTGATCGGCCTCGGCCTCACCCCGACGAAGCTCTCGGACGGGCTGATGAACGAGGTCGTCGCCATTGCCCGCCGCTATGCCGACCGCTGCGACCGCTCGAAGATCGTCTGCTCCAGCCGCTGGGTGAAGCCGCTCGCGGCAGAGTAGGGGCTCCAGCCAGCCGCTGTGGCCGCGACGGTGACGCCTGTTCTTCTCCCCGCCGGGGAGAAGTGGCCGGCAGGCCGATGAGGGGCGCCGAAGGCGGCTGTATCTCATGCGGTGCGGATGACTGTGATGATGTCGGCTGCGCCGCCCCTCATCGCGCTCCCGCGACCTTCTCCCGGAGGGGAGAAGAAGCAGCTTCGGCCCAGCGCTGGATTGGAAATCGAACGCTTACCCCGCGTCCGTGCGCAGGCAGAAATCCGCGGGCAGGCTGTGGTCGAGGACAAGGCGCAGATTCGGAAGGTCGTTGCCTTCCATCTTCTGCCGCATGTCCTCGCCTTCGAGCCCGAACCCCATCCAGCGCTCGGTGAGCCGGGCCTCAAGGACCGCAGGATCGGCAACGAGCATCACGGTGACGTCGAACAGCGGCTTCAGGTCGCACCAGCCGGGTTCGTCGAGGAGGAGGTAATTGCCTTCGACCAGAACGATGCGGGCCGTGCCGGGAATGATGGCGGCGCCGGCGCGGGCGATTTCGATCTTGCGGTCGAAGAGGGGGACGGCGATGTCCGTGCCGTCGTCGGCCTTCAGACGCTGGAGCATCGCGCGGAGGCCGCCGAGATCGAAGGTGAAGGGCGCCCCCTTGCGCGGGCGGTGTCCGCGCGAATGCAGCACGGCATCGTCGAAGTGATAGCCGTCCATCGCCAACACGCCGCAGAGGCCGGGGGTTGCGGCATTGAGCCGGTCGGCCAAGGTGGCCGTGGTGGTGGACTTGCCGGCGCCGGGCGGGCCGGCCAAGGCGACGAGAAGGCGGCTGCCTTTGCCGGCGTCGGCCAGTAGGCGTGCGATGAGCGTGTCGGCCGAGAGCGTCCTGGTCATTCCCGATCGTCCCGTCAGGCCTCGGCCGCGGCGTTCCGGGGCTCCACCCCGGCGGTTTCGACGGCGGCGACACAATCCTGGAACACCCGGCCGACGCCGATGAGGATCGGCCGGTCGACGCCGATTCTGGCGACGATGGCGCCAAGGTCGGCGAGGTGGCCGGTGCCGCGCGACTCGTCGGCGCGCGAAATGTTGGCGGCGACGGCGACGGGCGTCTCGGCGGGCAGGCCATGGGCCATGAGCATGGCCGCAATCTTCGGCGCCATGCGGCCGCCCATGTAGAAGACGGTGGTGGCGTGGTCGTCGGCAAGCGCCCGCCAGTCGAGATCCTCGGGCAGGCCGCCCTTCTTCGAATGGCCGGTGACGAAGCGCACCTGGGTGGCCCGGTCGCGGTGGGTCAGCGACACGCCGAAACCGGCGGCGAGCGCCGAGGCGGCGGTGATGCCGGGAACGATTGCGACGGGAATGCCCTCCGCCTCCAGCGCCGCGATCTCCTCGCCGGCCCGGCCGAACACGCCGACATCGCCGGATTTCAGGCGCACCACATGCTTTCCGGCCCGTGCGAACTGGATCATCAGGGCATTGATGTCTTCCTGGCGGCAGCTCTCGCGCGCCGCGCGCTTGCCGACGAGCATGCGCTTGGCCTCGCGCCGGGCAAGTTCCAGGATCTCGTCCGAGACGAGATCGTCGAAGAGGATGACGTCGGCCGCCTGCAGCGCCCGGACGGCCTTCAGCGTCAGCAACTCGGCTTCGCCGGGACCGGCGCCGACGAGGGTGACGCGTCCGCCGGCCTCCGGCGAGGCGGCCAGGCCGTCGACAAGGGCGGCGAGCGCCGTGGTGTCGGCAAGATCCGGCACCCGTCCGGTAAAGGCGCGGGAGGAGAAGTTCTCCCAGAAGCTGCGGCGGCGAGGACCGGCGTCGAGCCTTGCCATCACCTCGCCGCGCACGCTGGCGGCCAGCGCCGCCCAGCCGGAGAGGGCGCGCGGCAGAAGCGTCTCGATGCGGCGGCGGATGGCCTGGCCGAGGATCGGGGCAGCGCCGTCGGTGGAGATGCCGATGACGGCGGGCGAGCGGTTGACGATGGTGCCGAAGCGGAATTCGCAAAAGGCCGGCTTGTCGATGACATTGACCGGAACGCCCGCGGCGCGGGCGGCACAGAAGAACGCCTGTGCCGCGGCGTCGCTGTCGCAATCGGCGACGGCGAGCGATGCGCCGTCGAAACTGTCGAGGCTCCACGGGCGGTCGCGGTGCGTGATCGAACCCGCCACGGGACCGGCGGCGATCAGCGCCGCCATCTCCTCGCCGATCTCGTCCAGGGGCACGTCGAGCACGACCGCAGCGCCGGCCGCTGCCAGAAGCTCGGCCTTCCACGCCGCGCCCGCGCCGCCGCCGGCCATGGCGACGCGCTTGCCGGCCAGATCGAAGAACACCGGCAGCGTCGCCAGCGGCTCGATCCGGCGCGCGGCGCGCGTCTGCGCTGCGTCGGCGGAAACGAGGCGCATTTCGGCAGGGCGGCGGTCGTTGCTCATCTCGCTCCTGTGCGGGCTGTCTCTCTCGTCAGACAGGCAGGGGGTTCAGACAGGCAAGGGGTTCATCCTCGCCCAGGTCCGCAATGTCGGCGCGGGGAGGGGGCCTGTCGAGGATTGCTTTTGCCAGTTTGCCGGCCGGGGGGGAAATCCCGTCCCGGCCGGTCGGCTCTGATGCGTTGCGGTCGGCCTACCCGTGGTCGGCGGTGAGGCCGGCGGTCTCGATGCCGGCGACGGCGCAGGCCTCGTCATTGTCCGACGTGTCGCCGGTGATGCCGACGGCGCCGAGAACGCGGCCGTCCTTGCCCCGCACCAGAACGCCGCCCGGCACCGGCACCAGCGATCCGCCGGCGAGCGCGTTCATCGCCTGGATGAAGAAGGGCTGGGTCTCGGCGCGAGTCTGCAGGGCGCGCGAGCCCATGCCGAGTTGCACCGCGCCATTGGCCTTGCCGACGGCGATATCGGGCCGCATCGGGCTCGCGCCGTCCATCCGCTCCAGCGCGATCAGCGAGCCGCCAGCATCGAGGACGGCGATCGTCAGCGGCTTCAGGCCCATCTCCACGCCCTTGTCGAAAGCGGCCTTGATGATGATGCGGGCATGGGCGAGGGTGAGGGTCATGCGTGTCTTTCCTGCGGTCGTTCGCGCGCCGGCGGCCGGCAGCGACGGAGATGATCGGTTCCAGCTTCCGCCGGATGTCGTGCTATCCATAAACGACCCCCGGGCCGGAGCAATGGCCGCGTGTGACTTCGCGTCTCGTTCGCCGCCGAGGAATGTCTATATCTAACGCGTCGCGACCGGAAAAGGCGATGGCGGCGGGCTGCCGCCGCATCCACCGCAGCTTTGCATGAAAGTGGCCGATGAAGTCTCTCCGCCGGCTGGTACAAGCTCTGTCGCTCACCTTGGTGCTGAGCGCTCCTGCCGCTGCCTTCGAGATGCCGTCGGAATGGCTCTCGGCGCATTTCCAGGACAATCCGCTCGTCGGCTCCCTCTGGAGCGGCGACGGCAGGCGCAGCGATGCGGCAGCCTTGACCGCGGCGCTGGGCGGCGCCGACTTCGTTCTTGCCGGCGAGATCCACACCAATCCCGACCATCATGCCATCCAGGCAGGGATCGTCGAGGCGTGGGTGGCGGCCGGCCGGCGCCCGGCCGTGGTGTTCGAGATGATCTCCGCCGACGAGGCTCCTGCACTCGACACCTTTCTCGCCAGACCCGGCGCGACGGCGGAGGGCTTTGGCGCGGCGGTGAAGTGGACGGAGCGGGGCTGGCCGGATTTTGCCATGTACCGCCCGGTCGTTGCCGCTGCGATGGCGCACAGGCTTCCCCTTCATGCCGGCGATCTCGGCCGCGAAACCATAAGGCGGATCGGTCGCGAGGGCGTGAAATCCCTGCCGGCTGGGGAGGTCGGGCGGCTCGGGCTCGACGGGCCGATGCCGGGCGGCACCGAGGAGACGTTGACGGCTGAACTGAAGGCCTCGCATTGCGGGCTTCTGCCGGACGAGGCGCTTGCGCCGATGCTGATGGTGCAGCGGGCGCGCGACGGGGCGTTGGCGAAGGCTTTGATCGAAGCCTCGGGGCACCGCCATGGCCTCCTCATCGCGGGCGCCGGGCACGTTCGCACCGACTATGCCGTGCCGGCGCTCCTTCGCGCCCGCAAGCCGGATGCCACGATCGTCTCGATCGGGATGATGGAGGTCTCTGACGGCAAGACCGCGCTCGCCGATTACGGCATTTCCGCCGCCACGCCGGCGCCCTACGACTTCGTGCTGTTCACCCCGCGCGCCGATCTTGCCGATCCCTGTGAGGGGATGGCCGAGGCGATGAAGACGATGGCGCCGGCGAAATAGGGCCGCCGGGCAGCAGCCTTTGACATCGGAAGCTTGCAGGTGGCGAGAAGCCCCGGAAAAATCTCGTGCGTTTGCCCCGCATTCTGCGTCGGTTGGGAAAAGGATGGCCGCGTTCGTCGCCGGCTCACGGCAACCGGGATTGCCGGAATGTCATGCCTTGTTCACGCCTGCGTCAACGGCCTGTCACCCAAAACCGCTGTCTTCCGCCCACCCATCACAGGAGACAGAGACCCATGACAAAGATTCTCGCGCCCAGCATCGCCCTTCTGCTTCTGGGCATGTCCGGCGCCACAGCGCAGTCCGTCGAAGGCCAGGTGTTCGACGCGACGCTGGCCGGTCAGGCCGTCCTTCCGGCCGCGACCGTCGTCGCCGCCCCGGCCGATGCGCCAACGTTCCTGAAGCAGGCCGGCAAGTTCACGACGGCCGACCGCCTGCGCACCACCGAGCTCGGCAAGGTCCCCGGAATGGACGGCAAGCGCCCGACAAATGCCGGCCTGCCGATCGACGGCCAGTCCGTCCAGGGCTTTTCGGGCATTCGCAAAATGCCGGACGGCACCTTCTGGAGCCTCTCCGACAACGGTTTCGGTTCCCGCGCGACATCGAGCGACGCGATGCTGATGCTGCATCATCTCGCCATCGACTGGGCGACAGGCACCGTCGATCGGACGGAAACGATCTTTCTCAGCGACCCCGACATGAAGGCGCCGTTCCCGATCACCCTCGAAGGCACCGACACGCGTTATCTCACCGGCGCCGACTTCGACCTCGAATCCATCCAGCCGGTCGCGGACGGATTCTGGGTCGGCGAGGAATTCGGCCCCTATCTCCTGAAGTTCGACCTTCAGGGCCGTCTGCAGTCGACCCATGCGACGCGCATCGGCGAGACGAAAGTCATATCGCCGGACAACCTGACACTGAAGCTGCCGGACAACCCCACCAAGCCGTTGCCGAGCTTCAACCTGAAGCGCACGGGCGGCTACGAGGGCCTTGCGCTCTCGCCGGACGGCACGCGCCTCTACGCGCTGCTCGAAGGTCCGCTCTACACCGACGGCAAGGTCGCGACCACCGAGGATGGCCGCATTGGTCTCGGCATCATCGAGTTCGACACCGCCAAGGACGACTGGACCGGCCGCTCCTGGCTCTATCCGCTGGCCGAGGGCGGCGAGGCGATCGGCGACTTCAACATGATCAGCGAGACGGAAGGCCTCGTCATCGAGCGCGACAACGGCGCCGGCCGTGCCACCGAAGCCTGCAAGAGTGAGCCCGCGGCAGACTGTTTCGCCACCCCGGCCAAGCTGAAGCGGGTCTACAAGATCGAGATGACCGATGAGAACGCCGGCAAGGCGGCGCGCAAGGTCGGCTACATCGATCTCCTTGCCATCAAGGACCCGAACGGTCTCGCCAAGCAGGGCGGCAGGGACGGGACATACGACATGCCCTTCGTGACGATCGAGAATGTCGACCGCGTCGACGAGACCTATATCATCGTCGGCAACGACAACAATTTCCCCTTCTCGGCCGGCCGCGAACTGGACAAGACCGACGACAACGAGTTCGTCCTTCTCGACGTCGCCGATTTCCTCAAGGCCAAGTAAGCGCAAACCGGCGGCGTGGGCTTCTGCCTGCGCCGCCGCTCTGGCTCGAGGAGGCCGCCGGTTCAGCCGAACTTGCGCCTGGCGTCGACGGCAAGGCCGAGGCCGACGCTGCCGAAGGCGTCGCTCTCGACGACGCGCGCGCCTGGAAAGAGCCCCGTCGCGGCGCGGTGCACCACCGGGATCTGCGTCGAGCCCCCGGTCAGGAGCACGGTGTCGATCGCCGCGGCATCGATGCCGGCCTGGGACAGGCATTCCAGAATGCTGCCGGTGATGCCGGCGACGAGGCTTTCGACGGCCGCTTCGAAAGCCGGGCGGGTGATCGTGCGGCCGAGATCGAGCCCCGGCTCCTTCAGCGAGATCAGCGCTTCCTCGGCGTCCGTCAGGGCGATCTTCGCCGCCTCGACCTTGCCGGCGAGGCGGTGGCCCGAGCGATGCTCGAGGATCTTCAGGAAGCGCGACAGCTTTTCCGGATCGGCCGATTCGCGCCGGAGCTCGAACAGGTCGCGGGCGATCTTCGGCGTGTAGAGCAGGTTGATCCGGTGCCAGGTCGCCAGATCGTTGAAATACCAGACCGGCATGCGCCGCTTGCCGTCGGCGGTCGAGGAGCCCAGCCCCAGCGAGGGCATCACTTCGGCAAGGCTCAGCACCCGGTCGAAATCGGTGCCGCCGATGTGGACGCCGGAGGAAGCCAGGATGTCGTCGCTGCGGTCGGGTTTCTTCGCCGCCTGCGGCGAGAGCCTGATGACGGTGAAATCGGAGGTGCCGCCGCCGATGTCGACGACGAGCGCCAGTTCCTCAGCCGTCACGTCGCGCTCGTAGTTCAGCGCCGCGGCGACCGGCTCAAACTGGAACTCGATCTGGGAAAACCCCTGAGCCCTGGCAGCCGCGGCAAGCTGGTCCTCGGCGGTCCGGTCGGCCTTGGCGTCGTCGTCGACGAAATGCACGGGGCGACCGAGCACCACCTTCTCGATCGGCGCGCCCGCCGCGGTCTCGGCCGTCGCCTTCAGCGATTTCAGGAAGAGGCCGATGATGTCGCCGAAATGCAGCCGCTCGCGGCCGACGCGCGTCGTCTCCTCCATCAGCGAGGTCCCGAGCACGCTCTTCAGCGCCCGCATGAACCGCCCCTCGGCCCCGTCGACATATTCGAACACCGCCTTGCGACCGAAATGGGTGCTGTGATCCTCGAGGCTGAAGAACATCGCCGACGGGATCGTCGCCTGCCCGTCCTCGAGCGCCACGAGATGCGGCGTGCCGCCGCTGATGAGGCCGAGGGTGGAGTTCGTCGTGCCGAAATCGAGGCCGCAGGCAGAAAGGGTCATGTCAGTGCTTTGTCTCGGGCGGCCCGGCAGGCGGCGGAAAGGCGAGGGCCGGGGATAGAGGTCGAGGCCGGAAATGGCAACCGCCATGGGCGTCCTAATCCGGCGTGAAGCCTTTTCCGTCGAGCGGGCGGCAGGTGCTGTCAGTGGCTGGAACGACGCGATGGACGTGGACTGGGTGGAAGACTGTGCGCCGCTCGAGAGCCGCCTTCAGTTATCGACCGTCACTCCGCTGCGTCGACGCTCTTCGAACCGGGAAGGCGAGCCTCCTGCCAATCCCCTGGAGCCAAAACCTTCTTGGCGGACAAGATCTCGATCCCAATGACACGCCCCTCGGCGTCGACGTCATAAATGAAGGGACCGGCTTCAGCCGACTCGACGATCTGTCCGCGGCCGATGCGGAAATAGACGGCGTCGGCTTCCGGATCATAGGTCGTGTCGATCATGGACGCCTGGCTCCCCTGTCGAAGGTGGCGGTGATGATGCGGATTGTCGTTTCAGTCTCGACACATACCACGCGCAGGATACGGCCACCAAACGCCGAAATGGAGCCGAAGCGGCGTTCGGCTTCGGGGTCGCGAGTCTCCGGCTCGACCCATTCAGGATGCCGGGCCACAGCCTCAGCCCACTCGCTCAAGATTCGTCTCTCGGAAAGCTTGGCCTGGGCATGAAGGGTGAAGCGGATCGGCTTCATTGCAAGTCAGATCCGCTCCCTCATTCGGTCGGCTGTTGCGCTCAGCTGTCCATCTTCAGCGCCGCGATGAACGCTTCCTGCGGAATATCGACCTTGCCGAACTGGCGCATGCGTTTCTTGCCCTCCTTCTGCTTGTCGAGGAGTTTGCGCTTGCGCGTGGCGTCGCCGCCGTAGCATTTCGCGGTCACGTCCTTGCGCAAGGCCGAAATGGTCTCGCGGGCGATGACCTTGCCGCCGATGGCCGCCTGGATCGGGATCTTGAACAGGTGGTTCGGGATCAGCTCCTTCAGCTTCTCGCACATCGCCCGGCCGCGTCTTTCCGCCTGGTTGCGGTGGACGAGCATGGAGAGCGCGTCGACCGGCTCGGCGTTGACGAGGACGGAGAGCTTCACGAGGTCGCCCTCGCGGTAGTCGATCAGCGAATAGTCGAAGGAGGCATAGCCCTTGGAGATCGATTTCAGCCGGTCGTAGAAGTCGAACACCACTTCGTTCAGCGGCAGTTCGTAGGTCACCATGGCGCGCTTGCCGACATAGGAGAGGTCGGTCTGGATGCCGCGGCGTTCCTGGCAGAGCGTCAGGATGTTGCCGAGATAGTCGTCGGGGGTCAGGATCGTCGCCTTGATCCAGGGCTCCTGGATCTCGGCGATCTTCATCACGTCGGGCATGTCGGACGGGTTGTGCAGCTGGATCGTCGAGCCGTCGGTCAGCTTGATGTCGTAGACGACGGAGGGCGCGGTGGCGATCAGGTCGAGGTCGAACTCGCGGGAGAGGCGTTCCTGGACGATCTCGAGGTGGAGCAGGCCGAGAAAGCCGCAGCGGAAGCCGAAACCGAGGGCCGCCGAGGATTCCATCTCGAAGGAGAAGCTCGCGTCGTTGAGGCGCAGCTTGCCCATGGCGGCGCGAAGATCGTCGAACTGCGCGGCATCGACCGGGAACAGGCCGCAGAACACTACCGGCTGCGCCGGCTTGAAGCCCGGCAGCATGGTCGTCGTCGGCCGCTTGTCCTCGGTGATGGTGTCACCGACCCGGGTATCGGCGACTTCCTTGATCGAGGCAGTGATGAAGCCGAGTTCGCCGGGGCCGAGCACGTCCATGGCCAGCATCTTCGGGGTGAAGACGCCGACCCTGTCGACCGGATACTTGGCGTCGGTGCCCATCATCCGGATGATCTGGCCCTTCTTCAACTCGCCGTCGATGATGCGCACGAGGACGACGACGCCGAGATAGGCGTCGTACCAGCTGTCGACCAGCATCGCCTTCAAGGGCGCTGCGCGGTCGCCCTGCTTCGGCGGCGGCAGGCGGTGGACGACGGCTTCCAGCACGTCCTCGATGCCGATGCCCGATTTCGCCGAGATCATCACCGCCTCGGAGGCGTCGAGGCCGATGACTTCCTCGATTTGCTCCTTCACCCGGTCCGGCTCGGCGGCGGGGAGGTCGATCTTGTTGAGGACCGGGACGATCTCATGGCCGTTGTCGAGCGCGAGATAGACGTTGGCAAGCGTCTGCGCCTCGACGCCCTGCGCCGCATCGACGACGAGAAGCGAGCCCTCGCAGGCGGCGAGCGAGCGCGACACCTCATAGGCGAAGTCGACATGGCCGGGCGTGTCGATGAGGTTGAGGATGTAGGTCTCGCCGTTCTTGGCGACATAGTGCAGGCGCACCGTCTGCGCCTTGATGGTGATGCCGCGCTCGCGCTCGATATCCATCGAGTCGAGCACCTGCTCTGTCATCTCGCGGGCCTGCAGGCCGCCCGTCGTCTGGATCAGCCGGTCGGCCAGGGTCGACTTGCCGTGGTCGATATGGGCCACGATCGAGAAGTTGCGGATATGGTCGAGGGGCGTGTGCGTGCTCATGCGCCGCATATAAGCAAATTGAGGCAAAGGCGATACCGCTATTTAGCGGCCGTGTCGGCCCTCTTTGCCGTCGGCATCCAAGGCGTCTGCCGCCGCCGGCGAATGGGGTTGCGGCTACTGCGCGGCTTGGCGCAGCGCCTCGGCTTCCTCGGCGGGCGTGTCCTCGGCCGCAATGCGAAAGAGCCGCTTGATACGGGCGGCGACGGCGTCGGGCTTGTCGGAAAGGAGCCGGCGCGCCGAGAGGAGCGCGGCCGCCTGCAGTTCCGCCTGGCGGCGATCCATCAGGGCCAGCACCAGCGCGTGACGCTCGGCCTCCGGCGCAAGCTCTTCGCGCAGCACGGCATAGTCGTGGTCGCGGCCGAGATCGTCGCCGATATCGGCGGCCGTCCGGCGCAGCGGTTCGAACGTCTCGGGCCAGAGCGGGGCGAGGAGCGCCAGATGGTAGCTCAGATATTTCACATGCTTGCGCAACTCGTGCAGGTCCTCGACCGCGCCGCTCCGCAGGGCTCGCTTCAGCGCGGCGCGGGCACGGCCATGGGTGGCGGCAAATCCCGTCGCCAGCACCTTTGCCGCGTCCTTGACGGGGCGGTGGAAGGCCAGCATGCCGGCCGCGTCGCGGCTGTCGGCCAAGGTCGTCAGCGTCGCCGCAATCGTCGCGCCGAGATCACCCTCGCCGGCGAGCGCCGTCTGGCGCTTTTCCTCGAGGTCGGCGCGCAGCGTCGCGATCGCCGGTGCCGTCGCACTTTGCGAGAGGCCAGCCGGGACATGCTCGGCGAGGGCGTCCAGCGCCTCGATCAGCGCCGTGCGGTCGCGCACGCCCGACAGCGCACGGGAGGCATCGCGATAGCGGGCGTTCTCGGTGCGGGCAAAGCCCGGATCGCCGCTTTTGGCCAGGAGCACCAGCGCACGCAGTTTCTTGAAACGCTTGCGGACGTCGTGGATTGCTTCGTGCGGATCTTCGCCGGGTTCCGGCGCGGAGAGTTCGACGGTCGCCTTGTCGATCTGCTCCTCGGCGATGCGCCGGATCTCGGCGTCGAGCGGAAGGCCGGGGGTGATGCGGTAGCTCATCTGTCCATCCTGGATTGTCGCTTCGGCCGCCCGAGCGGCCGCACCGGCAGACCCGGTCGAGGCGTCAGGGAGAGGCACGTCACAGCGACGATGATGTATCGGGATGGCCGGAAAGCGCAAGCCGTGCGTTCGAATAGGCGGAATCGCCGGTCACTTCCTGGCCGAGGAAGCTCGGAAGCTCGACCGCGTCGTCCTCGCTCCGGAGCTCGATCTCGGCAATGACCAGCGGCGCCAGATCATCCTCGAACACGTCGACCTCGATCACGTGCCGGCCGAGCGGCAGGCGGTGACGCTTCTTGGAGATCACCCGGCCGATCCGGGCCGGCTCGAGGTCATGCGCGTCGGCCAGTGGAATCTCGTATTCGAACTCACCGCGCGACAGACCCGCCCCGGTCTTCACCGTCAGATAGGCTTTTGCTGCGTCGACGATGCGGATGCGAACCGAAAAGTCGTCGCGCCGGCCGAGATAGAATTGCCGGATGGCGATGACGTCGCCGACCGACTGTCGCCAGCTGTCTTCGCGTATCAGAAACTTGCGTTCGATTTCCCGTGCCATGGCCGAACCATGGAGGAGGTCGCTGTCATGATCCAGCGTGCCGCATGCGCTGCTGACGAAATCGTCTTTGCAGGCTGTCTTGGGAAAGGGCGACAGGGCTCCAGCAGTTTGCGCCCCGTAGCAAACGCGTTCCCGATAACGTGATGGCCGGCCCTCGCCGGTGCAAGCGGCAACCGGTTGCGATCTTCTCGATGAATTTTCCAAGCTCTACGAAAGGGTTGCGTGAAACACGCGTCCGAGTTCGGACGGGAGCGCGAGAGAAATGCGGATGGCAGCCATCGTCGCGAGGCGCTGCATCGGCACCATCCGTGCTCGGTTGGGGCACGCAAACCTGCTATACCATCCCCGCCGGCTGCATCGGCATTTTCGCTCGAGAGGCGCAAAGTGCGGTTTCGACTTACAGCGGACTCAATCGCGTACGACCTTCATCGAAACGGCTGGCGGCTGGGAGGCTCTGCATGTTCAACATCTATCACCATCGCAGCGACCGATCGATCGTCTGCGTGACCCGCGCGGCGGGCGTCATGCCGCGCTTCCTGGACGAGAGTTGGGAGTATGAGGGCCGGTCCACCTCGCTGCGGACCGAGACGCCGACCTACGACAGCGATTGCGCCTCCATCGCCATCCGCCGCACCGGCTATTATCTCTACGCGACGGACTGCTCCAGCGTGGTCTAGCGCTATGAGGACGGAACGGTCATCGGGGCCAGGTGGCACATGCCCTCGACTGGATCGCATCGGCGAAACTCGGCTCAGGTGCCACGACTCGCTGGGGATGGCTAACCGGGACGTTTTCTCCGGAAATGGCGAAGGCCGTTCCCATTCGTCCGATAGACATTCAATCCGATGATCGGCCAAACGACGTGCAGACCGCTTTCGCCGAGGTGATTCGCTTCAACGAAGTGATTCGTTTGGACGAGGTGTGGTGGACGCTACCGGTGCCCTCAATGGATTGCTCCGCCCGATAATGCCGTGCCGGCACGCTCTTGCCGGACACACTCACCTACCTTTCTCGCATCTGCATCAAATTTTTTGCAATCGCAGCAACGACTGGATCCCCGGTTGGTTCCCGAGAATTTTGGCAGCCGTATAAGATGACGAAAATCATCACCAATGCGTACCGCCCGAGGCAATCGTATCTGCGAGCCTTATAATGCAGGGGCTGGTAAAATTTCGTAATATCTACGTATCAATTCGAATACCCCTTTTAATTTAGATTCATTTGCAGAATATTCGAATGGCTTAGATTGTCAGTCTGGCTTCTGACCTAGGTAGAAATGCATATTTTCTCGGATGGGTAGTATGTGCAGCGTGTTGGCGCGCCCCGTGATTAAGACGGCCGGAAACCCGTGCTGGCTGTCAGGCGCCCCAACAGGAGCAGATTATGCCGAATGAAGAAATCAATTACCCGGCCGGTTTCATGCTGGCGGACGTCGCCCGGCTGATGCGGGTCGAGCTTGACAGAAGTGTCGCCGAGACGGGTCTCGACCTCAGCGCAGGTGATATTCGCGCCCTCATGAACATTGCCCGTTACTTCGACGGCGTTCGCCAGTGCGACATCGCCAAGGGCATGAACGTCGAACCGATGACCATATCGGCCTATCTCGACCGTCTCGAAAGCAGCCATCTGGTTCGGCGCCAGGCCGATCCGCGCGATCGCCGCGCACGGGTGGTGCATGTGACCGATGCGGCTGGCCTCGTCTTGCAGCAGGTTCAGCCGATGCTTGCCATGGTCTATGAAAACGCCATGCGTGGCGTTGCCACCGAAGCGCGGCTCTGCACGGAAGCTTCGCTGGAAACGGCACGCGCGAACCTCAGCCGCCAGCGCTCACTCGGCAACGACGTGACGAGAAGTTCCAGCCTCTAGGCGGGCGTGCTCTGTTTGCGCCGCGACAGGGAATCGGCACTCTCCCGTGTTCGAGGTTCGCGTGCCGTTCAACATCGGCAGATCTTGTGTCGCGGCGACGCAAATCTGCCGGTCTTCCCCTCGCCAGCAACGAACCGTCCAGATCTGCCCGTGCGGGGGGTCAATGGTTCCCGTGCATCAGGCTGGACATTCGGGCAGCCAGGTCGTCACCGTCCAGTGGCTTTTCGAGAATGGCGACCTCGAGGTCTCTCGCGATATTGCGGAGTCGAGCTTCGATCCTTCCCGTCATCAGGATGGCAGGAGCCGAGACACCGTTGCTGCGCAGTTCCGCCAGAAGATCGGGTCCGAGGCCGTCCGTCAGGTGGACGTCGATCACCATGATGGCGCGATCCTCGTGATACCTCAGCCGTCGTGCCTCGCCGGCCCCGGACAGGGGCCTGACCGTCGCACCATGCGTTTCGAGGACGGCGCCGATGGATTGTCGAACCGCCTCGTCATCTTCGATGAGATAGACGGTCACGTCCCGCAGGAGCCTTGAGCGTTCTGACATCAAGCCCCGTCATTTCATCGTCCAGAGTTTGCAGCGCGCCCGCCATTTTCGCGCGGGCGCAGCCGTCCAACAATACGCGGAAAATACGTATACCGCCCTCTGCGGACCGAGCCTTGACAGGCAAGGGCTCGTCCATTCGCCCGGCAGAGATTTCCGCCCGATCGACGCGAGGGCGAGGCACGCAGATCCGGTAGCAATCTTTCCTGAGCATGGCTGCGGCTGGATAACCGGCATAATCGGCTCGGGGGCCGCTGGCGAAAGTCCAAATCCCGTTTGCGAGCCATCGGTGATGATCCGGCGGGGACTACTCATCGTGGAACGCCGCTTCGTGGGCGAGGCCAACCAGTTCCGCAATGCTCTTTGCGCCTGACTTGCGCATCAGGTTGGTGCGGTGGATCTCGACCGTGCGGGGCGATATTCCGAGCCTGAGGGCAATGGTCCTGCTGGGCGCGCCAGAGGCGACGTGACCCAGAATCTCGGTTTCGCGAGGGGACAGCGTGGCAAACCGGTCGCGCGCCTGCCGACAGGCCGAAGAGCGCGTTCGCAAAGCCTGCGCCCTCCCGATCGCGCCCTCGACGGCCCGGATCAGCCCCTCTTCCTCGAACGGCTTCTCAATGAAATCGTGGGCACCCAGCTTCAGCGCGGCGACCGCGGCGCGCACCTCCCCGAAGGCCGTAACGACGATGACAGGGAAGTCGGCGCCGGCGTCGCTCAGACGTTGCTGCAGCTCGACGCCGGTCATCTCCGGCATGCGAAAATCGGTGATCAGGCAGTCGATCCGGCTGCTTGCCGCTTCGGTGATTTCTCGGCGAAGAAACTCCTGCGCCGAGAGATATGACCTGACGTTGTACCCAACGGTTTCCAGAAGGGCGGTGAGAGAGCCGAGGACGGCTTCATCATCGTCGACGAGACAGACGGTGCTGCGTGTCATGACCTATCCTTGAGCCGCCGGCAGCGTGAACCGGAAGATCGTGCCCTCCACCGATTCCTCTGCCATCAATGTTCCCCCATGCGCTTCGATCAGCGAGCGGCAGATATTGAGACCAAAACCCATGCCGCCCGGCTTGTTCGTGATGAAGGGCTCGAACAGGTGGTCACGTATGCTGGCGTCGAAGCCGGTGCCCGTATCGGATATCGTGACGACAACGGTGCCGTCTGATGCGGCCGTCCTGATCGTCAGCCGGGCATCGCTGACGGAGGCCATGGCTTCCAAGGCGTTGCGCGCGAGGTTGGCGACGACCTGACCGATCTGGACCTCATCGATGGAAACGCTGGGGAGTCCCTCGGCATAATCCCGGGTCACGATGACCGACTGCTTGCCGGCGCCCAGCAACGCCAGTTCGAGGCCCTGCTCGACGACGGGGTTGATCATCTGATGACAGACATTGGACTGCTTGTTGCCGATGAAGGTGCTGACCTTGCGCACGATATCGGCGGCGCGCCGGCTCTGCTCCATCGCCTTCTGGGCATAGGAGATGACCTTGTCGTCCTCCGGCCGGCCACGATCCTCCAGTGTCCGCTGCACCGATCTGACGTAGTTGATCATGGCCGTCAGCGGCTGGTTCAATTCATGCGCGAGGGTTGCGGCCATCTGGCCGGCGGTGTCGACCCGCGCGGCGTGCGCGGTTTCCGCCTGGAGCTTGCGCAACTGGCGCGCATCCGCCAGCGTTCGGGTGATATCACGGGCAATCGTCGAGCCGCCGACGACCACGCCTGCCGGGCTGCGGATGGGCGAGATCGTCAGCGAGACGTCCAGCCGCTTGCCGGATTTGTCGATCCCGACGGTCTGGTAGGCGTGGAGGCTGTCTCCCCTGGCGAGGCCCTGCATGATCTCCTCCAATTCGGCCCGACGGTCCACTGGCGTGAGCATCTTGATATTGGCGCCGATCGCCTCGTCGGCGGAGTAGCCGTACAGCGCGGCAGCGGCGGGGTTCCACGAGGTGATCGTCCCGTCCAAGGTCTTGGTGAGAACCGCATCGATGGAGGAACTGACGAGGGCTCCCAGAAGAGACTCGCGCTCGAGATACTGCGCCACGCCGCGCGCCAGGGCCCCGATCTCGCCGGTTGCCCGGACGGGAAGGCTGACCGGCCTGCCGCGGGTGACGTCGACGAGGGCGTCGGCGATCGACCGCAGGGGATGGGAGACCCGGTAGGACACCGTCACGGCAACCAGGGCCGCGAGTACGCCCGCGACTGAGCCGACCGCGAGGATCGCGCGGGCGATGCTCGCATTGGTCGGCGCCATCAATTCAGCGATCGGCGCGAGCTCGAGAATCGTCACGCGCTGCGCGCCGACGAGAAGGACCGGCCAGGAAGCGGCCGCCATCGGGCGGCCGTCGGCATCCTGCAATGCCAGAACGGCCGGTTTCGTCGACGCCAGGAGGGGGGCTATCCCGCCGAGTTCGTCCTGGATGCGGCCGACGGGGCCGGTCTCATTTCCCGTGACCTCATCCCGGTGCTTGCCGTCGATGAGGTAGTGGCCTGCCTCATCGACGAGGTACATCGTGCTTGTCGGCGGCAAGGCACTGCTGAGCCGGGCGAAGATCGGCCGCATGTCGACATCGGCCATGAGAATGAACTGCGGGTCCCTGCCGTCGAACAGAACCGGTTTCCCCAGCCGCATCGTCGGAATTGCCGGTCGCTCGCCCCCGCCCTCCTCGCGGTGGTAGGCGATCGTGGAGACGTAGACGTCGTCTCCCCTGCGGGCGAAGGCCGGCTCGAAATAGGGGCTGCCGGCACGCGCCTTCAATGCCGCCGAGGCCACTGACCGCGCCGCGCCGCCCGGCCCCTGGCGATCGACGCGCACGACTTCCCGGCCGTTTTCGTGCCGACCGATGATCCGCAGCTGGTCGTAGCGCAGCTTGATCGTGACAAGGGCAACAAGGAGCCGCGCAGCGCGCGCCCGCTGCCGGGGCGCCCCGTGCCAGCCCTGAACGGGCGATGCTTTTTCGGCCTCATCGGCATATTCCCGGACGGCCGGGCTCTGCGCCATGACGAGGAGGTCCTCGCGCGCCACGTCGACATAGCCGAGCAAGTCGTCCGCCAGGAGAGCCGTGTGCGAGCGCAGGGCATCGAGGGCCAGCGGGAGCGCGGCCGCCGTGCTCTGCCGGTAGACGATCACGCCGGCGGTCAGGGTCGTCGCCGCTGTCAGGCACACCATGGCCATGGACAACCGCAAGGCCAGGCTCATCGCGGCACCGCGGTGCCGGCGGTCGGATCACCGCTTGCTCGCATGCCGCCGTTCACGCGGTCCGGTCTCGGAGCGCATTCTGGGAGGCCGAGTGCCTCGACGGCCCTTCCGATGTCCGGAAAGGGTCCACAGCAAGGGAGCGATGCCATGAAGGTCATTTTGCTCCAGCGATCAACCAAATACTCACCCCGAATCACGAAACCCTGTGTGGGTCGCCTTGCGCCTCCGCTTCTGCCAACTGCCCCGGAATCAAAATCCGCGCATCGAATCACGTCATCATGGCCCGCGGCAGCTTTTCTGCAAACGTGATTCCATTGTCGATCGAGATCAATTTTCAGAATCGGAAGGACGGCAGGAACATCGACTGTGTCTAAGCCTGCTTGTTCTCACTATTCAGCTTCAATGCCGCGTCGGGCAGGGGCCAATAGCGCGGCGCTGATCCAGCGTGACATGCCGCGCGACCGCCCCGGCGCGGGGAGTTCGTCGGCTTGATGCGGGCGAAAAAGTGCCGGAGCGTTCCCCGCGACCTTCATTATCCGGAAGGCCTGCCCCCCAGACGACACCGTCAAGGGTAGGGCGGTGACCTGCTGGGCTGCTCCCGGCGGTGCCGCGACGGTGGATGGGGACGGAGGTTCAAGCTTGCGGCCTCACCCCCTGCGCCGAGCCGGTATCGGACTGATGCCCGATCATCTGCCGGGCTAGGCCTTGCCCGAAGCGCGATGGTCCATGCAGTTGGAAGATTGGCGCCGCTGTCGCCAGACGCGAACGGAAGGACGAGGATGGTGCTGCGAGGGAGGATTGAACTCCCGACCTCTCCATTACCAAAATCATCTGGGAGGGATTACTGGGGTTTATAGAGGGGAATATGAAGTCTCCTAAAAACCTGTCTTTACTGACGTAATTGGGCTATTGTGGGTTATGGAAGAGTCCGGTCGGTTACCGAAACGGTGCTGCCCATGTGCTGCCCAGAGGAATCTGCTATTGCTGAAATCCCGACTGACAGATGCCTACGTAGCTCAGTTGGTGTTGCCGACCGGCAAGTCGGACATTGTCGCGTGGGACACGGACGTAACGGGTTTTGGCGTCCGTTTAAGGCCCGGCGGAAAGTCGTGGATCCTCGCTTACCGGCCAGTCGGAAGCGGTAGGGCAGGGACCTTTAAGCGCATGAAATTGGGCACGCCCACAACGATCAGGACGACGGCCGAGGCGCGCACGCTCGCGAGGATCGCCCTTGGGAAAATCGCCCGTGGGGAAGACCCGCTTGCCGAGCGTAAGGAAGGCCGCGATGTCGAGCGCTCCAAGCTGGCCGACTTGATCGACCGCTATGAGAAAGACCTGATCCGCCGCAGCTATGTGGGGGCCGAGCTTCACACCCGGAACTTACGAACGAAGATGAAGCACCTTTTGGCCCGAGACATCCGCACGATCACTGGAGCCGAATACGCCAAGATCATCGAAAAGCTCGAGCAGGCTAGTCGGGTCGGTGCCGGCAGAGATTTCCGGGCTCGTTGCAGGGCCTTCCTAACGTGGTGCGTGGCCAAAGCGCAGGTAATCCCATCCAACCCCCTTGCCGGCCATCGGAAGGAACGTGCGACCCGCGCCGATCGCGTTGCAAAGGCTGAGCACGGCCGCGCCCTGCCCGACGAGGATCTGGTGAAGGTTTGGCGGGCGGCCGACCCGGGGACCGTCAACGGCCGCCTGGTGCGCTTCTGGATCCTGACGGGCTGCCGACGAGGTGAAGGCGCTGGCCTCACGCGTGGCATGATCGATAGAGAGGCAGCACTGATCCGGCTGCCCGCTGTGTTCGTAAAACAGGGGCGTGGCCATGAGGTGCCGATTGCCGGCGCGCTCGCCACGCTACTCGACGCATGCTCCGTCGACGCCCGCTCGGATCTCGTCTTTGCCTCGCCGCGGACAGGCGGCCTGATTAGCGGCTGGACGCAAATCACCGACCGGATTAATGCTCAGTCGGGCGTCACCTTCCACATCCACGATCTCCGGAGGACTTTCCGGACCGGTTTGTCGCGGCTCGGCATCGATACGGAGACCGCCGAGCTCGCCCTCGGTCACGCGCGGGCTGATCTCGTCGCCATCTACAACCGCGACCCAGCCGCAGACCCGGTCCGTCGGGCATTCGTCGCTTGGGCGGAGCATGTCGAGGCGATCGTCTCGACCGAGGAGACTCGACGAGTGGCCGAGGCGGGGCAGGGGGCATTCGTATGAGCAAAGAAGTCCATTGTGGCACCTGTGAGGGAGCAATGGCTTGAAGCCTCGGAAGCCAAAGCGCCCCAGGTTGAAAACGAAGCTTACGCGAAGAGGGCGGATTATGGGTCGGCCCGTCAAGGATGCTGAAACGCTTGTGCAGGACATGCCTCCCGTCCCGCAAGATAGTGGCTACGACGACAACCTGCTGATCGTTCAAGCTATCGCAAACCGTGGGAAAAAGGGTGGAGCAGCCCTTGCAGCAAAGCTTGAAGCGGAACGCGGTCACCTAGTCTCTGTAGAGACAATCCGCCGACGCATGCGCCGAATCCGATCGCCGATTTGACTTTTCGATTTTCAACAAAGAGGAACAAAGGATTAGGCGAAAAATCTGGGCCCTAATTTTAGCGTCGGTGTACCGGCGACTACTGTCCGTCATGTCAGCCGATGAACACGGACGGAAACGATGGACAGTTCAGCGTAAGCGTCGTCCTCAAGCCACGTCGGCGAGCGCGTCCGTGGGCCTAAACTGCCATGGCATGAGATCATCGATGCCGCTGTTGGGATGGCCCTTTACGATCAGCGTGATGACGGCGGTCATGTAGGCCTGTGGATCGACGCCGTTGAGCTTGCAGGTTTCGATCAGCGAAGCGATGACGGCCCAGTGGCCGGCCCCGCCGTCGGAGCCTGCGAACAGGGCGTTCTTACGGGTCAGGGCCAGCGGGCGGATCGAGCGCTCGACGGTGTTGTTGTCGATTTCCACACGGCCGTCGCCTGTAAAGAGGCAAAGGCCTTCCCAACGTGAGAGCGTGTAGCGGATCGCCTCGGCGAGCTTGGTCTTCTGGCTGATGAGCGCGAGCTTCTCGCGCAGGAATAGCTCGATCGCGTCGAGGACGGGCCTCGTTCTTTCCTGGCGTGCGTGACGGCGGACCTCGGCCGGTCGTCCCCGGATCTCGGTCTCGATCCGGTAGAGCGCAGCGATGCGCTCCAGCATCTCGGCCGCGATCGGTGCGGGGCCGGCGGCGGCGAGTTCGTAGAACCGTCGGCGGACATGCGCCCAACAGAAGGCGAGCCGGACATCCCCTTTCTCGGCCAGCACCTTGTAGCCGCCATAGCCGTCGACCTGGAGGATGCCGGCAAACCCCTTGAGATGGGCGATGGGCCGCTCGGCCTTGCGGTCGGGCGCATAGACATAGGCAACGGCGGGCGGGTCGCCGCCCTGCCATGGCCGATCGTCCCGGGCATAGGCGAAGAGCTGCCCGGTCTTTGTCCGGCCGCGACCGGGATCGAGCACCGGCGCCGTGGTCTCGTCAGCAAATAATTTCGATGATGCCTTGAGGTGGCCCAACAGCCGCTCGTGGATGGGACGCAGCAGGAAGGCAGCTCGACCGACCCAGTCGGCGAGCGTCGAGCGGTCGAGATGGACGCCCTGGCGGGCGTAAATCTGCGCCTGGCGATAGAGCGGCAGATGGTCGGCAAATTTGGAGACGAGGACGTGGGCGACGGTAGCCTCGGTGGGCATGCCGCCCTCGATCAGCCGTGCCGGCGCCGGCGCCTGGACGACAACGCCCTCGCAGGCCCGGCAGCCATAGCGGGGCCGACGGGTGACGAGCACCCGGAACTGGGCCGGCACGATGTCGAGCCGCTCGGCGACGTCCTCGCCGATGACATGCAGGGCATGGCGGCAGCACGGGCAGGCCTTGTCCTCGATGTCGACGACCATCTCGATCCGAGGCAGGTGGGCAGGCAGCGAGCCTCGATTTGCCCGGCGCTTGGCGGCGCGCTCTGTCCGAACGTCCGGAGCCGCGGCCTCTGCGGCCGCCTCGTCATCGGCTGCGGCCTGCTCGACCTCTTCGAGGCCCAGCAGAAGCTGATCTTCCGGCAGCGTCTCGGCCCGGCGTCCGAAGCGGTGGCGCTGCAATTCCTTGATGATTTGCTCGAGACGTTCAGCCCGCAGACGCTCGGTGATCAGCATCGCCTTGAGCGTGCCGGGATCGTCGGGAAGCGTGTCGGCAGCGGGTGTCATGCCAGAAGTGAATCACCTCCCAACGCCTGCGGCAACAGGCTTTTGTGTCCCCAGAGGTCAGCCTGATGACGACGGGACGCGGCTGGTCTGGACCTCGTGGACTCGGCGCCAGTCGAGGCCTTCGAGCAGCGCCGATAGCTGCGCCGCGGTCAGGTGCATGACGCTGTCCTGGGCCTTCGGCCAGCGGAACTGGCCGTCCTCCAGCCGCTTGGCGACCAGCACCACGCCGGTGCCGTCCCAGAATACCAGCTTGATCCGGTCGGCCCGCTTGGCCCGGAAGACGTAGACCGTGCCCGAGAATGGATCGGCGCCCATCGTCTCGCGCACCAGCGCCGCCAGTCCTTCCGCGCCCTTGCGGAAGTCGACGGGCTTGGTTGCCACCATCACCCGGACCGCGCCCGTCGGCCCGATCACGAACCACACTTCAGCGCCGAGATCACCGCCGCTATCGTCGTTGGGCTCGCGTCGGGGCCAATGCGAACAACGACGCCACAGAGCTCCAGTTCGATCCCGCCGCCGCTTCGAGCCGCAGCCCGCTTGCGGCGCGGCGGCTTCGGCGAATTGTGCGGCACGACACTCGAGGGCGGTTCGACGATGACGGGCACGAAAGCCGGCGAGGCCGCCGAGCCCGCATCGAACACACGGCGTGCCTCACGCCGCCACCCAAAAATCTGCTGCGGCAATAGCCCGTGCCGACGGGCCACTTCCGAAACCGCCGCGCCTGACACCAAGGTCTCCTCCAGGATCCGTGCCTTGTCGTCCGCCGACCAGCGACGCCGTCCCCCAGCCCCGTTGATCACCTCGACCCGGCGCATCGGCTTAAGCGTAATGTCAAATCCAGACACAGAACGATCCTCTTCAAGATCGTCAGACTCGCCTGTCAGGCCACAGCGCGAAAGGTGGAGCCGGGATGACGCTTACAGTTCAGCCACCACACTGAAATTCGCAGCGGCGTCCGCGCCGGACCTTTCGCAGCTGCCTGACGAGGCGCTCCTAACGGATCGGCAGAAGGCATGCCTCAGCGGTTTTACCGTCGATGCCTTCAAGAAGTGGCGCCGGGAGGGGCGAGGTCCGGCAACGATCTACATCGAAGGCCGGCCACGTTCGACCGTGCGTGCCTATCGCGAGTGGGTGAATGCCGGCGCTCGCACAGCAGGCGGCCGGACATGACCGCGTTGGATTACGCGAAGACCGAGCAGCTTCGCCAAACGCTCACGGCCCCCGGTATCACCAGCGCCGATCGTCTAGGAGTTCTTGTCCGTCTTCTGCGACATGAGCCTGGACCCGTCTTCTGGCCCGCGTTCGCTGCCGCTTGGCCGTGCTGCGATCGGACTTGGGCGAACCAGCGTCAGCTCGTGCGAATTCTGCGATCCCGGTCGGCCCCTTGGCGGTTGTTCGCAGCGCCAGATGACGCTCGCCTTTATGACAGGCTCCCCGCCATGATCACCATCCACCGCGGCTGCGCTCGACGCCGAGTGAGGGGAGTTTCCTGGACGCTCGACAGGAACGTGGCCGAAGGCTTTGCTCGCGGCCATCGGGCCATACGCAACCTGCACCCGGTCATCGCCTCGACACGCGTTCCGAGAGCGATCGTGCTTGCCGCCTTCACCGAGCGCGGCGAGGCGGAAGTGCTGATCGATCCCCGGTTTCTACCCGTACAAATCGACGTCGAGCGGTGCTTCCGTGGCGAGACCGGTCGCCAAGGGACGAACGTCAGCACTTGTTCTGTCTCGGGAGCCTAACGATGCCGCCACACACAGGAAACTACGTAGTCTTTGCCGCCAGCCCGGCCCCGGGAACCGTCTACGAGTTTCACGACGTCGGCACCGCGATGCGCGACGATGACGTCGACCCGTCTTTCGCCTCCGGGCCGGTCGAGATGACGGACGACATGCACCCGGCTTATCGAGAATGGGCCGAGCGAAACAATCCGTATCTGCGGTGGCGTGAAAGGCGGCAGGAGGAAGTGCTGCACGATAGGCTGCGACAAGCCGGTTTGCCTCAAGACGCGATCGAGAACCCGTCGCCCGCCTTGCTGTTGCTGATGAAGGAGATGCGCGCCGGATGGTTCGCGCTCTACTGCATTCTCGACGAGCACGTCGCGAGCCGGCCGCCGTTCCCGCGGCCGTCGCGCGATAAGCGTATCCTCGCCATGGCGTGCATGGCTTGCGGACATTCGCCGACCGCCGCCGCTCGGCTACTCAACGTCGGCAGCCGACGGAAAGGTTTGGACCGGAATCATGTGCACCGGGCGAGCAAGTCGTTTCAGAATTTCTTTCTGGGGCGATCTTCGCGTGAATTCGAACTGGAATTCACGCGAAGCTGGAACCTCTGGCTTGCGACCGAACGCATTCGCGTCCGTGCTGCCAAGCACCCTTGGCTGAAGCACTACCGAGGCGCCGATCTGGCGCATGCGATCGACGAAAAGGCTGGCCTTCTACGCAGTCTCGAAAGGGAACTGGATTTCCTCGGCGAGCGCGGCGCGCTCATGCCGTACGCACTGCCAGCGGCGTGACGCGCGATTTCCAAGCCGATGTAGCCGGCTGTAATCGCGCATTTTGGATCGGCAAGGTGACAGGCCCACCCCTCGACCAGGAGCCTGCCGTGTCTCACCCTCTCGCCATCGTGCCGACCAGCACCGAAGACTTCCTGATGCCCGCAGAGGCCGCCCGGCGGTGCGGGCGATCAGTCTCATGGACCTACGACCGCATCACCGACGGCAGCCTTCGCGCCGTCAAGCGTGATGGCCGAGCCGTTATCTGCGCCGACAGCGTGGACGCCTTGCTCCGCTCGCGCCCGGCTCCGCATGGCCGGCCGAAACTGCGCCTGATCATCGGTGGCTTGAAATAGAAAACGGCGCCGCCGGGTACGAGCCAGCAGCGCCGCGAAAGGTATTGAGCACAGTGGAAAACATAGCATCCGAAGCCCCAAGCGGGCAAGTTTTCGGCGACGTCCTCGGCGACCGTTCTCGACCACCCGCGGACGAAGCCGCCACCGCCAAGTCGTCGCAGGTACTCGAGGTCTCCCGGACCGTGCTCGATGGCGCTGGCGATTGCGCCTCGCCGGCGAACGCCTTTCGTCAGTTTTGGGATCTCGGCTACAAGTCGATCATCCCGATCGTGCCGCCCGGCGCGCCGCTCTACGAGAACAGTGTACTCCAAAGGAGCGTCGATGCCGGCAAGGATCCTCGCGGCAAGGCGCCAGGCATCCGCGGAAGTGACGGCCGGTGGATGGGTTTGAAGAACTGGCAAACGCGAGAAACGACCGAAGCTGATCTCGACCCTTGGTTCGCGTCTGGCGCCGGCGTTGGGCTCGTTGATGACGGGGGCCTCTGCCTCTTGGACATCGACGCGACCGACGAAGCGACCGCCAATGCCATCGAGCGGGACGCGCTGGAGGCGTTCGGCCCCGCGCCGCTGCGCGTCGGATCGTGGCCGAAGCGAGCGCTTGTCTACCAGGTCGACGAGCCGCTCCTGTTCACCAGCGTCACGTTCGAAGGGCCGGACGGCGAGAACCGCATCGAGGTGCTGGCGCAACAGAAGCAGATGGTCGTGCAGGGCATCCATCCGAAGACCGGCAAGCCCTACGAGTGGCGCAGACCGATCGTACCTCGCGACAAGCTCACGCTGGTGACGCACGATCAGGTCGACGCGTTTCTCGATCGGCAACGCGCGAAGCTGCCGGCGGCGACGAGATCGACGGGAAGCCTGCCCGTGGATCGCAGCAACCTCGACCAGGAAGCACTCAAGGGCGACATCGAGCTGATACGTCAGGCCGTCGTCACGATCCCGAATTCATCTGAACTGTTTCCGCGTCGCGACGACATGGTGCGTTTTGGGTTGGCACTGCGTGCGGCGTGCGCCGACGATTTGGAAAGCGGTCGAGAAATATTCCACGGGTGGGCGTCGCGGTGGGAACGTGGAGACTACGACTACGACAAAGCGGACCAGGTTTGGAACTCGCTGAAGCCGCCACATTCTATCGGGGCGCGATGGCTTTTCAAGAACGCCAGGAAGCATGGCGGCGACGAGGGCGCGGCGGTTTACGACAGCTACATCGGCACTAAGTTGTTCGAGAAGCTAAAGGACGGCGAAACCGACACGCCAACGCCAACCGCTGCCTTAGACCCGACAGGCAAGAAGCGGTTTAGCTTCGATGATTTCGCAGACCTCGCAGCGGTCGCGATGCAAAGTTCCGCCAAGCCGCTGATAAAAGGCCTGCTGGATCAAGGCGCCATGTCGATCCTGTACGGCGAGAGCAATACAGGCAAGACGTTCGTCGCGATGGATCTTGCCTACCACGTTGCCTCGGGTCGCCCTTGGGCAGACATGCACTCCGCCGGCATGATGGTGGTCTATGTAGCCGCGGAAGGCGGACGTGGCGTTTCAAAACGCATTGCTGCGCTTCAACGCAAGTTCCCCAACGACGCCGCGCCGCCGTTCAAGGTGCTGCGGTCGAGCGTCGATCTGTT